>JAKAWN010000256.1 GCA_021827245.1 Acidobacteriota bacterium | reverse complement strand
TCGATGGTGGCGGTAGGAGCCTCCGCAGGCGACTCCTGCAGGGGCGCCCCTTGTGTGTTGAGTGTCAAGACATGCGTTGCATCGTGTGTCAGGACATTGGTTACACTTCCTCCACTTCGTTTAGTGCGTTGGCAGGGCTCGGAGGGAGCCCGGAGGGCGACCGGAGAGCCCTGCCAACCTCGCCCGAAACCACCAGGGGTCGCGTGCTGCCCTGCTGGAGATCGATCTCGCGCACGTACATGTGCCGATAGCTCACCAGCAGAAGTTCATCCAACTGTTCCAGCCGTACCCAGCGCCCCGACAGCGCCTCACACACGAACCAGCGTCGGCCGTTGTAGTCCAGGCAGCCCTGGGTGTTCAGCCTCCGCACCAGGCTGCCGCTGGGATATTCCCACTCGGGCGGGTTCGGCTGATAGCTCCGCGAGCTGGGCCCATAGCGCTCCCAGGGCCTCTGCATTCCCAGCGCTTCGTGAGGTCGTAGCTCGTTGTAGGTCCGCTGAAATTCCTCCAGCCAGCCCGGCCAGTCTGCCAACCGCTCGGGCCGACCGTGGTGCCGCACCGCCTCCGCCAGCGTGCGGTGGAATCGCTCCACCTTCCCTTGCGTTTGCGGATGCCGCACCTGTCCGTAGTGCAGCCGAATCCCTTGTTCCATCAGCCACACCGACAGCCACGTCAGCCCGTACCCGTTGGTCGTTGACCACCACAGCGATCCATGGTCCATCAGCATCGCCTCCGGCAGGCCATAGCGCTCAAACGTTCGCACCAGACAGGTCTGCACAGCTTCGGCCGTCAACGCCGGCAAGCCGTAAAGCCCTACCGCGTAACGGCTGTGGTCGTCCAGAATCGACAGCGGATAACAGGTCCCGTCGCGCACCTGAAATTCTCCCTTGCCGTCCATCTGCCACAATTCGTTCGGCCTTGAGCGTTCGAATCGTTGCAAGGCTGGAAGGTGACGGTCCTCCTCCACCACCAGGCCTCGCCGCTTCAGAATTCGGTTGATCGTCGTCACCGTCAGTGGCGTCCCTTCCTCGCGCAGCAAAATGGCAATCTTCTTCGCTCCCCACCCCCACCGCTGCCGCAGAGCCACCACCCGATCTTCTCGCTCCCCAGCCGTTCGCCTCGGGCTATGCTGCGGCCGGCGGCTCCTCTCCACCACTCCCGCTATGCTGCCCGCCTCCTCGTAACGGCACCGCCAGCGATATCCCGTCGGCCGCGAGATCCCAAACTCCCGGCACAGCCCCGCCATCGTTTCCTTCCCGCTCACCGCCCGTACCACAAATTTCACCCCCTCCTCACTCACATCCGTCCTCGCCCAGGGCATCGTCTTCAGCCTCCTCAGCCCAAGACTTTACCCCATCCCCCTGTAACGGATGTCCTGACACAACCTGTAAACTATGTCATGAAACCATACACCCTTACAATACCGTTGAGCAGAAACAGAAGCAGTGAGCACTGACCGACCCATTCCAGCCATCGGTATCTTCTCAGGGCAGTGCGGAGCCTGATGTACAGCCCGACTGAAGCGAATGCTGCACAAACATAAGTCAGCAGCCAGAAATCGTAGTACTGACTACCCAGGAGCACTACGGCGCAGGCCAGGGGGACCAGACCCGGCGAAATCCGTAGATGGTAGCGTGCTGCGATGATTCCCAGGCAAAGGGTGGGCATGTGCCCGATCGGTGACTCCATCAGATTGATGGACCAGTGCAAAAACAAAGGATTCAAAGCGTAAGTGAGAATTATGGAGAACCCGGTAAGCACCAGAAGGCCACTGTAGCCAAACTTCAGAGTGAGCCGCCGCATAAACGGCCAGATAGCGTAGAATTGCATGATGAACGGGATGAACCACCACGGACCCACTGGCGGCAAACCGTATCCTGGCAGAAAATTCGAGAACCCGGCCAGCATCGGTGCCAGTCGAAGTCCCGCCATCTTCAATGAGAGAAGCGGTCCCGCCTGCAGGCTGCCTACAACAAACCAGGGTACTATTACCAGCAGGAATGTTGGGTATAGCTTTCTGATCCTGCTCCACATAAAAGCGGTCCAGCGGGGCGTTACTTCCCAATGGCTTCGGGACAGACCGTAGGCCGAAAGGAAAACGAACACAGTCACCCCGAAGTGTCCGAAGAACGAAAAGATCGCCTGGATTGCCAGCATTGGATGCACAACGGTGGCCAGAAAGACCCGGAAATGGTTCGGGTCAAAAGCGAATTCATTCTCATGTACAGGACTCAGGAGATGGAAATAGTTGTGGAGGACAATGGCTGAGATCGCTAGCCCCTTCAGAATTGTCGTGTCACGGATATCCAGGTCGATCAGAGATGAGGTTTTCACGGAACACCTCTTTCGATTTGTACAAGCCACTTTCTTGCGGCAGCAAGGTGCGGAAGCGCTAGCTCATAACCCAGGCCAGAACTCTTGAGTCATAGGTCGATTACATCAATGGCGGTTCTCGTGCGACAGATTTATAAGAGGCAGGAACCACATATAACGAGGACGCCCGATACAAACATTGATCCTGGCAACCGAAGAACAAGAAACCTTGCAGGGCTGTCTCTTTCACCGGCGTCCTTCATGGGACATGGATTCCTCTTGACTTAAAAGCTTTCTCCCGCGATACGGCGCAGACCCGACGGGGAGGGCACGCGGTCTACCCTTGACCTCGCTCCCTTTCCGGGGCCCCGAACGCTCGTCTCCGCCGTTAGCGAATATCCGGCGGTTGAGGATTGGAGTCAATCCTACGGAGCTCCACCGCAGCTTCCAGTGACGCGCCATTTCCGGCGCTCGTTCCGCCAGCCACTGTACTGCGACCGTGAAAGGAACCGCCGCGATCAGGTCCACCGCGTAGTGTTGGCCAAGGCCCATCGTGGCAACCGCGGTCAGGAAGAGGAAAACGAGCGCAGGCACGCGGAACCAGCGGCGCGAGTTAATGTAGATCAACATCGCCCATGCAAAATGCAGGCTCGGAAAGACATTGCGCGGAATGTTCGCACTGAGAACCAGCATCATCTGCGCCGCCGGATGCGGATTGGACCATGGGAAGTTGGCGAACGCAAAGACTGGCCCGATGGCCGGGACCAGCAGGTAGCAGAAGGGAGCCAGCGCGGCGGCGATCAACGCAGCCCAGAGTAAGGTCATGGAGCGTTGGATGGCATATGCGATTCCGATTATGGCAGGCAGTGCGACGTATGCAATGATTGTCACGCCCATGAGCGTCGGATAGCTGTACACGGTTCGGGCAATGGCCAGCGTGTCGAGCCCAATAGCCCTGTCCGCAAGAAAAAGGTAGTTGTCGAAGGTGTGGTGACCGAACGCCCCAATGGCAGGGATCGCCAAAAACATCGTGGATACCGTCGCGACGATGAGGCCAACGGCCACGAGCAAATCATGGTCAGCGCCGTTGAGGTCTTGGTCGCGACGGACTACAGACGCGCCCGCGACAATCAAAGCACCAATCAGGCTTGATTCGTAGAACATGGTTCCATCTCAAAAGTAGAATCCACCCTGATTGCCTGACCCGTTCGGCGACCTTAACAAGTTCCGCACCATTGGACATGTTGATTAACTGAAACGATTCTGCGCAAGGCTCGAAGGGGGCCTTGGACCCAAATTGACGAAGTTGCCATCACTATTGGGAAACGATTCTCACACACCGGGCAGGGCGGCGACTTACAGAATTACTGGCTACAGAGAGCGGGCAGGCTAGTGGATGGAGCAGGACCAAACACTCCGCTTCTGGCTCTCAGAGTATGAGGCCCATGCACGGAAGTCAATGGTACTTTTGTGCCACCTTCCTTATCAAAGGATCCAATGAATTTGATAAAGGATGTACCGATGAGAGGAATTGCGAAAAGCGCGATGGCGTCGTCCAACTGGCTTCAACGACGGTCGCGTGTGGGAGATGGCGCCCACGCTTGCCTTGGGTGGGCCAGCTACCTCGCTGAGCAAGAGGCGCTTATTGAGGTTCATTTTCGCCAGTCCGCTGTGATGGTCAATGTGGCTTGTGGCAGGGCGGTTCCGGCGTCACGCCATTCTACGCCGCTCAACTTCGCTGATCGTAGAAATCAAAAATCAATGTCTGCGTCTCCATCGTCGCAAATCATGCCGCCATCGGCATTAGAGCTGACTTCCATGCCGCCAATATCATCAGTACGCTTCGGCGAACGACGCATCGACCGCGGTTTTGCGGCCTGTGCGGCGACGTGGCGGGCGCTTGCTTTTTGTTTGGGACGTGCGGACAATAAGTCTGTTCGCCACGCTGGAACCCTGAAAGACAGAAGCGCATGAAACTGACGGTCTCGAAAGAGGATTACCTGAAGGCCATTGCCGAAGCGGAGGCCGAGGAGGGCGCAGCCATCGCGGCCACGATCGCGCGCTGGCTGGACGTTTCGCCGCCGGCGGTTGCGCTGGCTCTCCGGCGGCTGTGCCGGGACAAACTCGCCCACGTGGACCGCAAGGGCCGAATCACGCTGACCGCTGAAGGGCGAAAGATCTCTGACCGGCTGCGCTTCCGGCATCATCTGGTCGAGCGCTTCCTGCACGAGATGCTGGGCATGGAATGGTATAAGGTGCACGAAGAGGCGGAACGGCTGGAACACTCCGTTTCAGAGGACCTGGAAGCCCGGCTGATCGAAAAGCTGGGACCGAATGGAGCTTGCCCCCACGGCAACCGGATCAATAAGAGCGCGGCCGAGCGGCGCAAGCTGGGCCTGGAACAACTGTGGGAAACCGCGCCCGGCTCGCAGGTGCGGATCGACAGCGTGCACGAGCGCGACCGCAAGTTGCTGGAGTATTTTGACCGGCTGGGCATCCGGCCGGGGGTCCAGTTGGAAGTCATCAGCCGCAACTGCGATGGAACCTTGAGCCTGCTCCTGGGGAGCAAACCCGCCAGCCTGGGCGAGGCCGCAGCAAGAAAGATCTGGGTCGCTGGCCGGAAAAGCAAGTCCGCGTCCGCCTGAGGCTCGGGGGATACAGATGCATGCGCGCGGAAGAGAGCAGGAATTCTCAGCGCAAGATAGGCTTCATAAGTAGGCTACAGTCTGTACGAGCGCCCGAAATGGGATTTCTGGGACTTTCACCGCAAATCGTTTAGTAAAATTGTAACTTCTAGATAATACAGACTTTAGATATCGGCAGCGTTTTCAGAAACTCGACATTCGCACGATAGTTGTTGATTGCTCGGACAGCGCGTAAATATTACTCCCTCGCTTCCCGCCTCCCCGATGACGCGCATGTTTCCCCCCACGATCTCCAGGCCGCGCCCTTGGGGAACTCAAACTGCTCGAGGGATCTTGCCTTCATCGTGATGCTGTAACCCGGGGCAGACGGCGGCATGTAGCGGCCGTTCTTGATCACCACAGGATCGATAAAGTGCTCGTGCAGGTGATCGACATATTCCAGAATCCGGTTTTCGAGTGAGGCCGAAATGGCGATGTAATCGAATATCGCCAGGTGCTGCACATACTCGCACAAACCGACGCCTCCCGCGTGCGGGCAGACAGGAACTCCAAACTTCGCAGCCATCAACAAAATTGAGAGGATCTCGTTGATGCTGCCCACACGGCAACTGTCAATCTGGCAGAACTTGATGGCCTGCGCCTGGAAAAGCTGCTTGAAGATCACGCGATTCTGGCACTGCTCTCCGGTTGCCACTCCGATGGGCGCTATCGCCTTGGCAATACGGGCATGGCCCAGTACGTCATCGGGGCTCGTCGGCTCTTCAATCCACCAGGGCTTGAACCTTGCCAGGACCTTCATATTCGCGATGGCTTCATCCACGCCCCACACCTGGTTGGCGTCCATCATCAGCTTCCGGTCCCACCCGATCTCCTCGCGGATCAGGGTTGCGCGGCGGACGTCGTCTTCAATGTTGGCGCCCACTTTCATCTTGAAGTGCGTCCAGCCTTGGGCAATGGCCTCGCGGCAAAGTTGCCGCAACTTCTCTTCGGTATAGCCGAGCCAGGCCGCCGAAGTGGTATAGGCCGGGAAACCCAGCTCGAGCATCTCTGCTTCGCGCGCCGCACGGGTAGGTAGATTCCTCCGCAGGATTTCCAGCGCTTCTTCGGGCTTGAGCGCATCGGCGATGTATCGAAAATCGATGACCGCCACAAGCTGTTCCGGTGTCATGTCCAGCAGAAGCTTCCACACTGGTTTCCGTTCCGCTTTGGCATAGAGGTCCCACACAGCGTTGACCAATGCACCCGTAGCCAGGTGGATGGCGCCTTTTTCCGGGCCGATCCATCGGAGCTGCCCGTCGCTGGTCACGCTGCGCCAGAATGATTTCATGTTTGAGGTAATCGATTCCAATTGCCTGGCAAGAACAAAGGGCTTGAGAGCTTCGATCGCCGCCACCACTACTTCCGTCCCACGACCGCAAGTAAAAGTCAGCCCATGGCCCTCCAGCCCTGCCGGGCTGTCCGTCTTCAGCACCACATACGCAGCAGAATAGTCTGGAGCCGTATGCATAGCGTCAGAACCTGCAAGTGTCCGTGAGGTTGGGAATCGAACATCGCGGACAACGACATCGGTAATGGTCATTAAGCTCCACCTCAATCCAAGTGATTACTCTTTGAGAATCCAACCCCAGGAATGTAAATCTTCGCACGCTGAAGTGCAAGACAGGTTTACACAAGTTGGCAAATTAGCATCGTAAGTCTCTTGCCGGTGCCTTAAGGTGGGCAGTTCGTCATCTGCAGTGTTAATCTATTGGTGCTGGGCCGGCACCGGCCAGGGGGATGGGGAAATATAACGTTTTTGGGCGACCAATAGCCCCTCATGAAATCTTTCCGCAGCCGCCTGGCGCACCCGGAGAAATCTCGGCGCGGCTGGCATTCGCCCAGGATGAGATTATGAATACAGGAACGGATTTCCAGGGTGTTAATCTCGGTTACGTCCTGGAATTATACGAAAGATATCTCGCGAATCCTAATTCTGTTGATGCAGGTACGCGGGCCTACTTTGAGCATTGGAGCCCTCCTGAAGAATTTCAACCATCCCCGGAAGCGTCGCCCACCGGCCAGATCGATAAGATCGTTGGCGCGGTCAATCTTGCGGAGTCGATCCGGAAGTTCGGCCAAATGGACGCACAGATCGACCCGCTGGGGAGCGAACCTCAGGGAGATTACTCGTTGCGCCCGGAATCTCACGGCGTCAGTGAAGACGATCTGCGCAGTCTTCCCGCCACCTTGATCGTGGGCCCGATTGCCGCAGGCAAGAAGAACGCGCTGGAGGTCATCCAGGCGCTGCGCCAGATTTACTGCTCTTCCACCGGATACGATTACGCTCACTTGCGCCATCCTGAAGAACGGCAATGGCTGCACGAGGCAGCCGAGTCCCGGCGTTTCCGCGATCCGAACGATCCGGTGGACGCCAACGCCCTGCTCGAACGACTGACGCAAGTGGAAGTCTTTGAACATTTCCTGCATCGCACCTTTCCGGGGAAGACCCGCTTTTCAGTTGAAGGCCTCGACATGCTGATTCCCATCCTGGACGAACTGGTCGGCGGCGCAGCCGAGGCCAGCGTGCGCAACGTCCTGATCGGCATGGCCCACCGCGCGCGCCTGAACGTGCTGGCGCATATTTTGCACAAGCCTTATGCGGAAATTCTGGCCATCTTCAAGGACCCGGTGCAGGCACGCAACTTCCGCGAAGACCTCGGGTGGACCGGTGACGTGAAATACCACTTGGGAGCCCGGCGCGCGATTAATGGCGGCCAGGCTGTCGATCTCGTCATAACCATGCCTCCCAATCCGAGCCACCTGGAAGCGGTCAATCCCGTGGCGGAAGGCATGGCGCGGGCGGCAGGCACCGTGATGGATAAGAAAGGTCCGCCCGTCTTCAATCCTGCGCGCACCCTGCCGATCCTGATCCACGGCGATGCGGCCTTTTCGGGCCAGGGTGTTGTGGCAGAGACTCTCAACTTCTACCGGCTGCCCGGTTATGGAACAGGAGGAACCATCCACATCATCGCGGACAACCAGTTGGGCTATACAACGACGGCAGAGGAATATCGCAGTTCAATCTATGCCAGCGGCCTGGCGCGCGGCTTCAAAGTACCCCTGGTCCACGTGAATGCCGACGATCCCCTGGCGTGCATCGAGGTGGCCCGTCTGGCTTTTGCTTATCGCGCCAAGTTCGGGAAAGATTTCGTCATCGACTTGCTCGGATACCGGCGCTACGGACACAACGAGGGCGATGAACCAAGCTTCACCCAGCCGCTCCTCTATGAAAAGATCGCAAAACATCCCACGGTGCGGGAACGGTGGGCTAGCACTCTCATCAAGCGCGGCATTGTTGACTTGAACCGGACGGAAGAACTTATCCGGGAAAGGATGGCTCACCTTCAGCAGGTTCTTGAATCACTGAAACCTGCTGAAAAACTGGCCGAGGAACCGCCCGAACCACCACCTCCCGGCGCCGCCCGCCAGGCGAAGACCGCTGTGCCGCTTGAGACGTTGCGTGCGCTCAACCGGAGCCTTTTGCAATTGCCTGAGGGATTTAGCGTTCATCGCAAACTGGAACGTGCCCGAAGCCGGAGAGCGAAAGTTCTGGATGATCCTGATGCGAAAACGATCGACTGGGCTACCGCGGAGGAACTGGCGCTTGCTTCAATCCTCGAGGACGGCACGGCTATTCGGATGACCGGAGAAGACGTCGAGCGAGGGACGTTCAGCCAGCGACATGCCGTCCTTCACGACGTCAACAGTGGACAGAAATATATTCCCCTGCAGGCTCTGGCGCAAGCCAAGGCGGCCTTTGAAATCCATAACACCCCGCTGACCGAAAACGCAGTGGTGGGATTCGAATACGGCTATAGCTTGCAGGAACCCAGCCGGCTGGTTATCTGGGAAGCGCAATATGGAGACTTCATCAACGGCGCCCAGGTGATGATCGACGAATTCGTAGTTTCGGCTAGGGCGAAATGGGGCCTGACTCCCTCCCTGGTCATGTTGCTGCCCCATGGGTTCGAGGGTCAAGGACCCGACCATTCCAGCGGGCGTCCGGAGCGATTCCTCCAGTTGGCAGCAGGGACAAACCTTCGAGTTACGAACTGCACGACCGCGGCGCAGTATTTTCACTTGCTGCGACGGCAAGCGTTGTTGCTGAAGGTTGATCCCCTGCCGCTGATCGTGATGACTCCCAAAAGCCTGCTGCGCCACCCACTGGTCGCTTCATCTCCTCGCGATTTGGCCGAAGGGAGCTGGCAGGCGGTGATTGATGATGCCGATGCCAGCCAGAGGGTCGATGAAATCCGGCGGCTGGTCCTCTGTAGCGGCAAAATTTATGTTGATCTGGTAACCAGCGAGTATCGCCAAAAGAAAACCAACATCGCCATTTGCCGGATTGAACAACTTTATCCATTTCGCATCGACGAAGTACGGCAAGTGCTGGAGCGCTACCCGAGACTACAGGAAGTCGTGTGGGTCCAGGAAGAACCGGAGAACATGGGGGCATGGGAATTCCTACGGCCCATGCTCAGCAACCTGGTCCGCAATCGCTGGCCACTCCGTTACATTGGCCGCTCGCGAAGCTCGAGTCCGGCGGAGGGCTCTGGCGCGCGGCATGCACTTAACCAGGAGGCCATCGTTCAGCAGACCTTCAGCGCAAGATTGGCCCAGCGCGAGGAAGATATGGTTTTAGTCGAAAATGTCGCGGACAGCTCAGGAGGGAAAAATCGTGCCGACCAAAATCATCGTGCCCGAACTGGGTGAATCCGTGGTCGAAGCCACGGTTGGGCATTGGAGAAAAAATC
>JAKAWN010000255.1 GCA_021827245.1 Acidobacteriota bacterium | reverse complement strand
ACTCCTGGCGGACACGGACATGGAAGCCGTGCTCGCCGACTTCGGCAAACGCGAAGCCCGCCAAGACCCGGTTGTCCATTTCTATGAAACCTTCCTTGCGGCCTATGACCAAAAATTGCGCGAAGCGCGCGGAGTCTATTACACGCCGGAGCCGGTAGTTTCCTACCTTGTGCGGTCCGTGGACTATCTTCTTAAAACCCGCTTCGGATGCGCGGATGGGCTTGCAGAGACGTCCACAATTGAATACGAACGAGACGAAGGTAGTGGCACGGGCGTCCCGCCCGTGCGGGGACATGGGCAGGATGCCGATGCCACGAAGAAAGCCACGTCCCCGCGTGTTCTGATTCTCGATCCAGCCTGCGGGACCGGGACGTTTCTTTACTCAGTGATTGACCATATCCGGGAAGAATTCATGCGCCAAGGCAACGCTGGCATGTGGTCCGGGTACGTGCGCGATCACTTGTTGCCTCGAATCTTTGGCTTTGAATTGCTGATAGCTCCCTACGCTGTGGCGCACTTCAAATTGGGAATGCAGCTCGCCGGGCATGACCTGACACCCGCCCAGCAGGAGAAGTGGGCCTACGACTTCACCGGCGACGAACGCTTGGGAGTTTATCTCACCAACACTCTGGAAGAGGCCGAACAGGAGGCGGAAACACTCTTTGGCCCGTTGCGCGTCATCACGCAAGAAGCGAATGCGGCTTCAAAGATCAAAAGGGACGGCGGCCAAACTTCAACGTGGAATTCATTGCAGACCTGGAAAAGCGGTTTGGACTGAAATTTGTTTCAGACGGCAAGGGCGATGTAGCGGCGGGTTTACCCCGCCACGGCGAAGCGCATGGCGACGTAAAGTCGCCGCTACCACCGGCGACCACGTTCGGACCGGAAGATATTTTCACTTACATTTACGCCGTCTTTCATTCGCCCACCTACCGGACCCGCTACGCGGAGTTTCTGAAGAGTGACTTTCCCCGCGTTCCGCTCACTTCGGACGTAAATCTTTTCCGCTCGCTCTGCGGATTGGGCGGGGAGCTTTCCGCCTTGCACCTGCTCGAATCACCTATGCTCCAAAATCCAATTGCCCGCTATCCCGTCAAAGGCTCAAACGTAGTTGAGAAAGGCTTCCCGAAGTACGTAGCACCCGGCGAGCCGGAACCGGGGACGGGCAAGCCCGCGAATGAAGGGCGCGTATACATCAATTGTGGCACGGGCGTCCCGCCTGTGGGAGATCATGGGCAAGATGCATGCCACGGGCCAGTACTTTGAAGGCGTCTTGCCCGAAGTCTGGAATTTCCATATCGGCGGATATCAGGATTGCGAAAAGTGGCTCAAGGACCGCCGGGCCGACCGCTGACCTATGATGACCAGTTGCACTACTGCAAGGTTGCCACGGCCATCAAGGAAACCATCCGCCTCATGGCGGAAATAGACGCAGCCATCCCCAAATGGCCGATCGAATAAGAAGAGTTTCGTTTGACACGGACGTTTGCATAAGACAGGTACCTGAAAGCTTTCCCACCGCACTCTTAACTTCTAAACGTGTGCGCCACCCGCGATTGAAAACCGTGCCCTGACGCTGACAGCGGCGCAAATTGCAATTTCGCAGACTGGTCACTAGAATGTTCGAGAGGAGATTTAAAGACCAATGGAAAACGATGTTTTGCGGATTGCAAACAAGGAATTCCGCTCGCGGTTAATTGTTGGCACCGGGAAGTACCGGAGTTTCCAGGAAATGGCGCGCGCGCACGAAGCCTCCGGCGCAGAGATCGTGACGGTGGCCGTGCGGCGCGTGAACCTGACGGACAAGAGCAAAGAGTCGATGCTCGATCATATCGATCGGAACAAATTCTTCATTCTGCCGAACACCGCAGGCTGTTACAACGCGGATGAGGCGGTGCGGACCGCGCGGCTGGCGCGAGAAGTCGGTTTATCGAACTGGATCAAGCTGGAAGTGATCGGCGACCAGAAAACGCTTTTCCCGGACAATTTCGAGCTGGTGAAAGCAACTGAAACGCTGGTGCATGAGGGTTTCGTTGTAATGCCTTACACCAACGATGATCTGGTTACTGCGCGGCGGCTGATTGATGCCGGAGCTGCGGCCGTGATGCCGCTGGGCGCGCCGATCGGTTCCGGAATGGGCATCCAGAACCTCGCCAATCTGCGTATCCTGCGAGAGATGATTACAGAAGTTCCTCTCATTGTTGATGCCGGAGTCGGCACTGCCTCCGATGCCACCGTTGCCATGGAATTGGGCGCGGACGGCGTGCTGATGAACACCGGAATCGCCGGAGCGCAGGACCCCGTGCTGATGGCAGAAGCCATGAAACATGCCATCGCCGCGGGCCGCAAGGCGTACCTGGCCGGACGCATTCCCAGAAAGCTCTATGCCACCGCTTCCAGTCCGCTGGAAGGCGTGGTTCGCTGAAGCGAATTTCTCTTTCATTGGACACGGTGCGGCCGGCGCATCGTGACGATTCTAAAGAACAGCTTCCCGGCGGCGGGTTCATCGCCAGGGCTTGCTTTTTCCTGGCGAGGTTTGCGGGGCGCTAGCTGTGGTCTGGGGGGCCTTCTTGTCTGGTAGCATATAGACAAGCTGCCCTGGCTTGACCAGGTGCAGTTGGTCGTGCGCCTGTTTTAAGACTGCCTCAGGATTGTTCTTGAGGGCGTTGATTTTCTGCTGGAGCTCTTGATTCTGCTGCGAGAGCGTTTGAACGTCTTGCTGGAGACGGTTGTACTCTTTCTTCTGGTGCCTGTAAGTCAGGTAGCCGTTGTGGCCGAAGATTTCGTGCATGAACATAACCAGACTGAACAGCGCCAGCACGAAAACGGCGTTGCGCTTGAGCGTCTTGCTACCCCAATCAGGAAAATCCATAATTCTACAATCTGCGCGGCTGCCGGCTTAGCAGCCGTATCGAGCCTCACCTTTTGACCGGCGGATTAGCAGGTTGCTGAAAAACCAGGTTCCTGAGCCTTAGCGGCGACCTCAGGTCGCCATAACTTCAGCCTTTTCAATCGGCGTATGGCGGCATAAAGCCGCCGCTACACGTTTTTCAGCAACCTGATAGGAGCTTCCATCCTTGCCAGCGCCAGCGTACACGCCAGAATACCACCGTTTGCCCGAAAAAGGATGTGCAACCTGCTGTGCTCGAGTGCTTTTTTGACTGCCACTTCGGGCGGTTGAGAACAGGGCCGGCTTGCCCGCACTTGAGAGTTGGCGGTCAGCGTGCGGCACTCCCGGATTTTGTGATGCATGGCATTGGCGAGTGGCCGACGCCTGTTGTATCTTGAAAGTGGAACTGTCGTCACTGGCAAGGAACAGCAAAAAAGATTCCGGGAAGGCTGCGGAAAAGGAGCGCCCCCATGGTGAGCCCGCTTCGCCTCGGCTTGCGAACGGCACCGAGTGAAGCGAAGGGCTGAGGGCAAAATGCGCGAGGCATCTGTTGTAGCCGCGTAGCAACGGAAAAGGCAGAGGCTTCTGTCGGCTGACGATGACATGCTATGAGGGCTTATCAGCAGCATGCCGGGTGCCGCGAGGCTTACCAGGTTCCGTTGCACGCTTGCCCTTAAGCGCAGATTTTGCCGCATGGGTTGCGTCCGCAAGGAGGATTTGTGACCGACAAAGTCGTCATCATGGTTACGGCTGGCAGCCGGCGGGAATGCCGCAAGATCGCAAGGCGGCTGATCGAAGAAAAGCTGGCGGCCTGCGTCAACATCACACAGCCCATCCAGTCGCTTTTCCGCTGGGAAGGGAAGATCGATAACAGCAAGGAATTCCTGATGTTCATCAAAACCAACCGCGACCTGTTTCCGCAGATCAAAGCGGAGATTTCGCTGATTCACTCCTACCACACCCCGGAGATCATCTGCCTGCCCGTTATCGATGGCTCGCCGAACTATCTGCAGTGGATCGGCGACTCGGTGCGCCCGGCCGAGAAAGTGGAGGCGCCGCAGGAATAAAGCCCTCCGCGCCTGATGCGAGCAGATGGGTTCCGGATGATGCACTCGGCGTGCGACCCACACCATCGGCTCCGTGCAGGTCCAGGCGTAGGCACTCTCTCGCTACGGCTTTGCCCTCGCATGTCGACCTTTCGAGCCGGCGTGTGCAACTTTTACTGGCTGGTGAAAAGATGTTCCTTCCTGCCTAAGGGGACTTAACACAATTTCAAGGACTTAATGCGTTTGGCAAGGTTTTTGCCTCCTGGACTGGTGGGGTCTGCCAGGAAATGCACTTGAGCGGCATGGGTCGCTGCTCGCGCAGAAGTGTGCAGAAAGGAGGAAGAAATGGTCAGAAACATCTCTAGACTGGCTTTTGCATTTATCGTGGCCGTTTCTCTGAGTGGTGTGGCTTTTGCCCACGAGCACGAGAATCGGGGAGTACACACTGCATTCCAATACGGCTATCAGAACGGCTACCTGGATGGTTTTCGGCACGGACGCGAAGACCGCCGTGCACAGGTTGGGTTCAGCATTGAGAGCAGGGATTACGACAGCGCCATGCGGGGCTACGAATCGTACATGGGAAATGAGCATCGGTACCGGAGCGGATACCGCAGGGGATATCGCGCCGGTTACAACGACGGATACCACGGCCGCAGTGCCCGTTTCGCCGGCCCTTCCGACGAACCTCCTTACGGCGGCGAAAGCGGTTATGATTGGCGAGATGGCCATGGCCAGCGCAGCGTGGCCTTCCGGGTCGGATACGAGGATGGGTTGATCGTTGGGGGAAAAGATCGCAGAAAGAACAAAGATTTCCGGCCCTCAAAGCATGAACGGTACGAAGATGCGGACCATGGTTATAGCCACGATTATGGCAGTAAGAAAGAGTACAAGCGTGAATACCGAGAAGGTTTCATGGCCGGCTATCAGCGCGGTTATGGCAATTTTCCGGGAGCCTCATACCGGTAAACGTTAAAGCCCCCGGGGCTGGCGGGGCAAAGTCGTATTGCATGGTGGCATGCACCCGCCGACCCTCGGCTCAATTTGAATTAAGCGCAGATCGTCTCTGCGCCTCGCCAACAAAGACTGCCATAAACACGCCCCATTAACCCACTAATCAGTAACTCAATCGGCTATTGACATCGAGCATACATGACTTTAGAATTACGTGCTGTAAGCATTCGTAGCGCTGAGTAAGTCCCATGGAATTAGACAGATGCAAGGTGAGTCTGACAGGGCGTCGGGTGCAAGAGAGAAAACCTCCGGTTGGGGAAGGGCCGTGGGTGCTGTGGTTCTCAAATGGCTGTAATGTTCAGTATCTCGTTGATAACGCAAGGTATTCCAAGGATTGCCATGCCGCTCATGGCATCCCAGCATCCCAAATCCGCCGCACTCCGTAACGACGGTCGGTAATCCAAGCCGGAACAGGGTCCAGAGAACAAGAGCAATCGGTCTACAACTGAGGAGGGAGAGCGAAGATGCTGAGACACATGAAATGCTTCGTTTGGGGTTTCGTTTTGCTAACGTTCTTTGCGGCGGATCTGAAAGCCCAATTTGTTTACACCAATAATGACCTTGCGGCCGGAAACTCTGTTTCCGCCTTTTCCCTGGACCTCGCGACTGGATCGTTGACCGAGCTTACGAGCCTCGGTTCACCGTTTGCGACTGGCGGCTTGGGTTCCGGCAGCAGTTTCTATGCACCCAACCGCATTATCGTTGTCGGAGATTTTCTTTATGCTTCAAACTCGGGCAGCAACAGCATTACCGCCTTCACGATCGATCCCAGCACCGGCGGACTGACGCTTGTCGGGCAGCCAGTTGCCACTGAGGGTGTAAACAGTGCCACCTATGCCGGCATCTCTTTGGCTGCCACGCCGGATGGGAAATATATTTACGCGGGCACTACCGGTGACGGAAACATTACCATCTACAGCATCGACTCAACGACGGGCGCATTAACACCATTGGCGTCGGGTTCGCCATTTGCTGCGGGCGGAGCGATGTCCAGCATGAAGGTTACGCCAGACGGGAAATATCTTGCCGTCGCCCTCTATCCTCTTAATGAAGTGGCGATGTTTGCCATCCAAACTGACGGGACATTGCAGAAGGTTTCCGGATCGCCTTTTTCTTCCGCATCGTCAGCAGCCGGCTATCTTACCGGCATCGATGTCAACTGTGCCAGCACACTGCTTTTTGCAGGCCGATCAGGATCTGACATCGATGTATTCAATATCAATTCGGGGGGAACGCTTTCTGAGCTGGCGAATTCGCCGTTTTCAACGATAGATCCCACAACGAATACTGGTCCGACAAGCAACCAGGTGGTGGCTCTGAGCACAGATGACAGCACACTGTTTTCAAGCAACCAGGGCAACAATTCGGTCACGGCGTTTGCCGTGGGCTCGGATGGCAGCCTGAGCGCTCCAGAAGCCACGGTGGGTACAGGAACCGGAACTCTCTACCCCGGCGGATTGGCTGTCAGCAAGGATGGTGGGTTTCTTTTCGCCGCAGATACGAACGCTGCCGTTTCTGCCTTTGCCCTGGGTGGAACCAGCCCACTCAGCTTCGATTCTGTGGCTTCGACAGGACAAACTTCAGGATTACATTCGCTCGCGGCCTACCCGGCCAAAGCCTGCGCCAGTTCCACTTCAACAACAAGCCTTAATGTCACCAGCCTGCAAATCTTTGGCGGACCGCCGCCGGGCTTTGACCTGGAAGCCACGCTGAGCCTTGACAGCAGCCTTGTGGTGGATCCGCTTACTCAGGCTGTGACCATTCAGGTTGGAAGCTTTACCATTAACTTGCCGGCCGGCTCATTCAAGACGTTTCAGAGCGGCACAAACTCAGGCAGCGATGTTTTCAATGGATCCATCGACGGTGCTACGCTCAAAATTCAAATCACGCCGCTTGGCCAGAACCAATTCCAGATATCGGATTACGCCAAGCAGATTGACTTGGAGGGTCTAGCCAATCCCGTGACGGTGATGGTGAGTATCGGGGGCAATGCCGCGAGTACTAGCGTTGATGCAACCGATCCCGCTGCCATCCGCTGGCATCGCTAGACCGTTAGAAGCCCTTGAAGACGGTGTGCCCCCGTGTCAGCAGGACCCAGTGTGCTTGCGTACATTGGGAGCAGGGCTGACTGCACAGGCATACCTCGATTCCTCATTGGAGGCAAGCGACATAACGCCTGGCCTGAAAACAGCCTTTACTGCTGACCTCATGCCCTAAACTCGTCCATCGATGATGAAAATATGCGCGTGCGCCGAAGTGGCGCACAGGCCGCTGGTGAAGCGGCCTGGAAAGGCCTGCACTCAGGCTGTTATCGCGTCTGTGAGAGTTATTGGCCAAAAATCCCCCCGGCCACATCCGGCAGATGTGAACTTTTTTGCATCTTGCTTTTTTTCATGAACTAAGTAAGTCTAACCGGAAGCGATCAGGACAACGCAGCATCGCGGAGTGTGAAATTGAGGAGGGGGGACGCTGATGCTGAAGTACATGGAAAGGTCTGTATGGAGTGTTATCCTTCTGGCGTTTTTTGCGGCCGGTCTGAAAGCCCAGGAGTATGTCTATACCAATAACGATCTTTATGATTCGACCAACACAAACGTCGTGAATTCAGTTTCCGGCTTCGCTGTGGACGCGGGGACCCTGGGTCCAATTGCGGGATCGCCGTTCGCAACGGGCCCGGCCGGCACAGTGGGTACCCATGGCGGCCTCTATTCTTCCAACCGCATCATCGTCGTCGGAGACTTTCTCTATGCATCGAACACCGGCAGCAACAGTATCAGTGCATTCACAATCGATTCCAGCACCGGCGCGCTGACTCTTGTCGGATCTCCCTTTGCCACACAAGGTTCCAATAGCTCCACCCTCTCCGGCATTTCTCTAGCTGCCACAGCTGATGGGAAGTACCTCTACGCAGGCACGACCGACGGAAACATCACGATTTACAGCATCGATTCAACGACGGGTGCGCTCACTCCAATGACGTCGGGTTCCCCGGTCTCTGCCGGCGGCGCGACGACCAGCATGAAAGTCACGCCAAACGGAAAGTTTCTCGCTGTGGCGCTTTACAATTCCAATAAAGTGGCCATGTTTGCCATTCAGTCCGGCGGGGGGCTGACGCCGGTTTCCGGCTCGCCTTTTACGGCCAATCAGGGAAGCGGTTACATTACCGGCATCGATATCAACTGCGCCGGCACACTGCTTTTCGCAGGGCGAAATGGACCCGATATCGACGTTTTCAACATCAATTCGGATGGCACACTTTCAGAGCTCACGAATTCACCATTTTCAACGGGTTCTGTCTCGAGTAACCAGGTGGTGGCACTGAGCGTGGATGACAGCACACTGTTTTCAAGCAACCAGGGCTACTTCTCGAGTGGCCAATATACGGTGACCGCGTTCCCCGTGGGCTTGGATGGCAGTCTGGGTGCTCCAGAAGCCACGGTGGGTGCAGGAGCGGGAGCTCTTTACCCCGGCGGACTGGCGGTGAGCGGGGATGGAGCATTCCTCTATGCTGCCGATACGGCATTCACGGGTGGGTTTGGAGCCATCTCGACTTTCGGCTTGGCTGGTTCCACGCCACTGAGCTTTGACTCCGTAATTTCCACCGGACAACTTTCCGGGTTGCACTCACTTGCGGCATACCCGGCCAAGGCCTGCGCCGCTCCTTCCCCATCCAACAGCCTTTCCATAACGAGCCTACATATCTATACGGCTCCGCCGCTGGGCTTTGGGCTGGAAGCCACCCTCAGTCTTGGTAGCAGCCTTGCAGTCGATCCGCTGACCCAGACGGTTACCATTCAGATCGGGGATTTTGTAGTCACCCTGCCGGCAGGGTCGTTTAGGCTGTTTCAAAACGGGGCCAAGGCGGGAATGTATGTTTCCAATAAGCCCGTGGATGGCGGGCACGTCAAGGTCCAGATCACGCCGCTTGGCCAGAACCAGTTTCAAATTTCTGCCTTCGACAAGAAGACCGACCTGACCGGCGTCGGGACTTCCGTAACGGTGACTGTGGGCATTGGGGACAATTCCGCAAGCATGAGCGTTACACCCACTTTCGGAAGCCGCCTCCAAGGCAACTCACGCGGTCAGTGATACGGGGAATCCCTGATGATCCGGCGTGCCCGCCGGATGGTGGGGGGGGAATTCTTCCGGCATCTGAAACTCCAATAATTCCCGGAACATAGCATCCCTCACAATTCCGTGTAACCAGCGTCACAGCTACGTGAAAAGCTCTGAGAGATCATTGTGATGTATAAGGGATAGGGTCCAGGCGAGCCATTTTCCGAGAGAAAAGAAGGAGGGTATGACCATGCAAAAGGTTCGATATGCATTAGGCCTTGCGCTTTTTCTGGCGGCGTCCCTCTACTTGCTGCCGGCCCTCCAGGCCGCTGATGAGCCAGTGGCGGATTCGCCGGAAGTGTCGGACCTGCTAGGAAAGGCAAAGACCCACGCCCTGCAACTGAGAGACGACGCGGATCAAATGCACAAGTTCAGCTTGTTGAGCTCGTCGTGGCAAAGCCATGCCGAGCAGATCAGGACTATCAAAGAGCACGTTAACAATCTGGGCAAGCTGCTTCAGCAAATGAGTGACAGGCGTGAGTGGGCTTCGCCGTGGCAGCAAAAGGCCATAGACCATATTACGCCGCTGGCGGCCGAGATGGCTTTGAACATTACGGCAACCCTCCAGCACATCAATGAGTACCAGGAACGCTCGCACGCGCCCGAATACAAGGAGTACCTGAAAGCCAACTACGAAGTCTCTAGCGAATTGTCGAAGCTGATCAGCGACTATGTGTCGTACGGCAAGCACAAGGCAAATTACGAGAGGCTTGGATCAGC
>JAKAWN010000254.1 GCA_021827245.1 Acidobacteriota bacterium | reverse complement strand
CCGCCTTACAACGGTGGGATGGAACATGGCGTAGGGGAACCCGCACAGATATCCTCGCCGTCTTGGGTGTTGGTGACCCTGAGGACCTTTTACCCTGCCCGCCTGCGCTCACGAAGGTCGGAAAAGTTGTCAAACGTGAACAACTCCCCGATGCCATTGCCACTGTTCCGAGCCTTTCAACTCCCTTGCTAGTTCATGCATCTGGCGGCATGGGCAAGACCGTCTTCATGGATAGTCTTGCAAGTGGCGTGAGCGAGAACAGCGAGGTTGTCTTTTTTGACTGCTTCGGTGGCGGTGCCTATCGCTCCCCGGAGGATGCAAGGCACCTGCCCAAGAAAGGTCTTATCCATATTGCCAATACCCTTGCTTTTCGCGGACTGTGCGACCCTATTTTGCCGGACGCAACGGATGTCGAATCTCTGCTAAGAACATTCCGTCGGCGTTTAACGCAATGCGTGAGCACCGTCAAACGAGTAGCAAGTGGGCGAGAGCTCGTCCTGCTTATCGATGCTATAGACAACGCCGAATTGATCGCGCAAGAACGAAACGAAAGGGCATTTCCCAGTCTCCTTTTGGAGAGCCTCCATCACACCCCCATCCCTGGCGTAAAACTGATAGTTTCTTGTCGAACCGAGCGCAAACCTTCGATACATGCGCCCTGTCAGGAGCTTGATCTCCGTCCCTTCACCATCGACGAAACTACGGCCTACCTGCGCCCACGGCTCAAGAAGGTTTCACAAGCGGAGATCAATGTTGCCCAATCCCGCTCTGGCGGAAATCCACGTGTTTTGGAGTATCTCGTTAAAAGTGACCGCAGCCTTCTCGATAAATCAGAGATCCACAAAGGCGTCGAACTGGATGACCTCATTCAACAGAGACTCTCAGACGCTCTGGATGCTGCGTTTCAACGTGGAAACAAACAGGAAGATACCGACGCCTTCTTGGCAGGGCTTGCGATTTTGCCGCCCCCTGTACCCCTGGATGAATATGCCGGTGCCCATGGGATGGAGCAAAGCGCTATAGAGAGCTTTGCCGCTGACTTGCGACCGTTGCTGGAGCGAACGAACCAAGGGTTGATGTTTCGAGATGAACCCACCGAAACACTTGTCCGAAACCGGTATGGCTCCTTAAAAAGTGCGCTGCGGCGTGTCGCGGAGAATCTCTCCGCACGACAGGACACCTCCGTATACGCTGCCCGTGCACTTCCAAGTCTCTTACAAGTCCTGGACGAAGATCAAAAACTCTTCGAGCTTGCTTTCGATGACCGTATGCCTCAACAAATCACCAGTACGGTAGGAAAGCGCAATATCCGCCATGCGCGCATTAAGGCCGCCGTTCTCCATGCTGCAATCAAGGGTGACTACAATCGCCTTGTCCAGCTCATCGTGGAACTATCGACGCTTGCGGCCGTCGACCAACGCGGAACAAGTTTCATCCTTGACTACCCCGATCTTGTAGTGGCGGCACACGACGTTGATGCGAAGCGCCGTTTGTTTGAAACAAAGACTGGTTGGCCCGGCGCGCGCCACGCCAGACTGGCCATTGCCAATTCCCTGGCCGGAGACTTCGAAGAAGCATACCGCCATGCCATCGCCACGGACGAATGGTTTGATTACTACCGGAGGGACGACCGCGATAACAGACCGGACCATCCACGTCCCGAGGCGTGTGATGTCGCGGCCGTCCCATTTTTTCTTGTTTGCGAGAATCGCCCTCAGCACGCCGTGCATATTCTGAAGGGGTGGAAAGACTGGTATGTCTTTGAAGTTTGTGAATACATTTTTGATTACTCTCTCCTAGCCGTATCAATACAAACATTGCCCCAACGCAGACTGATGAGGTTCATCGATGCGCTAACCGATATAGGTCCCTTAACGGCAGCTTTGTCTTTTCAAGAGTTTTCAAAGCAGAAAAGAAAGGAGCTTGTCCGCAAGCTTTCGCAGGCTTGCAGGAAATCGGCAGGCCTGGATTCTCCCAGAATCTACCAAGGTAACCGTGCATATCAGATTCAGGACGGTTTGCGGATGGCGTCGGCTCTCGCCCTATCCCTAGGCATGACCGATCAGGGACTTAGCATTTCTGCACTTGTCCCCCAAGAACGGCTGCCCCTCTGGTCGCTGCGCAGCAACCTCTATGACCGCGATGTGTTCTCATTCGTGTTTCGGACAGCTCTTCTTGCGGCCGCGAAGAATAAGGTTCTGCATGAAAAGGATATCTTGCCGAAGGAACTCGTTCCGATCTGTTCTCGTATCAACAAGAGTCTGACCGGCATAGAATTTCGGCACAAGGTCAAAGAGAGGCTTCCTAAGTACGTGTCCGGCAAACGCGCTGAGCAAGAAACCAAGAAAGATCAGCACAGGCTCAACTACGACCAGAAACAAGAAGCAGAGGATTTTATTGATCATCAGCTCCAGCCGCTTCTGGACATGACAAAGGCGCTGGCGTCTTTTCTTGCTGCATCGCCCCGAAGCGCGAATAGCGCTTTCATCGAATTGCTCAGAGCCTGGGAAAACGCAAGAAAAAGCCATGACGCATACGAAACACACAGGTATGGCAAACTGTTTCAAATGCTCGGTCTTGATGCGACCATTCTGGCTCTCAGAGTTCGAAGCGACTTGAACGTTTCTTCTATAAAGCGGTTTCTGGCAACCGCACATGGCCAGGAACTCGGAGCATATACGCTTATTCAAATCGTTTCCATCTTGGCAAGGAGGAAGGGATTCCATGCGCTCGCTGGCGAACAAGCTCTCCAAGCCCGGAAGAGCATAGAAGCAGAAAACGATGTTACACACAGGGCAAATCTTCTTGCCAGCCTCGGCAAGGCAATATTGCCGGCGAGCATTGATGAAGCTTCTGCGTATTTTCGATATGGACTTGAACAAATGGATGCCATCGGATCAGGAGACTACGAGTTCACGAACGAGCTACTTCTGTTCGCAAGCTCTATAAAGGGGAATGAGCTCGAAGAGCGTGATTTCCACACGCTAACCAATATTTGTGAACTCAATATGGGTGATGAGCCGGAAAAGTTCTTTTGGGGTGCGTTTGCAAGAGGCTTATCTAAAGCAGCCGGTCCTAGAGGTCTCGCGAAACTCAGCCGTTGGGATGACCGCTCAAAGATTCGTTTAAGCTATACGTTGTTGCCCTACCTGATAGCACTTGTGAACGATGGAAAGATCGAGCCCGAACTGGCCTTGGCTCTCAACCGCCTGGCAGACCCTGCCGAGTACTGGAATGACGGCACAAGCGAATTTGCAAAGGCGATTGAATCCAAGGGAGGAACGGCCAGGCCAGAAGTTATCTCTGAACTCATCAAGCAGTTTGAAGACAACAACCCGGAGGTTGCCATGCATGGGACTGTTCAGGCACTTGCCTCTCTTGCAGAGCAGACTTTCGGCAGATCATCTGAGACGACGGCTTACCTTTCCGCAGCGCAACGACGCTTTGCCAAGGTAAATAGGGTCTCCAATATACGCCTCAATTACACAGGAGAAGAGGACGCGCGCCTGAGCTTACATGATGACGATCAGCTCGATAATAAGCACGCTGCACTTAAAGCCCTCTCAGCGGCCACAGACCCCACTGATCAGGACTCCCTTGTGGCAGCAATCAAAGAACTAAACAGCATTGATTCCATCTGGAAATTGAAAGGAGAGTTTTTTTCTTCACTTCGGCGAAAAGTTCCGTTTGATTCCCGAACACAATACGTCAGGAACATAAGTGAGTTGGAACATTTTAATTTTTACTGGAAACTCGAAGAACTCAAGGAATGCAAGGAAAAATGGGGGATGTCCTCAGCTGCGCTTCGCCAAACGCTGAAGGACGCGGCCATCCCGCTTACTTTGCTTCATGCCGACGACCTTGTAGACTACGGCAGATCCAAACTAAGAGAGATTTCCGATCTCACGGACGTGCCCATCGGCGACCTGGTACTTGAACTCGTTAAAATACTGGCACGCCCCAAAAACTCTGCCTCTGGCGCTATATGGCTTGCGATTGCTTCATTAATTTCCTCAAACGCAGATGACGGTCAGGCTCAAAAGGCTCTAAAACGATTGCTTGCAAGCGAAGCGGCCAAGCTCGCGGACAACGTTACCGATGGACCTTGGGAGGATGGACTCTACCCTGAAGATAATGTTCAAATGATCTCTGCCAGTCTGGTCTGGCGCATGCTCGGCTCACCCCACGCCGAGGATAGATGGCGTGCTGCCCACAGCGTCCGGTGTCTCGCCAGATTCCGACGATGGAATGTCGTAGATGCCCTCGTTGACAAGTTCACTGAAGAAACTGCCGGGCCGTTCCAGGCGCGGGAGTTGACGTTCTATTACTTACATGCACGGCTTTGGTTGTTAATTGCTTCAGCAAGAATGGCACTTGATCATCCCGATGAAATTGCCCGTTACAAGGACCTCCTTCTCTCCATCGCTACAGACACAGAAAACCCTCATGTACTGATGCGGCATTTTTCCGCGCGTGCCTTACTTGCCTGTATTGATTTGGGAAGCCTCGTATTGCCGGAAGATACTGTTAAACAGCTACGTTGCGTCGACTTGTCCCCCCACCCACAATTAAAGGAAAGAGTCAGACAAGGCGGTGGTTTCTACCACAGCCGCCCTGCGCAAGCCCCGAAACCAAAATTCGAGTTTGGTCTGGATTACGACTTTCACAAATACGCCGTTAGTAATTTGAGTGAAGTTTTCGGGAGGCCCCTCTGGGAAGTTGCAGATATGATTTCAGAGGTAGTTCACCAGCTCGACCCGAAGGTATCCAGCATGTACGATCCTGATGGACGCTGGGAACCGTACAGGCATTCCTCATACGGAATGACCACACGGTATCATTCATGGGGACAGCAACTCGGCTGGCACGCGCTGTTTCTCGTCGCAGGGAAACTGCTCAACAATTTCCCTGTAACGCAGCATTGGCTGCATGAAGATGATCCTTGGGGCATGTGGCTCGGGCGCCACCTTCTTAGCAGAGAGGACGGGCTCTGGCTGTCAGACGGGACAGACAGAACGCCGCTTGATACGCTCCAAATTCTTCTTGAAAAGGCAAAGGGAGGTCTTGGCCTTACTGGTGACCGGGACAAGCTCTTGTCTCTCGCAGGCCTTAGTCTTCGCCTAGGGAAGAAAGTTGTTGTCCAAGGTTCCTGGCACTCAGCCGACAACATTGAGGTTCATATTTCATCGGCCCTTGTGCCTCCACAGAAGGCCGGAAAACTGGCTCGCAAGCTAATGCGTGAAAAACCGATGCTTGCATGGGTCCCTGCTTACCACGAAAGCGAAGACGATATCGAGTATTCCAGAGGGAACAAAAAGGAGTACATACCTTGGGTTTTTACTGCCTCCGCAGAGACGCGACTCGATGAACATGATCCATTTGGGACGCCTTACGCCAATTCAAGGTCACGTTTAGCACGCGATTTCATCTCCACCTTGGCGCTCAAAACAAATGATCCTTTTCGTCGCTATTGGCTCGATAAACGCGGAAAGCGAGCCTTGGAAGCACAGGCATGGGGCCGTGAAAGCCAGCACGATGACCGGGGTCCTCATCCCGGCGGGCGACTCTACTGCTCCACTACATCCCTCAAGCGGATTCTGAAGGATTACGATAAGAGTTTGCTGATGCTGATTTCGCTCCAACGATACGAAAAGAAGGGATACAGAGAAGCGGGCAAATTCACGCATACGGTTGCGGCCCTCACGATCTCGAAGACACTTGATCTTGAGTATTTCAAAGGCCGTGTTAATTATCTCCATGAATCTCGGTATTAGATTGGGAGTTGCTTGGAAACCTGCACTTCAGGAATAACATAATCTCTAGTGGTCCAAGACGCGGACAAACCGGTATTTCTCTTACGTTGTGATATGCGGAGTATTTGACCGCATGGATTATGCTGCCACCGGAGACTGTTTCCTGCGACCGGAGACGTGGCACGTCCGTGCTAGTGGCGAGGAACTTAATTTGTGGGTCCAGCGCACCGGTAAGCACGGGCGCACTAAGCTGGTGGAGTGTAAATAGCAGATTACGGAGGAATGGCAGCCCCCGACCCAAAAGTGATGAGATCCCACAGGTAGAATCTAGCGCCCCAAGAAAAAGCATGTAACCTGTTATGATATCGCCACTACAAGGAAGATGACCGAGGAACAAACGCCGCCCGCCGGTTGGATCACGGTGACCGGAAAATTCGAGCCGCTCACGCCTGCGGAGAATCACCGCACTGCCGCCCGCCGTCTGGGGCTTGTTCCCAGGGGCACGGTGACCTGGGAAACGACCGAGAAGGCGATCGCAAATGGTAATGTGCGCGTGACGAGGACGCCCGACTGGACGGGCTTCAGTTTTCAGGACTCCGCCGCCAAGAGCGTTCAGGACCGGCTGGCCACTCTACCGGCTGATCGGGCCGTGCAATTCAATATCTATCAACCAGATGGTGGGGTCAAGACCAGGGAGTTTAACAACCCCAGGGAGGCCGACGAGTGGCTCGGCAAGAGAGCACGGCTAAATGACTCGGAGGTAAGAAATGACCCTACAAGAGATCGCTGACGAGTTGATCAAGCGTTTTCAACAGCGTTCGCCAGAGGAACAGGAAAAGATCCGAAAGGACTACATCGAGCGGTTGACAGGAAGACCGTACATTCCGCCCGATAACGCGATTGCCAACTCGGGGTTAAAAGCTGAAGGTGAACAGGGAATGACCATCGAAGAGGCTAAGCGAATAATCAAGGAAGCACCCGAAATCGAAGCTCAGTACCCGCCGCTGACGGCACACCGGTCTTGGCCTAAGAAGGAGTAAATCCAAACGGAAAAGGTGAACCCAGAGCCTGACCACATGAGTATTTTGGGGTTTTGGTAGCAGACCTCCGACACCTTTAATATCGCTATACGCGTCGGTGCGAAACCTTGAAGTATTTATGCTGAAGATGGGACCACGGATCTGGGATGTCAGAGTCCCCTTCAATTTTGCGTGTCCAGCCATTTGCTTCGAGTTGCTTGTCGAGCACTTCTGCCTGTCGATTCATCTGATTATCACCGAGATTCTTGTAATACGCATCAAACTCCGAGTAGGGAAGCGTAGCGATCACTAGCCGGGTTTTTCCAAACAGCAGATAATCTGCATCCGCCTCCGTCTCAGCTAGTTCGCCAGCTTGTCCACATTTGCAGAGCTCCTCCCACCATTCTGGTCCAACCTCCAAGCCAATCTGGTACCCGCCGAATGAGCGGAAGAATAGCGCCGGACTTGGGGATCTCGGATGATCGAAAATAGGATGCTTCCCCAGGATTTCTTTAACCGACGGCACTGAGTTATCCCTAATAAGTACTTCTCTAAGCTCCGCATCATGGCTGAGAAACAGCTTGCGGTCATCCCAAAAGACTAATCCCGGCTCAAGCCCGTTATCTGAAGGTGGTCTAATCACAGTGAAATTGAGCCCCCTGCGAAAAATGTGGTCCTCCAAAGCTTGGAGCTTTCCGGCTTCCGCGAAAGCCCGATGCCAGTCCTCTACGCTCCGAATAAGTTTGAAGTCAGACAGCAACTCATACCAATTGGGCTGGATAGACACCCTGAAAGGCGAAAAAACCTTCTCAATCCGGCGGCGTGTAACGAGTGCGGGAATTGACCTCTCGGCATGCCTCGCTTTCTTCATCGCCAAAGCCTCACGGTAAACTACTGCGTAAACAATCCACGCAGCAAAAGTAAGGACGGCACTTTTCCTGAAGGAAAAACCACCGAGGAATCGGAAACTAGCGTATACGGTAACAACCAGTACGAGTTCCGCGAGAAACATCTTCGTTAAAGCCTTAGTCATAGCCATAGCGGTGCAATAGATTTTGCCAAGGATATCACACTTATCGTGTGTAGACTCATCGTGGTCAGGCTTTTCAATATAGCAGGGTGCAACATCCCGATCCGCGAATTGCGCTTGGCAGCCATCTCCGCAAGCTGAGGCTAGAGCAAAAATTGTCCCAGGAAAAACTTGCAGAACTGGCCGGTCTACATCGCAACTACATCGGCGGCGTAGAGCGCGGTGAGCGGAATGTGAGCTTGCTTAATATCGTCAAGCTTGCCCACGGTCTGAACGTGAGACCCGCGAAACTTGTTCAACCGCTTCGCTAATTGGTGTCTCACGCACGCTGAACTCAGAAGATACCAGCTCGGGACCAGCCGCAAATTACGTACCGAAGAGTCTTAGTTTGAATGATCAGAGGGGGATAGAACCACCCGGGGTGATGGGCAGCCCCAGAGATATTGAGAGGCTCAAGTGTCGAGCATCGGGTGTATTAGTATTCCTCCAGCTGCAAATCCGTCATCTCAGGCATGTAATTTCCCGATATGCCACCGTCCCTGACTCCCAGGGAAAAACGCCGTCCTTCTCACCGTGCCAAAAATCTCTCGCATTGTCGAGGTTCATGCTGCCCAGCCTGCGCGGTGAAAGCTTGACCGGGTAGCGCCCACGCGGCGGCACGACACAACACGTCCTCTCGGCATAGATCGCCTTCATTAATCGACGCGCGTGAACCCGGACTCAAAGGCTTCGGCTGGCGACCAGGACTCGTACCCGTCGGGGTAGCGCACGTAGTAGCCCCCGGTCTTCGGGTCGTGACGCTTGACATAGGCGGCGTCAACCGCCACGTGCGGGACGCCGTCCTCCTCCGGGTAAAGTAGCGCCCCGCCGTGGGACGCCAACTCAACCTTCTTGATCTTAAAGGCGTTAACCGTCTTTTGGCTGCGATACGTCGGTAAGCTCATTCTCACCCTCCTTTAATTTGATGTAATGATTGAAGTACCAACGCGCCGCAACTGTCCGGTGCCACTAATGCTCAACCGCTTCCTGCGAGTGATGATCTTAAAACAATTTATCGGTTCCCATCCTAGACGATTAATATTCTTCCGGCAACAGGATCGTTGTCGCGCTTCGGTCCCACTCCGTGATGATCCAGATGCGTTGGCCAGAGGGCAGAGAATAGGCGCTCAAGATGCGCTCGCCATTTTCAAGTGCACGGTTATTCGCCATCCGATCCTCAGCGTTAATCTCGCCCCAGTCACCGGCGGCATGCCGCTGGAGATATTCCAGGGGATTCGCCTCGGCGTCGGTCAGCGCTGCCAGCGCTGCCGGCGTCGCTACGATCTGTCCAAGTTGAAATTTCTGCATGCTCGTGGTCCTTATTTGGTCAAGCTGTCGTCGATCGTTATGTTCGGGTGCGAGGTTGAAAACTTGAACTGCTGCGCGGTCTCAAATGGCTTGTAGACCGCCAGGGCTGGATTGAATCTCGCCGCGGCGTTCCGCTCACGTAAAAATGAATTCGAAATTTCCAGGGCCTCTCCTGGACTTGAGGCGTCAATGACGATCTTCACGCTGTGCGCTCTTGCGTGCTGGCGTTTTGCCAGGGTAATTCCGGTGTAAAGCATCTCGTCCTCCTTGGTCTCATCAGCACGGTAATCAAACCGTGGACGGCGCACCAGCAATCGTCTGCCGGTACGTCGTTTCGACCTCACTTCTTTTGTGCCTCGTGTGCCAGGATCACGGCGCTGACATAGGTGCAGTTCAGTTTTTGCATGATCAGCTTGACGGGGTAGTCGCGAACCTCGCATTCCTTCCTCACGCGTGCGACGTTCTCGGGCGTGGGTTCGAGTTTCAATGGACGGGGTTTCTTTTCTTTCTTAGCGGGTTCCTTCATTTTGAATCTCCTATGATGTTTGTCTACTCCAACCGAGCAGAAGTCGTTGTTAAGCTTTGGCCTTGGCCAAAACAAAGTTGGGAAAATCCTCGAAGACCCAGTTGTTCTTGAGTGTCTGATAGATGATGCCGA
>JAKAWN010000253.1 GCA_021827245.1 Acidobacteriota bacterium | reverse complement strand
AAATATCGGCAGAAGTCATGAAGCCGGTCAAAAGTTGGTCCGCCCTTTCGCCATAGTGACGGAATGAAATGCTATCTCATTGCCAATGCGATACCTCACTCGCCCGAGCGCGGAAGTCAGGCTAACTGGGCTTTGGATCGCGTCGGGAAGTCCAAGGACACGCGCCGATGATGAACGAACAGGGGAAGTCGGACAGACCCGAAGTACCTGGGAAGTCCCCGAACAATGCCAGTGCACCGGCAGCGGAGGGGGCGGAGGGAAGGGGTCTGGCTAAAGGGAACCTGCCTCAGCAAAACGCGTCCCGGACACCGAGCCGGGCTGACGCGCCCAGTGCGCTGGAGCGGGTACGCCAAGCAGCAAAGAAGGATAAGAAGTTGCGGTTCACCGCGCTCCTGCACCACATCTACAGCCTGGAAACGCTTCGCATGGCCTACTTCAGCCTGAAGAGGGAAGCCGAGCTGGGCGTGGACGGCGAGACGTGGCGGCACTACGGCGAGGCGCTGGAGAAGAATCTCCAAGACCTTTCCGCAAGGCTGAAGCGAGGAGCGTACCGGGCCAAGCCGGTTCGCAGGGTGTACATCCCCAAGGCCGACGGGCGGCAAAGGCCGCTCGGCGTGACGGCGCTGGAAGACAAAATTGTCCAGCGGGCGGCGGTCGAGGTGTTGAACGCCATCTACGAAACCGACTTTCTCGGTTTTTCGTATGGATTCCGGCCGGGGCGCAGCCCGCATCGTGCGCTGGACGCGCTCTACACGGGACTGTTGACGAGAAGGGTGAACTGGGTGCTCGACCTTGATATTCGCAGCTATTTCGACAAAATTTCGCACGAATGCCTGGTCAAGTTCGTCGAGCATCGGATTGCGGACCGGCGCGTCGTGTGGTTGATCCAGAAATGGCTCAACGCCGGCGCGCCGGAGGATGGGCAACACTTGCAGGTGGAGGAAGGAACGCCCCAGGGTGGCAGTGCTTCGCCGCTGCTGGCGAACATCTACCTCCACTACGTCTTCGACCTGTGGGTTCAAGCATGGCGTCGGAAGCGAGCCTGTGGCGACGTGATCGTCGTGCGCTTCGCGGATGACATCGTGCTGGGCTTCCAGGCGAAGTCGGATGCCGAGCGGTTCCGGACGGAGCTGGAGGAGCGATTCCGAAAGTTCCGACTCGAATTGCATCCCCAGAAGACGCGGCTGCTGGAATTTGGTCCATTTGCGATCCATAACCGGCAGAGGCGCGGAGAAGGGAAGCCGGAAACGTTCAATTTTCTCAGCTTCACGCACATCTGCGTGAGGAAGAGAAGCAACGGAAGGTTTACGGTGCTGCGGCAGACGATGCGCAAACGGCTGCAGGCGAAGCTGAGCGAGGTGAAAGCCGAGCTTCAGCGGCGCATGCACAATCCCATTCCTCAACAGGGTCAGTGGCTGCAAGCGATCGTGCGCGGGCACATCCAGTACTACGGCGTGCCCATGAACACTCCGGCGTTGTGGCTGTTTCGGTTCCAAGTTGCCCGGCTCTGGCACCGTGCGCTCTCACAGCGCAGCCAGCGTGGACGAGCCCGCTGGGACCGAATGCGGCGCTTGATCGACCGCTGGCTGCCTGCCGTCCGCATCGTCCATCCTTATCCGCTACGCCGCATGGGCGTTATTACCTGAGGCAAGAGCCGGATGCGGACAATCTGCTTGTCCGGATCTGTGGAGGGAGTCATGGGTAACCATGATTCCTACTCCGACTCACGTGGTTTTTGTCCCCAAGCGACGACGCAAGGTGTTGTTCGGGAAGACGCGCCGTCAACTGGGGGAGATTTTCCATGCGCTGGCCCGGCAGAAAGACTGCCAAATTCTGTAAGGCCATCTGATGCGAGACCATGTGCACATGATGATTGCGATTCCCCCGAAACATCCGGTCGCTTCGGTGATCGGGTTTCTGAAAGGGAAGAGCGCCATCGCGATTGCGCGGCTCTGTGGCAAAGAGGGAAATTTCACGGGCGAGCATTTCTGGGCCCGAGGGTATGCCGTGACCACGATCGGGTTCGAGCTGGAGCAAGTCCGCCAATACATCCGCGAACAAGAAGAGGCGGATGGATCGGCGGGAAACTTCTGATTCTGTGAACGAAGGCGCACCTGGCGCGACGCCTAATATCGACATGATTGAGCGGTCGCCCGCTGTCCCTGTCACACCACCGGACATGCGGGTCCGCATCCGGCGGTTTGGCGGGTTGAGGCATGCGCGCACCGTCAACCTTGGAATCCCGAGCGAGTTGAAGTAAGCATTGGGTAGCCGACCCGCCTCAGAAACGGGAAAGGCCGATGACGATAGGACAGTGCAAGCGCTCGGGTTTCATCGGGCCTGCCGGGGTAGTGGCAGCGGCATGCGGGCAAAGGGGACCGGACGCAACACCAGAATCCCCGGCAGTGATCATCAGGATCAGCTGGCAACTCGTGAGAGGCAGGCCGGACCATCTGGAGTGAAGGAGGAGCTTGCGGACCGTTGAGGCATCCCAACGCCGATAGAGGGTCTGGCAGAGGTAGTCCATTGACTTATGTCATTGGCCCCCTCAATCTTTCCAAAATTCGTAATCAAGACAAACGGTTTATCACACGCCGGGACGCCAACCTTTTGGACCAGGTGCCCGAAGGTCCGTTTCTGCCCCCGCCAAGTACGGACAATCGGTGAGGACTTCAAGTACAGCCCTTCCAATCCTTATGGATTCCATCAACAAAATTGATATGGCAACCGGGCGTACGGCCGAAGGGCGCAGCGGGACAATAGTGCTCAGGTGGACGAGATACAGGCGAGGGCATTAATGGTGACGACGATCACATTCGGCTGTGAAGGGACTCACTGTGCAAGCAATGCTTCCCAAGTAGGCTAAGCTCAATGAAACACCGCCCGGGAGTCCGCCCCAGCGGCCGACGATTGCCCCACACGCGCCGTTCGATTCCCGGGATTACCTCCTGGCGGGATGCTGCAAAACCGATGATTCTCGAAATTGATTTTCACTACACGGTGAGTTCAAAGAGCTCATACTGAGAATAAACACGTTGGCTAATCACGTAGCGCCGAGATAATTAAGAACTCGTTCGTCGTGACGAAGTGCGCCTAAAGCAATTCCTGACAAACACCCGTCTCATTATGAAATTCCGGGACTTCCGTCTCAATCCTCCATTTATCGAGTTCTATCTCCAGCTGGTCCTCGACGCGCTTTGCGTAGGGTATGAAATGATGTCCTGAGAGCAACATCGCAAATCCCAGGCTGAGCTTTCGTGGATCGCGAGGCCACCGTCCGAGGAGCCGAAAGAAGAATCTCCAGTACGCTGCCCGGTAGCTTGAGAGGAAACCCTGGCGAGTGATCGAGCGAGCGCAGATTTTGATCAATGTCCAGAGAGGGATTTCGGGCGCCTTCTGCGGCTCGCGAGGCTTCCACTGCAGAAGCGACCGGTAGCACCTGTCGTAGAAGGTCGAGGGAGCGTATAAGGAAGAAAGCGTCTCCTTGAACCCTTTCAGCAGGACAGGCAGGGGCAAAAGTGTCTTGAAGTTTGGAGGATCAAAGTTACTGGTGGCCGTGGAATCCGACAGCAGCCGGCCCTCCTTCAGCATCCGATCAAAAAGCGGAGTCGTAGGAGGCGCCATCAGAAATCCGGCCATGGCCCATGGAATGGCCGCCTGCTCAATAAAGTCTCTCTGCTGCTCAAAGATTTCTTCGGTATCGGAATCGAAACCGATGATGAAACCCGCGGTTACCCAAAGACCCCGGCTCTGGATGAAGCGAACACTCTCCAATGGATCACGGCGCAGGTTTTGATATTTCTTGGCTTCCTTCAAGGCCTTGGGAGACGGGCTCTCGATTCCCATGAAGATGTAAAAGAAGTTCGCCTTCACCATGGCGTCGATCAATTCCGGCTTCTGGGCAAGGTCCATCGATGCCTCGGTGTAAAACAAGAGCGGATAGCCACGGCGTTTCTGCCATTCTTGGAGTTCGAAAGAGAGTTTGAGCGCCAGCTTATGGTTCCCGATAAAATTGTCGTCCACGATAAACACCTCGTCGCGCCAGCCGAGTTTAACCAATGCATCAAGTTCGGCCATCACCTGGGCAGGGGTCTTGGTTCGAGGCTTCCTGCCGTAGATGGTGATGATGTCGCAGAATTCGCACTGGAACGGGCAGCCGCGGGAGAACTGAACGGCCATGGAGGCATACTTCTCGAATTTGAGAAGATCAAAGCGCGGGAGCGGCGTCTTGTTGACGTCAGGTTTTTCTTTGACTTCGTAGAGGCGCCTGGCGGAGCCTCGCTCAAGGTCAGAAGCAATTTCAGCGAAAACCTCGTCGGGTTCGCCCGATACCACATGGTCCGCCAGTTGAAGCAAGAGTTCAGGTTCGCTGCTGGCAAGGGGTCCGCCGATCATAGTTCGCTTCCCCAGGGCCCGTGCTCTGAGGAGGATTTCACGAATGTCATCTATCTGGACGCGCATTCCACTGACCATGACGAGATCGGCCCAGAGAAGGTCTGTATCGAGCAATCTCTCAAAACTCCGGTCAATCAACCTCAGCGTCCAGTTCTTCGGGCAGAGTGCGGCGACGGTCAGCAGGCCGAGTGGAGGGTGGTTCGCCTCGATACGCACAAGGTCCAGCACTCCGTCAAAAGTCCAGAAGGAGGACGGAATCCGCGGCCAGACCAGAAGAACCTTAAGGGTCGAACCGAGAGCAGGAAAGCCTTGATAATCCTCAGTTTCAGACCCGGGGAGCCCGTGATATTCGGTCGACTTCAGCATCACTTCTTCTCTCGCGGATTGAGGTGGGCACACATCACAGTCGCACCTCTCGGCGCGGTCTTGCCATGGAAGGCCAGCGATCTCCAACCGGTAACCACGGTCTGAACCCCCCTGTCTGCGGGTGTTTTGACTCAACGCAGACCCAAAGCCGATCATGGAGCCGATTGGTCGTGGCCAGGCGCTTCTGGCGTCTATGCGGTCACCGGCCGATAGCCCCGAGATTGGGATAAAGCCTTTATACATCCCCTGTACTCCGAGTACAAGCAAAAGAAAGAAATTAAACATTGCGTGCCCGTGAATGACGGTAGGCTATGAGGTACAAAGGTGAACTACCTTGCTGCACGGTATCACTGCGGCCAACACATCCCTTGCGAAAATCCACGCCTACGTTTTTGGTTGGATAACGTTATAATCTGGCTTTCTTGGTTTCAATCTACCAGCAACGAAAAAGGAGGGGCCTTATATGTCAACGGATGAATCACAGATGTCCGGCAACGGTCTTGGCAAGCCGTCACGCCGCAATTTCCTGAAAAGCGCCGCCGCTATCGCCATAGCCGGCTCGGGGATCGCGTGCGGTCAAAAGGGTGAAGTGAAACCAACGCGGGAAGCCCAGCAGGCGCTACCCTCAGGAAAGCCGCGGCTGGTCTATGTGGGAAGTTACAGTTTGCTGGGGCCGGAAGGTGAAGTCGCCCGTGGCCAGGGCATTTATCTTTTTGAAATGGACCCTGCAACCGGCGCGCTCACCCAGCGCGAAGTGTTTGCAAATCCCAGAAACCCGTCGTGGCTTGCGCTCGACCCTTCCAGGACGCACTTGTATTCGTCCGACGAGCTTGCCCGTTTCCAGGGGAAGGCTTCCGGCGCCGTCACCGCCTACGCGATCGACCGCTCCAACGGACACCTTACGGAGCTGAACACGGTCAGCTCCGGGGCCGCCATTCCTGCCCACATCAGCGTCCATCCTTCCGGACGTTATGTTCTTGTCGCCAATTACGGCGGCGGAGGTGTGGCTGTGCTTCCTATCCTTCCCAATGGCAGACTGGGCTCTGCCACCGATGTTCAACAGGACAAAGGTCCCGTCGGACCCCAGCACGCCACCAGCGCGCCGCCCGGAAGTTTTGCCATCAGCGGGCACGATGCGCCGCACGCTCACATGATTCGCGTCGATCCCAGCGGAAAGCGCGTGATTTCTACTGACCTTGGCATGGATAGAATCATGATCTGGAATTTCGACGTGGATAAAGGCAAGCTGACCCCGAACAATCCCCACGAGATCGCCGTTCCCCCCGGAGACGGCCCGCGCCATTTTGTCTTTCACCCAAACGGCCGTTGGTTCTATTGCATTCAGGAGGAGGGCTCTGCGGTGGTCGTCTTCGACTATGATGACTCCACCGGAAACATGACGCAGAAACAGGTGATTTCAACTCTTCCCAAGGGCTTTGTCGGAACCAACTTCTGCTCTGAAATCAGGATTTCGCCGGACGCAAAATTCATATACGGCGCCAACCGCCTGCGCGACACGATCACCATCTTCTCCATCGGGCAGGACGGTAAACTGACTTACGTGGGCGAGGAATGGACCCACAGCGACTACCCGCGCAGCGTCACGATTGATCCATCGGGTAATTTTATATATTCGTTAAACCAGCGCTCCGACAACGTTGCCGCGTTTCGCGTGGACCGGCAAACCGGCAGGCTCCGCTTCACTGGCCAGTACGCAGCCGTTGGATCGCCGGCCGTCATGGTTTTTCTCACGTAGGAATCTCTGCACGGCTCAGGGCTCGAAGCCTGCCTGGCAGCAAATGCACACCGCTTGCTGGCGAGTTCTTAGCTTCGCAAGAACATACCCTGACGGCCACCGCACCGGTTTTCTGCCATGGGATTTTAGCAGACTTGGAGCAGACGAACCCACGGCATAGAAGGCGATGCCGTGGCTGCCAGCGCGAAATCCCAACCTGCGACTTTCCTTCTGACATCGCAGAAACGTGGCCAGCGCCTTAAGCTGGCCGTTTGTAAGGCGGGCAAGAGCAGGTACGACGAACCTTGGGGAATAGGCTGCGGGTCTTTGAAATGGCCGATCAGCCAGGCGTCCGACCGGCCGCAGGCTCCTTCCATCGCCAGGTCAGGGGCGATCTTTCCGCCACGTCCATAGAGGCTATGGAACCTGAAGCGGCCTTCGCCCTGCGCCGCCTGGGCGTAAAGAGCCGCCAGCAGGTTGTCCCTCCGGGCCCGGCTGAGGCATTCCCTGGCCAGCACGCAATAATGGAACGTATCCCGGCTCACGCTGAAATGGCTGTCGCTGCCGAGAGGACCGGTGTCACCAAAGGCGCGGGCAGGCCGCGCGTCCGGCGTCGTCGTAGAGCCCAGGAGCTCGCGAAGCGATTCTACTCGCCGCTCCAAACCAATCCCTTCTGACGCAGCGTGACCTCCGGTCCCGAGGTCCGCAAACTTTCTTCGCAAAATCGCGGAACCTGACAATCAGCCTCTCCGCCAGCCCGCAAACCGTACCCATGCCGTCCTTGCCATGGGTTTCTCCGTTGCGATCTGCAAAAGCCCGCGGCGCCTGCATCGCGCCGTGGGCGAGCTCCATCGCTCCAAATGGACCATCTCATCCTGGAGCTACTTTGCGTTCACTTTGATTGGCACGCGCTCAACGGGTACACGCATTTCGGCCAGTTGGATGTTTCCATTGTGGTTCCGCAGTTTCGCCATCAGCTCCGGTCCGTGTGGCAGTGCAAAGCTGACTGACTCGCCGATCTCTGCTAACTCAAGCGCGCGGACGGTTATTTTGTTGCCCTGGCGAACACAGACGAGCGCATTCTTCGTTGCTGAAATAGGGTCGGCCGACTCTGGGAGAACCCAACCGTGCGGACCCCCTTCTGCTTTGGCGGTAATCGCCACCGTGTAGATTCCTCCGTTGTTTAGTCGCCCATAGCGAATGCTATAGTCCCCTGCGGGCAGTGTCATCGCGCCCAACTGGGCCTCAAAGGGAAGAGTAAATGTCCCGGTGAATTGAGTTGACCCAAGGGCCTGTCCCTTCGCTCCTGTCGCTGCCAGGACGAGGAGCACCAAGGATGTCGCAACCAATATCATAAAGTTTCGAATCGTTTTCATCGCCGCACCTCCAAGTTTTGGTTTGCCGCGGGCGGGCCGGGGGTGCTCGTGCCCCCGGCTTTGCGGTCGGATTCCAAGCGGCTTCGGTTGATTTGCCGCCCTCAACCTCAAGAACGGGAAAGGGCAGGCAAAATGGACATGGCCAGTGGAAAAGTTCCCGGAGAAATGGGCCGATGGATTGTCACTTTCCGGGGTGATATCATTTAACTAATTAGTACTGCTATCTCGGGGGGAGGCTATGCTGCGTTCGTCTTCAGCCCACGAGGTCACATTGTTGCTCCAGGCCTGGGGCGATGGAAACAAGGAAGCCCTGGATCGCCTCACGCCCCTGGTCTGCCACGAACTCCATCGCATTGCCGGCCGTCTGATGGCAGGCCAGCGTCCCAACCACACCCTCCAGGCCACTGCGCTGGTCAATGAGGCCTACCTGCGGTTGGTGGATGCCCGCAAGGTCAATTGGCACGACCGCGCTCACTTCTTCGCTCTTTGCGCCCGGGCGATGCGGCAGATTCTGGTAGACCATGCCCGCTCCCGGCACAGCCTGAAGCGCGGCGCCGGAAAGGTGCAAATTCAGCTTAATGAAGGATTGGCTGCCGGCCGCCCCTCTGAGGCAAACCTTCTGGAGCTTGACGATGCGCTCAACCGGCTGGCGGCGGTCGACCCCAGAAAGAGCCATGTGGTCGAACTGCGCTTCTTTGGCGGGTTGAACCTGGAGGAGACGGCTGAGGCGCTCGGGATTTCCACCAAGACGGTGCAACGGGACTGGGACATGGCCCGGGCGTGGCTTTACGGCGAACTGAGCGGAGATAAGCGAAATGGAGCCTGAACGCTGGCGGCAGATCGAGCGGCTCTACCATGCGGCGCGGGAGCGCAACAAGAGCGAGTGCCCGGCATTCCTGGCAAAAGCCTGCGCCGGAGACGAAGACCTGCGCCGTGAAGTTGAATTCCTCCTGGCAAAGGCGGACCAGGCTGGGAGCTTTCTGGAATCTCCGGCCATAGAGGCGGAAGCGAAGGCTCTGGCGGCAGATGGGAATTTGCCGGACCCGTCCACGGCTGCACTTGAGCCCGGCGCCATGATCTCGCATTATCGGCTGACAGGGAAGCTGGGCGCGGGGAGCATGGGCGAAGTCTACAGGGCGCGGGACACGAAGCTGGGACGCGACGTCGCCCTGAAAATCCTGCCGGCGGCGATGGCCCTCGACGCTCAGCGCATGGCGCGCTTTGAGCGCGAAGCCCGCACGCTGGCCTCGCTGAATCATCCCAAAATTGCGGCCATTCATGACCTCGAAGAATCAAACGGCATCCATACGCTGGTAATGGAGCTGGTCGAAGGCCCAACGCTGGCCGAACGCATTGCAGGGGCGGGCCTTGTGCCCGCCCACGGGCAACCACGAGGGTCGCCCCTGCAGGAATCGCTCGGCATCGCCCGGCAGATTGCCGAGGCGCTGGAATACGCGCACGAGCACGGCGTCATCCATCGCGATCTGAAACCGGCCAACGTGAAGATCACCCCCGAAGGTACCGTCAAGGTGCTGGACTTCGGCCTCGCCAAGGCCGCAGCGCCGGGCTTTGGCCCGGCGCCTTCCGAGGCCGGTCTGAAGGCCGTCCCGACAGACGCCTCCACGCTGAGCACGACGGCAACGCGAGCGGGGACGATTCTGGGCACGGCGGCCTACATGAGCCCGGAGCAGGCCAAGGGGCAGCCGGTGGACCGGCGGACGGACATCTGGGCGTTCGGGTGCGTGCTCTTCGAGATGCTGGCAGGGCGGAGGGCATTCGAGGGAGAAACGATTTCAGAGGTGCTGGCGGCGGTGCTGATGAAGGAGCCGGACTGGAACGCCCTGCCGGCAAGCACGCCCGTGGTGATTCAGAAGCTCGTTCATCACTGCCTGATGAAAGACCCCAAGCAGCGGTTGCGCGACATCGGCGACGCGCGCCTGGCAATTGAAGAAACGCTCGGTGCCGTCGCAACGGCCGTCTTGCACGCTCAGTTGCCCTCGGAGAC
>JAKAWN010000252.1 GCA_021827245.1 Acidobacteriota bacterium | reverse complement strand
GAAACCAGGCAGACCGCTTCAACGGCCTGGCCGCGCAAGGGTAGAGAACTCGGCCGGCTTCGCACTGGCGTAACCAGAAACGGATTGTTGGAGGGAATCTTGGGGAAACGACTCGATGAAGCCGCTAACGGCAAGGAAATGTTGGCCCAAGTGCGCACAGCTCTCGAACGGGAGGCCAACGCGGACAAGGCAACGGGTTTTCGCTGGTTTTTCAAGAATCTCGGCGACGACGTCTTTCTCGGCGTTCCTGTGCCTGTGATACGGAAGATAGCCAAAGGGTATGACGCCTTGCCACTACGCGAGCTCAAAACGCTCATGACATCCCACGTACACGAGGAACGGACGCTTGCCCACGCCATCCTCCGGAAGAAATTTGCTTCGGGAAACAAACGTGATAAGGAGACACTCTTCAAGTATTACTTGAGGAATCGCTCCACCATCCGCAACTGGGACGGGGTGGACGACTCCGCTCCTTATATCGTGGGCGCCTGGCTGCTCCACCGGGACAAAGGCGTTCTCGACCGGCTGGCACGCTCGTGGCGGGTTTGGGACCGGCGCATTGCCATCGTCGCGACCTTGTGGTTCATCCGCCACGGTCAGACGGTACACACTTTCCGCATCGCCCAAATGCTTCTTGGCGATCCCGAAGATCTGATCCACAAAGCTACCGGCTGGATGCTCCGCGAGGCAGGCAAGCGCGACCTTCCCGCGCTGAAGCGATTTCTCAAAACTCACCACCAGTCCATGCCGCGCACCATGCTCCGGTACGCCGTCGAGCGCTTTCCCGAAGAAGAGCGAAATGCTTACCTGATGAGGAAAAGTCCGTTGCCGGGGCATCGGTAACAGTGGCGTTTCCGCCGCGGGATTTTCCGCTGGATCACGCAGACGACAGCTATTCAAGTTCTGCACTTTCCAACTCTCTTTCGGTGATCCGTGATTCTTGCGCCTTCGCCTGAGCGAGATTTTTTCTTGAAACGATCTCAAGCTGCCGCGACGAGCTTCACAAAGCGCCTGGCGTCAGCCAGCATCGCGATGTTATTGAACAGGACGTAACACGGTTTACTCTGCCGGGCTCTTTCAAGCAGTTGTTCCAGGTCGCCGTCCGTGTAACGGTAGCGATACCCGCCCCGGCCGTGCAAGCGGAAATATCCTATCCCTTTTGTCGTCGTGTGCTGAGAAAAAGGGTCGACGCCATGGACCAGTCCCAGATCCTCGCAAAGTTCGTGGACCACTTCGGATTTCCATTTGCCGCGAGGTTCCCATGCAAAGATCAGATCCTCGCTCCTGCGGGTCATCCCGGCTCTCTGGCGGATTTCGCCAAAGAAGGCCCGCAGATTGGATATATTTGTGGTAGTAGGCGCGAATCGGGCGGGGCACTGGAAGAGAATCAAGCGGCTGTGCAGGATGCGTGCGCATTCAAGCGTGCGCTGCCAGGCCGCCATCACCGTCGAATTCAGCCGGAAACACCCCGCCTCCCGTTTTTCCCTGTCGTTCAGCTTCTCGCGCAAACGGCGGTAAGTGGGACTCGATGATTCGTGGGTGATCAGTTGCCAGGCCTTCAGCGTGAATTCGAAGTCTTCGGGAACCCGGTTTCTCCACTTTTCGAGCGTCCTTTCCATCGGCGGCTGATAAAACGTCTGCTGAACCTCGGCCACGCTGAATTCACTGGCATAGCGCGCCAGACTTTCCGGAAAACCGCAGCAGCCGATTCGCAAATCCCGTCCCATCGCTCCATTCTCTCAGCCAGAGTTGAATTGTAACCCAAGGCCTCAAGGGAGAGCCCGGTTGTGCCAGGAACAGTCGCCCTGGATTCTTGCAGGCTTTGTACGCGGCGTCTGAACAATCTAGCAGTGACCACTCCAGTGCATTGACGCCATCGCTTTATCGATGCACCAAGGCGCGCGGAATGTTCTACAATCGAGCCTGATCTGCGATGGCACAGCAACAGACAATTCAACGCACCGCGCTCATTACCGGCGCTTCATCCGGCATCGGTAAGGAGACGGCCAAGGTATTTGCCGAGAATGGCTTTCGTGTTTTTGGCACCAGCCGGAGCCGGCAGCCGGACGAGGTCCGTGTCGAGATGCTGGAACTCGATGTCCGTTCGCAGGAGTCCGTTGCACGAGTCGTGGCCCACGTGCTTCTATGCGCGGGGCGAATCGGCGTGCTCATCAACAACGCAGGCGTCTTACATCTGGGTATTGCCGAGGAGACAGCGATGGAAAGCGCTCGCGCCGTCTTTGAAACGAACTTCTTTTGGAGTTGTCCGTATGACCAACGCCGTGCTCCCCTATATGCGGGCCCGAAGGCAAGGACGTATCATCAATGTCGGGTCGCTGGCCGCTTGGGTGGGCGAGCCGGGTGAAACGTTCTACTCTGCCTCCAAACACGCCCTGGCGGGATATACCGAGGCGCTTCGGCACGAGGTGTGGCCGTTGCGAATCCATGTCTCGCTGGTAGAACCCGGCCCTTTTGAGACCAGTGTTCTAGATACATCCACAATTGCCGCAAGTGCCATCGCAGATTATGATGCCGTGCGTCAGGCTGCGCATCACATGCTTGAGGAAAGCCTTCGGAAGGGCGGCAACCCGCGCAAGGTGGCGCATCTTATCTCGAAGACTGCCCGCGAGCGTTCGCCACGCCTGCGCTACGGGGTGGGCTGCGCGTCACATTGGCTGCCGTTCCTTAAAGTCCTTCTGCCACAGAGTCTCTTCGACTCGATCTTGCGAAAGGCTTACGGCATCGTAAAGAACGAGGCGGCTCCCCGCCAGTTTTAATCGGGCGGCACGCGCACCAGCCCGCTTTCGAGATTCATCTAGACTGAGCCGTCGAAGCTTGGCAGAATAGGATTGGACCGACTGCGCAGCGCGGCACATTATTGCTGGCCTTGCGTTGACGGTCTGCTCTATCGGGGCGTGGCGCAGTCTGTAGCGCGCTTGCCTTGGGCCCAAGAGGCATATTCGCGCGCAAGTCTATTTCCATTAATTGAATGTAGCTGATTGCAAATGCGTTACAAAACGGATTCCAAAGTGCCATAAGATTTGAGGACCCCTGAAAAAAAAGTGCATGGTCCCCACAAAAGTCCCCACAGTCCCCACGACGACTTACATTTCATCGGGATCCTTAGACACTGATACGAACAAAGACATGAGATCAGAGAAATGGTTGTTGACGCACGGTCATTGGCAGATCGAGGCGATGGCGCATCTCGACGAAGTTCCGGCGACGGGTGACCTGATCGTCGTGACATGGCCAGAACCGAAGCGCGGCCTGGGTTTCCCGGCGCGCGATCTTGCCATAGTGACACGGTCGGCCCGCAGTTTGGTGCGCCAGGGTCAACCTTGGATGTGACACGTCGCCGGCGAGGCCCAGATCAAAGGGAGGAAAGCCGACAATACAACCAAGTGACCACCGACATTAGATGAGAAAACAAAATGCAGTGGGATTGTTTACGAGTGGCCAACTGCACAGCCGGTTGTCTGCCCCGGCAGGGGTAAATTCCCATACCTGCAAGGTATTTTCCTCGTAGGCGACGATCCACGAGGTAATAGCTTAGGTCAAGACTGCGCCGTTTGCTGGGGCACCATTACACCTCAACCTTCTTGGTCACCTTGTCGAGGATATCGCGATCGATTTCTAATCCGAGCCCAGGCTTTGTGGGGGCAACCATGTATCCCTCTTTGTCGATCCGGAAACGTTCCTTAACGTAAGGGACGTCGGTAGCCTCCTCAGGCAAGGCCATTTCAAACCAGTAACAGTTTGGCATCGCAAGTTCGCATTGGAAATGAACTGCAAGGTCAAACACATTGCCCCAATTGTGCGGTGCGCACTGCAGGGAAAAGCACTCGCCGACTTGGCCCACCTTCATTCCACCGGTGATTCCGCCGACGTTATCCGCAATAAAGCGAACCACGGTGAGTGCTTCCGCCAAGATGTATTTGGGGAAATCATTGGGGGAATAAATGAATTCCCCGATGTGGATCTCCAAGTCTAGTGCCCTGCAAAGTTGTGCGAGACCCTCGATGTCGGTTGTCTGAATGGGGTCTTCGAACCAGCGGTAATTCAGCCTGTCCAGTAGGCGGCCCACCTCCAGCGCCTCGCGGCGCGTGTATCGCTGGACCGGGTCGTGCATCAATACGAAATCATCCCCGGCTGCATTGCGGATTGCCTTGATGACTTCCATGTCGACCTGATAGCCGGGAATGGTGCGTCCACCTGCCACACGCCGGCCCGGTGGGTGAATCTTATAACCCTGGTAATGAGCCGCTTTGGCCCGCGCCATGTCCTCAACATAGGCCTCAACGGTGTTATGATAGTTGGAACTTGCGTAGGCCATCACACGGTCATGATATCCTCCAAGCAGCCTGTAGATCGGAAGTCCTACAGCCTTACCGAGAATGTCCCAAAGACAGATGTCCACTGCCGATGCGTACCAGTTCTGCGCCGGACTTCCCACATACTTCGGCTTGAGTTGGAGATGATTAATGGCACTCTTGCCAGGCAGCAAGGGTTTTGCGTACCTGAGGAATTGCGCTCCCGTGCCTCCACGGTTGCCAAGGCTATAGAAACCTTCAATCCCACTTTCAGTTACCACGCAAGCGAGCTCCCCACGATCGGTTGAATTGAGTCGCTTGCGATCACCCAGATTCGTAGCATATACCTTGACCCGCTTAATAGTGAGATTAGGTAGATCCCGAGGCTTGATCCCCACCGCTCGTGCCGCTGCGGCAGCCGGATCGGCGAGGGCCGATGTGGCTGCTATGGCTCCCAACGTGGATGCGGCAACAAAATCGCGGCGTGATAGAATACTGCTTGCGGGTTCCTGGTTCTTTGACATGGCTCTCCTTCACGCTCTCAGGTAAGGCTTGACGAATTCCAACGCCTGGCGCACCCACCGCTTACCCTGCGCATCGAGATGTTGAATGGGGTGAGGACTCCTTTCGCCTGGTGGCGAAAACATCGCATAGCTACGCCAAGTGTACGTCTTGAAAACATCTCGCAGGCAAAGGATATACTTACCTGAATCGGGACCGGCAGGTCGGCACATGCTTTCCACCATCAGGATTCTCCCGAACATATCGGCCGCCTGCTGGTGCTTGCCTGCAAACCAGAGGTTCCATGCTTCTGTGTAGAGATCGGCCAGCCACGCCGCAGGGCAGAGGCCCGAGAAACCAAGCTCCATTTCGTTGATCATCATCGTCACGCCATTCCCTGCAAATACCTTCACTTGATCCCCACTCAGGCGTCGTAATCGGCTGACCCGTTCCAGCGGATTGCCTGCTTCGTCCTTGACGTAGCGCAGGTTGGGAATGGACTTGAACATCCGGATAAGAAGGTCGACACTTATGCCATCTACTGTCTGCGCGAACATCGGAAGATTGACAGACTTGGCAACCTGCTGGTAATAGTCCAAGACGGCGTTCGGGTCCTTCTGGCCCCTTGGCGGCAGAGAGATGATCGCGTCCGCACCGGCTTTTTCCGCATGTCTCGCATATTTCATCGCTGTCGCCACGTTCGGTGCCTGCACGCCAATCACAATTGCAGGCCGCAGTTTCTTGCCCGTTGAGGCGATTGCTTCCGTCCCCTCAAGCCGCTCCTTCTCTGTAAGGACGGACCATTCACTGGCTTTCTGCGGCCACACAAAGCCTGGAACTCTTCCACGGTCGATGAATTCCACTTCCCGAACCAAAGAATCCAGATCCAGCTTTCCCGATTCCGCAAAAGGTGTTTGAGCGATCGGAAAGAGCCCGCGCAAGGGTTTCCTTGTCGCCGCTGAACCCGACCGCGCAAACATCAGGCCCAGTGCGCCAGCCCCCGCCATCATACTTAAAAATCCGCGCCTGCCAGTGGTCTCGATGGGTCTCGAGTTTGACATTTTGACATCCTTTCACAGGCCTTTAAGGCTGCTGAAAATGGCTCAGGCTATGTCTCGACGCGCAGAGTCATCTTGTCCAGAATGTTACGGTCGACCTCGCATCCAAGACCCGGCAGGGTCGGCGCGTAGACGTAACCATCTTTTGCCACCCGGAAACTGGTTTTTACATATGGAAGATCGCTGGCGCCTTGAAGATCGCCCGTGTCCCCGTAGGGAAGAGTTTTCTCGAACCATGGGGCATTTGGCATAGCCAGTTCGCAGTGGAAGTGAACGGCTTGATCAAAAACCGTGCCCCAATTGTGTGGGACACAGGGCATGCCACAACACTCCGCCAGACGGCCAATCTTCATGCCACCCGTGATGCCACCCACGTTATCGACGACGAATCGTACGTCATCCAGGGCGTTTCGGCGAATATACTCGCCATAGTCGTAGATCGAAAAGAGAAACTCTCCGATGTGTATTGGCACATCCAGGGCCGCGGAAAGCTTTACTAGGCCATCAATGTCCGTTGTCGGTATCGGATCTTCATAGACGATATATCCCAGTTCGTCAAGCAAGCGTCCGACCTCTATGGCCTCGTAACGGCTATAAACCCCAACCGGGTCCAGCATCAGGGTGAAGTCATCCCCCGCAGCCTGGCGAACGGCCTTGCAGATCTCCATGTCCAATTTGTAGTTGTCCGGGTTCCCTTCAACCCCTCCCGGCGGGTGGATTTTGTACGCCTTGAATCCCTGAGCCTTACACTTTTGAACTTCGGTGACAAACTCCTCCAGCGTCTTGTGATGCTGAGAACTGCCGTAGCCTAAAATACGCTCCTTGTAAGCCCCAAGAATCTTGTACACCGGCAAGCCAACCGCTTTGCCAAGTATGTCCCACAGGCAGTTGTCGATCGCCGATGCGTAAGAGAGTTGTCCCTGACGGCGCAGATCTGGCGCCCATTGGGAAGTCAGCTCGGGAAGATCGAGGACGCTCTTCCCCAGCAACACTCGCTTAGCGTAATCAAGCCATCCCAGGTTGCTCCAGTTCGGGTGAAAGTAACGGTAGTAGAGGATATAATTTCCCTCAATCCCGCTGTTTGTCACTATGCCAGCCAGTTTGGGGGGCAGTTCACTTATGGCAGGAGCCCCAGCCTTTAAGACGTAGACCTTAACCTCTTTGATCGTGAGATCGGGTAGATCGCCGCGCTTGATCCCCACCGCCCGAGCCGCTGCGCCAGCCGGGTCTGTTACTGCAGATGCTCCCACCGCCAAACTCATCGCGGTAGAGCTGAGAAATTCACGCCGCGAGACATTTTTGGGCATCGGATATCCTCACAATTCTTGACCAGAATTGAATCTCACTGTTCGGGCAATGCAAGAAAAAGGACAAGTGAGTCCCCCTGAAGTTGAAATGAACAGAAGTTCTAGCTCCATACGGCTTAGCCTCCGCTGGCCTGCTTGACTTTCGAGGTTTCCAAGTATACAACGACTGCATCAACAGCGAAGAAGCCGATCTCATGCGCCCGGACAACGGAAGCACGTACAAGTGCAGCCAGTCACAGGTGCTGGTGAGGCGAACCACGGCAGCAGGGGGTAGCACGAGCAGCTCAAAACGATTTCAATCGCGTGCGATGAGAGAAATCAAAAAACGAGCTGATGGTGGATAGCATGATTCGGTTGATTCGGCACAGATGACTGTTCCGTACCCAATAAAGAGTGACGAAATCGATCAAGGAATTGGGCCGGAAGCATGACAGACCGCATGCTCTGACTTGGAGTGAAAGATGTTCTTCCCTAAAACATATCTTTTGTACATTGAATGCTTGCATAGGTCCACCACGCTTGACACAAACAACGACTATTCGCCTTATGGTTATCAATTTACGATGGGTGATCCAGATTTTGGCGATTCGCACTCGGATAGGACCCATGTGGCTGTATAACGGCCTACCCCCCGGATGTGTCGTCCAGAGGGCTCCAGGCGGCTGCTCGTTGGCAACCTGGACGGAATCCATCGGGCTGGTTGGCACCGGAGATGTGAGCGTCATTCCGCACGAGGGCCAGCGAAATGGATCGTGCCTGCCATTCAAGATTTGATCTGCCGAAGGAGGCGCCAGCCTGCCACCTCGAACAGGGGATGCCGTGTCCTGCCCCGGCCAAGACTCGCGCGGGCAGCCGCCAACCCGCAAGGAGAATCTCCCGTCTTCGGGAAGTTTCCATCAATTTAAGAGCCCGCCTAATCTCCGCACTCCTGCTGCGGAGACTCCGCAGTCCAGATGCGGAGGTCTGCGCAGGAAGACGGGCCGCGAAAAAAGCTATTCCCGGCAGGCTTCTCCCATGTTAGTACCTTTGAGGTTGAATTCTGCCATTTCCTGGCAGGATATTTTTGAGCACCTCGGATTCAGCCAGTGTTTATGCGGCGTTGAGAGCATTTTGGAAATGATTTAACTTTCCCGTTTGGTTCCGGCTATGCCGGGTTAGGTTTTCTTCTCCTGCCGCTCCGAGGGAGGTGAGCGAAAGATGTCCCGACCGCGCCAGCCCGGCCGCTCGACAAAAGGCTTTCGTGACCGCCTGGTCTCGGAACTGCAGGCGAAGGGGTACCAGTACGAAGTCGCCCGGCGGGCGGTGGAGGAGGTCTTCGACCTGATAAAGCAGGCCCTGGCGCGGAGAGAGCCGGTGGAGATTCCCGGACTGGGCTGGCTGGCAGTGGTCCCGGTGAAGACGCACCGCTATTGGCGCCTGGGCAGGGTTGTCGACATTCCCCAACATCCCTTCCGGATCGAGCTGCTCAAGCAGCTTCCGGGGCCGCGCCGCCGGCGCCGGCCGCGCCCCGAAAGAACCGCCTTACCGAAGCCCTCTCTTCCTTCCCCTCCTCCTGTGATCTCGGTAGCCCCTCACCGGAACCGCTACGATGTTCCCTCGCGCACCCGCGGGATCAAGCCCAGCAAGCGCTGAGCCGTTTCTCGCAGGCTGAATGTCGGCGCCGGAATAAAAGAGCCGCAGTCCCATCGGCAAGGCGATGGTAAAAACTCTGAATGAGACTCGATGGGGGCCGGATTTTTGATCGGCGCTTTCCGGCTGAGCGAGGCTTCAGGCTTTCCCAAGCCGGGGCGATCTCCATGTAAAAGCCGGCCCCTGCCAGCCCGGGCTGCGCACCCGTCTCCTGCCGCTGCGAGAGGCCTGCGCACCTTCTGCCCGGCGGCCTGGCCATCTGGGGGCTTCGGGCAGCATGGAACGCGGCTCTGCCAGGGACCTGCCTGCCTGCGGGGCGCAGGGGAAGCCGCCGAAGACGAGCCTCCGGTGCTCGGCGCGGCAGTGCGCCGGATGGCGGCGAGGCGCACGTGGATACGGAGGGACCTACTGTTCTGATCAATCACGCAGCGAGTTAGCGGAAATGGGTTCGGCCACCCCTGCGCACCCCGAAAATCTTCATGGCCGCCGCCGCTCCCATTTCGTTGGTGCCGGTGAGCGTGACGTCGAAGGGCAGGATCTGGTCGGAATACCAGGGTGTGGCCGCTTCCTTGAAGCCCGAGACCGAACTCAACTGGGTGTTGAGCTGGCCGATGAAGCCGTTCGAGTCGAGCTGGAACTCGGGCCGGATGTCGTCGACATTGGCGACGAACTGACCGCCTTCCTGGCGGACCAGGTTCAGCAGGGCATGCCGGTCAAAGTTGATCCAGATCAGCGAGCCGGCCACACCGCGCTTGGCCCGGGAATAGGCCCGGGGGTCGGGGGAGCCCATGGTGTAGATGGGCGCTTTCTCGCGGTGGATCGAGTAGCTGATGGCCTGGATTTCGGCGAAGGTCGTGTGGCCGATGACGGCCCGGATATCGGTCCCGGAAAGCGAATTGTAGGAGCGGGTGATCTCGCTCTCCATGGCGCCGCCCAAGGTGCTTACTGTGTTACCCATAGGTAGACTCCTATGATGTTTGTCTACTCCAACCGAGCAGAAGTCGTTGTTAAGCTTTGGCCTTGGCCAAAACAAAGTTGGGAAAATCCTCGAAGACCCAGTTGTTCTTGAGTGTCT
>JAKAWN010000251.1 GCA_021827245.1 Acidobacteriota bacterium | reverse complement strand
ACCGCCATCTGCCCAATCCCCGGCCGGTTATACCGGTCATTCTGGACGCTTCCATCGAGGTGCGCAGCGCCGTCGTTTATGCCACGTTTACGGTGGTGCTGGTCTTCGTTCCGATTCTGATGATGAGCGGCATTCCCGGTGCACTATTCCGGCCGCTTGGACTCACCTATATTTTTTCCATTCTCGCCTCATTGCTGGTGGCCCTCACCGTAACGCCGGCCCTTTGCCTGTTGCTGCTTGGCCGGAAAGTGCTGGTTAAACAGGAACCTCCATTGGTGCGCTGGCTGAAGGCCGGTTACCGGCACGTGCTGCTTTTTGTGGAGCGGGTGCCCGTGCTGGTGATTGTGGGAGTTCTCGCGCTGACGGCCTTCGGTCTTGCCGTTCTGCCTACCTTCCACTCATCCTTTTTGCCGCCTTTCCACGAAGGCGAGTACATTGTCCACATGACCGGGATTCCTGGCAACTCGCTTCAGGACGCGCTCCTGGTCGGCAAGCAGGTCACCAAAGCTCTGATGGCAGCTCCCTACGTTGCCCTGGTGGGGCAGAAAGCCGGCCGCGCAAACCTTGCAGCAATTCGCGGCCCGTACCGGAGCGAAATCGATGTGGCCCTCAAGCCGCACCTCAATGGCAAGCAGAACCAGGAGGCCCTGGCGGGAATTCACCGGGCTCTCCGCAAGTTTCCCGGCTTCATATTCGCGGTCAACACGTTTTTGAAAGAAAGGATGGAAGGGGTTATCTCCGGTTATACTGCCGCGGTGGTGCTCAATATTTATGGGCCACACCTGAGCGTTCTTGACAGGAAGGCGCAGCAGGCGGCCCAGGTGCTTCGCTCAATTCCGGGCGCGCGGGCGGTTCGGATTCAGTCTCCTCCCGGAACTCCGGAGGTGGTCGTCCGGCTGCTGCCCTCGCAGCTCCAGCGGTGGGGTTTTCAGCCGGTCTCCGTGATGGACGCGGTCCAGACGGCTTTTGGCGGACTTGATGTCGGCCAGATTTATCAGGGCAACGAAGTTTTCAACGTGAACGTTATACTCGATCCTAAGGATCGACAAAGTCCCACTGACGTTGGCGAGTTGCCGCTCAAGAGTCCGGCCGGGAATTATGTTCCGCTCGACAAGATCGCCGATGTTTATGAGCGGTCCGGGCGTTACGTCATTTTGCACAATGGCGGCCGGATCGTGCAGACTGTCACGCTCAACGTTTCCGGACGCAGCCCCAGTTCGTTTGTCCGGCAGGCAGAGCGGGAGATCCGGGCCAAGGTCAGACTTCCCTCGGACTATTACTATTACTTCCAGTTCGCCGGGACGGCGGAAGCCGTGGCCAAATCCCATCGGGAATTACTGGTCCACTCAGCCCTGGCCGCATTGATGATCATCATTCTGCTTTCTGTGGTGATGATGAATTGGCGCAACCTTCTGCTGGTTATGGTCAATTTGCCCTTTGCGCTGATTGGCGGAGTCCTCATTGCATTTGTTACGGGCACGCCGCTTTCCCTCGGAGCCCTCATTGGTTTCATCACGCTGTTTGGTATCACCCTGCGGAATTCCATCATGCTCATCTCGCACTACGAGCACCTGGTTTCAGAGGAAGGCATGACGTGGGGTCTGGAGGCCGCTATCCGCGGCGCTTCCGAGCGTCTGGCACCCATCCTCATGACGGCAACCGTCACGGGCCTCGGCCTGCTACCCCTGGCTCTCGGCACGGGCAACCCCGGCCAGGAAATTGAAGGTCCCATGGCTATCGTCATCCTGGGCGGGCTTGCGACTTCCACAGCCTTAAATCTTTTGGTGCTGCCAACACTTTCTCTGCGATACGGGAGATTTGAGAAGCGTACCGGCGCGGAAGAGTGAAAGTGAAAAGCAGCAGGCAATTCCACGGCGATGCTACCCTTTTGCTTGTGGCTGTCGAGTAGCCTATAGGCTCGGGCGACTCAGCTTTCAATGGGGTTGCCCGAGGCGGAGGAACAAAGATGAAGCTCAGTATTGATCCTGTAATTGCCAGCCGAATCAGAACTGCCTGGGAGAAGCTGACGCCCGATCAGCAGAGCCGAGTCATGCCGCTGATCGTGAAAGCTCATCAGCGCGCCGTCGTTGCCAGCCACTACAAGCAGGCCCCACCAGCCGACTCTAGCCTGGGGAATGCACTCACACTCGCGTTTACGGCAATCAAAAGCGACCGGGAAAGAGTCTTGAGTAACCTAGAGGTAGGGGTGGTCATCGCCGCCGATGGGTCCGGCGAAATTTGGGGTACGGGCAAATATGAGCAACTTGACCCGGGATGGCTGCTGGCAGGCGCGGAGTGGCTTGAACACCTTGCCTTGGGAGGCAATCACCCCTTCAACACGTCTCCTGTTACCTGCAAGATTCCGAACGATGTACAGATTGGCCTCGCCGGCGACTGGGCCACGGGCGAGTGGCGAACGCCTGCCAATCCTTCGCCAAGCACTGACGTTCTGAAACACATGGCGTTTCTGCAGCCTGATTTGACCATCCACCTGGGGGACACTTATTACGCAGGGACCGAAGACGAAGAAGAGCATCTGCTGACAAAGCTCTGGAGCAAATCCAGGCCGAAGGGTTCAATTGGTTCGCTGGCCTTGAACTCGAATCATGAAATGTATTCGGGCGGCGACGCGTACTTCAAAGCCATTAACAAGCCGCCGTTCGAGATTCAGAAAGGGTGCAGCTATTTTGCGTTGGAGAACGACGACTGGGTGATCGTGGGCCTGGATTCAGCCTATTATTCTGATGTCGATGCGCTTTATCTGGACGGCGCCTTGTTCCGGGCTGGAGGGCCGCAGGCTCAACTAAACTTCCTGAAAGACCAGGCGGAAAAAGGCAAGAAAATGATCATCCTGACCCATCACAACGCCATCACACAGGATGGCGCGAGCAAGACAAATTTGTGGGCGCAGGTCATGAGCGCTTTTCCTGCCAATGTCGCTCCGAACTATTGGTACTGGGGCCACGTGCACTGCGGCGCCTGCTACAAGCCTGGGAATAATGGCTCGGCAGAAGTTCTCTGCCGCTGTTGCGGCCATGGAGGATTACCGTGCGCGGAGGCGTCCGACATGAAGGAAAAGCCGAATGTCGTCTGGTATGAAAAGCGGCTCGCTAACGATCCGGAAATCCCCTCGCGTGTGCTCAATGGCTTCGCCATGCTCTATCTGCAAGGTCCTGAAATCGACGAGGTCTTCTACGACGAAGACGGCGGGGTGGCGTGGCCTTAGTTTGAGAGATAGCGTCTACCGCAGGGGTGCCGATCCACGGCACTTGTGCATTGGCTCGGGTCTTCTGCTTACAAATCTACCGCACAGGAAACACGCCGCGGGCTGAGGCGTCTCCCGCGATCTTTGTGAGCGCGGTCCGCTGCCTGGATGGGGACTTCTTCGGCTTGCTGCTGGCAGATGTGAAACCAGCCAATACCACCAACGCCAGTGCCCAGCGGGCGATCTGTCAATGATAAGGCAGCCTAAGGCTGGAATCCGCCGGGGGCGAAATATCGTCACTCTGCCACCATACGATCACTCGTCTCATGGTCCGTATTGATGCTATTGAACATAAGCCATTGATAATAGAGACCCAGTTTCTAGTCCGGCAATGGAAAGGTGATTGCTATCACAAAATGTGACGAATTAGCCGTGGATCGCCAAGGGGTAGGGGGGCGAACCGCGCTGACGGGGTGTAAGTCCAAACTCTCCAGAGAGGAATGCAAAGTGCTGGAGGCTGCCGTCTGACCGCTGGACGTACAAGTGGGTGATGGTCAGAGAGTTGTATGGGCCGCCCATTGACCGGTTCAGATTCACATGGAAAGGTGGCTTACGGAGGAGGGCATGATGAGAACAGGAGAGCAAAATAGCGCTGGCCAGCCGCACCTGGGCGCAGGGGGCCTGTTGTCAGGTCTTTCCCGTCCCGAGGTAGCGGCTTTTGAAGCGATTCAGGTGACGACAACTTACCCATCGGGGGCGGTTCTGTTTGTTGAAGGCGAGGTTCCCCGAGGAGTGTTTGTGCTTTTGTCGGGGCGCGCCAAGCTTTTGATCGGGTCGTCAAGCGGAAAAATCATGATCCTCAGAATCGCCAAGCCGGGCGAAATTCTTGGGCTCCACGCCGTGGTCTCGAAAGCAGTATTTCAGGCGACAGCCCAAACGCTGGAGCGTTGCAGGGTCAGCTTTGTGAGAGGTGACGAGTTTCTGCGGTTCCTGCGCGAACATCCCAAGGCGTCTCTTGAAGCGGCCAGGCAATTGAGCGCCAGCTATCAGGAGGCTTGTGACCAACTCCGTGCCATCGGCCTTTGTGATTCCGCCCGGCAGAGAGTGGCGAGATTTGTGCTGGAATGGGCCGAAAACGGCCAGAAACGGGCCGACGGCATTCTCACTACGCTCACGCTGACGCATGAAGAGATTGGACAGTTGATCGGAACGTCTAGGGAAACCATCACGCGTGCTTTCGGAGACTTCAGGGCCCGCCGGTGGATCCTGACCCACGGTTCAAAGCTGGTGGTCCAGAACAAGAAGGCTTTGCAGGCCCTGGCAGGTCGCGATGCTTATTCCTCCTGGTCTTCCGAATCTGCTTACGCTGAGGCGGGAAGCGGCACCGGGGCTTTCATGAGCCCTCACGAATCGGCCCAGGTAAGCCAGAATCAGCCGTGGTGATCCTGTGTGGAATCGCCCGACTGCGATGGAGATGTGCGTCGCGCGGGCAAGCCAGGCCGGGCACCCTCCCGGCAGAGATTCTTTTCTGAGAGCCAACACACGACTGGCCCCGAAGAATGGTTGCGGATGTTTCTGAAAGATGCCTTTACCTGTGACGCCGGGCCTTTTTCGCTGCCCGAAAAACCGACTGCTAGACGATTTCCCCGCCCCAGGATGTGAGCTCCTTTCACGAATTAGGCATTCTCGATTATACTGAGAATAGACAGAATCAAGTTGTTACAGAGCCGGTTGCCAGACGAGAAAAGCCAGTGTGATTCTTTCGGTTCTGGCGTTTGCCGGCAAGCGAAGCTAGTTGAAAAGGCGGGATACGGCGTGGAGCAAAAAGAACTGGAAGAGTACAGGCAACTATTAGAAGCCAAGCGGGATGAACTGTCGGCAGCGTGGAAAGGTAGGGAAGAGCTGGCTCCGTCGGCTGGTCATCTGCATGGAGATCCTGCCGACCAAGCCAGCGCGGCAAGCGAAGCAGCCATTCAGGTGCGCCTGCACCAAACAGACAGCAAGCTGCTCCGCGCCATTGACGAAGCATTGGCAAGAATTTCGCGGGGGACTTACGGAACCTGTGAGGTGTGTTCAGAGCCCATTTCCGCGGCGCGTTTGACGGCCGTACCCTGGACGCGCCTCTGCCTGAATTGTAAGGAACACCAGGGCTAGCTACCGCGTCAGCGTGATTGTCTTACACGCCTGGCCATCCGGAGACCGGGAACTGAGGCCAAGCGCTGGCGTTGCCCTCTTGACAGAACGCCATTCGTCCTGCCTGGCCCTTCCACGCCTGCAAATGAGCAGCCGATTTGCCTCAACTCCAGATCAGAGGAGGACCCGGTCGCAACCAGGTCGCAATCGGAATGGACTGCCCCGACGGGTTGAACTGGGTGGCGGATGTCCGCCGGTCGTGCGATTGGGACTCGCCACGCGAGGCAATACGCACCTGTCAGCCGATGACGTTACTCTTGCCGTGGACCGCGGCGTGAATTATCTGAACTGGTGCGGGTATGAGGACGGGATCGCGCAGGCACTGCGCGAAAAGCGGATTGAGCGGAAGCGCGTCGTGGTTGCCATGCAGCTTGACGCTCGTGACGCTCGTTCAGCGGCTCACGAGCTCGAGGATTCCTTCCGCACGCTTGGCACTGACCGCATCGATGTGGTGACGTTCTACTACGTCGAGCACAAGTCCGAATGGGAACAGATTAAAGGCGCTGACGGCGCGATGCGAGCACTGGAGGACGCGAGAAGCCAGGGCTGCGTGAGGCTGATCGGGTTCACAACTCACCAGCGCAAGCTGGCCGCCGAGTGCGCTTTGGAACAACGGTTGGACTTGCTGATGGTTCGGTACAACGCCGCGCATCGCGGAGCAGAGCAGGATGTTTTCCCCATCACAACGCGGCTGAGGATTCCTGTGGTGGTCTATACCGCCCAGCGCTGGGGAGCTTTGCACCGGCCTACGCAGAGCGATCCGCCAGACGTTGCGCTTCCTGTGGCAAGCGAGTGGTACCGCTTTGCGCTGGCGCATCCGGCCGTGAGCGTGGTGCTGATGGCTCCCAATGGCCGCCGGGAACTGGAAGAAGATTTAAGTTTGCTTGACGATTGGCGCCCGCCCAGCGCCGCCGAATTTGAGGCGATGGCAGCGCACGGTATGCGCGTTCGCCGCCACGCGGGAAGATTTCCATAGGCAGCGCTAGTGGAGGCCGAAAGAAAATTATGAATTCTGAATTACGAATTATGAGACGGCGAGTTCAGAGTTCTGAGTTATGAGTTCTGAATGATGCTAGACGCGCAGCCTGCTGTGGGGTTCCCCATCGCCCGCTGGCAAACCGTATTCAGCCTTTTCCAATCCATAACTCACAATTCATAATTCCCACGCGTCACTTGTCACTCGAATTTTCATACTCCATCCTTCCCACTTCATCCTTCTTAGTGATAACCTTCCCCTTTCCCAAAATTCATTTTGTCAAAGGATTCCTATGCGAAAACTGACATTGCTCGAAAGCTCGCTGATGGCCATAATCGTATTGGCCATGCCTTTACACGCCCAGAGTTATGAGAGTCACGAGGACCGCAGCCAGGCGCGGTCGATGGTGATCTCGCAACAGGGCATTGTGGCCACCAGCCAGACGCTTGCGTCACAGGCGGGAGCGCAGATCCTGGCGCGCGGCGGATCGGCCGTTGATGCCGCCATTGCCGCCAATGCAGTGATCGGTGTGGTCGAGCCCATGAATAATGGTATCGGAGGCGACCTGTTCGCCATCCGCTGGGACGCAAAGACAGGAAAACTTACCGGGATTAACGCCAGCGGCTGGGCGCCCGAAAAACTGACGCTCGACCTGCTCAAGGAAAAGGGCTTCACGCACATGCCCCAGGAGGGCGTTTTCACCATCACCGTGCCGGGCTGCGTGGATGGCTGGTGGATGCTGCACAAGAAATTCGGCCGCCTGCCCTGGGCGGAACTTTTTAAGCCCGCGATCTACTTTGCCCAGCACGGATATCCCGTTACAGAGTACATCGATGCTTACTGGCGAGGGGGGCAGGCCAAGCTGGAAAAGGACCGGAACGCCCGGCGCGTTTTCCTGATCAACGGCCAGCCGCCAAAGGTGGGTGAAATCTTCCGCAATCCCGAATACGCGCGTGCTCTGGAGTTGATTGCCACGCAGGGCGAGGACGCTTTTTACCGCGGCCCGATTGCCAAGGCGATCGTCAAAACGATGGACCGGCAGGGCGGGGTGATGTCGCTCTCGGACCTCAGCAGTTACCACGCCGAGTGGGTTGATCCCATTTCGACCACTTATCGCGGCTGGAGAGTCTATGAGTTGCCGCCGAACGGGCAGGGGATGGCCGCGCTCGAGATGCTGAACATTATGGAAAGATACCCGCTGCCCGAATGGGGATTCTTCAACGCCGACGCTCTGCACGTCAAAATGGAGGCGCAGAAGCTTGCCTATGCTGACCTTCGGCGCTACCTGGGCGATCCGAGATTTGCGAAGATTCCGGTCGAGGGAATTATCTCCAAGGCGTATGCGGCCAAGCGGGCTGCCACGATTGACATGAACCACGCCCACTGTGACGTGGAGCCCGGCAATCCGCCGCACATAGGAGATGAAACCATCTATCTTTCAGTGGTCGACAAGGATGGCAATATCGTGTCCCTGATCCAGAGCCTGTACGCCGGTTTCGGCTCCGGCGTTGTGGTGGATGGTTACGGCGTCACCCTGCAAAACCGCGGAGCGCTGTTCGTGATGCAGCCCGGCCATCCGGACGTGGTTGCGCCCCACAAGCGTCCTTACCACACCATCATTCCCGCCTTCATGGAGAAAGGCCACTTGCACATCGGCTTTGGGATCATGGGCGGACTGAATCAGCCGCAGGCGCACGCGCAGTTCGTCTCAGACGTGGTTGACTACGGCATGAACATTCAGGCCGCGCTGGAAGCGCCACGCTTTACCAATCTCAGTTTTGGCGGTTGCAACTTTATGATCGAGGACCGCTTCCCGCCCTTCGTCCTGCAGGGCCTGGTTCAGAAGGGGCAGGTTCTTACCATGCGCGGGGCCTACGCATCGCCTATGGGCGGCGGCCAGGCGGTTCTGCACGATTCAGCTACCGGAGTCAATTACGGCGCATCGTCACCCCGCAAGGACGGCGCCGCCATCCCCGAACCCGCGCCGTATTTTGAGTCAGCACTAAGGAAGAAATGAGAGAACCTGATTCCAGGGCGAGATTCCTCGGCGAGATTCCTCGCTGTGCTCGGAGTGACATCGTGCGCATGCGCTGAAACCAGTTCTTTGCTTCTCCACGTACTAGGATTTTCACGGAATCTAAATGGATTTTTTAGTTTGATTATTGGCCGGTACTCTTCTTCCTTTGAGCATGAATCGAGCCGTGCTGGTCATACCGAATGTGGACTTCTCCCTTGAGTGTTATGGAAGCTATAAAGGGGGCTTCTGTTTTCTTGCATATCCTCTTCATTTTCGGAAGAGCCATTTTTAGAGCCTCAGCCATCTGCTGGCCGCTCAGGTTTCCCGACCGAAAGAAAAACTCTCTCGCCTTGTGTTCCACAACGGCGGCTATTTCCAATTCGTTATACCGAATGCCCTTATCTTTCGTGAGTATGATCCATTTCTTGCGAGATACTTCAGCTAACCAAACCGTGTCAACTTCCCCAGGTTTGAAGTTGCTACCGTGTTTCTCGTATTTGGTACCTGTGGACTCGAGTAGGGAAATGATTGGTGTGCAATTATGAAGATTTTCGTCTAGATAAAGGACGAAATCGTCATTCGGCGATTGTTCTTGACTCCCATCGAATTGCTTCCTCAATCTCTTTGATCGGCCGCCCATATTCTCTGGAAAGCTCATCTATGGATTCACGTGCATGGAAGCGAGCCGCTATTACAGCGGTCGAGATTCCCGTCCCTGCAATGACGGGCTTTCCAAACCCCACAGAGGGACTGATCTCAATGCTTTTGGGCTCGCTCTCTTTTCTTTCCTCGATAAAAGGGAAAAACCTGTAGACGCCCGTAGAATCGACGGTGATTCTTTGCAGGTGGGTTCCTATTACTTCCTTTAGCATAATCTGGCCACCCCGGCAGAGATTGACCACGACATCTCCGTACTGTCGCACAAACAGGTCAATCTCATCGGTTTCAAACCGATTACTCACCAACGGATGCCTCGAGGGGTGGATGCGGGCTAGAGTCTGCAGAGCCGTCCTGACCCTTGGGATCTTAATCCGAAGGTTTGATCGGAGGAAGCTAAGCATGTGGCACTCCATCAGATTCATGAACGACAGACGAGGGGGCGAAACCGAAGCCAATTTGATTATGGGATTTACCTGTGTCCAGTAGCGAAGGGTCTGGTAGGGAATGCGAAGATACCTAGCGGCCTCCGCCGACCCGTAAATCGGGGTTTCCATGAGTTCGTGAGGATCGTACATCGTATTGCCTACTCTTTAAATCTCGGGCAGCAGTGAGTCCCGAATATACAAGCCTCTTCGGTCTGGGTCTCTTGGACGCCGATAATCAATTTCTTCAATGATAGTTTTGCGCAGATTACATCGAAAGTCAAACCCGGAAAGAGGGTGCGCGACATAGAAGTGGAAGCGGGGCAGGACCTGTCTTTTGTGGCCTTGTTCCGTGCGTATATGATACGCTAGGTATGAGGAGGACTTCTCCATGCCCCTTTCGCTTCCCGAATTGCAGCAGC
>JAKAWN010000250.1 GCA_021827245.1 Acidobacteriota bacterium | reverse complement strand
TTCCGATCGCGACGATTAGCCTGCCGACAGCGGAAGCTCAGCAGGTTGCTGGAGCGTAAAGTCCAATACCGTCTCGCTGGGCACATGCACCTGCTGGCCGTGAGTCAGGACCTGGGTTGCGGTGCCGGCGCCTGCGCCAACCCCCGCTCCGATGGCCGCTCCCTTACCGCCGCCTGCGATGGCTCCGATAATCCCGCCAAGCGCCGCGCCGATTCCAGCCCGCTCCGCCGTCTGCTTGCCACGTGAGCTACCCTGAACCGTGTAATCGCCGGTCACAATGCTCTGCGTCGCACCATTCAACACGATTCCCGTCAGAACCAGCCGAAGCTCGGATTGCCCCTTGAGGGTGCCCGCCGACTTGGCCTGCACTAATTTCCCATAAACCATGGTCCCCTTCGGCGCAACCTGCGTAGAGTTTACGATCAGGGGTTGTTCCAGGCTTGCCTGAAAAGTATCACCGACTTTGTTCGTGTTTGAGTCAATGCCATCAATCATCCGCACCACAAGATGCGTGCCCGCAGGGACCAGAACCTCCGCTCCGGAAGTGCTGGTCGAGGAGGTTGTCTGAGCGCTTGTCGCGGGCGCTTTAACAACGGGAGCCGGGGTTACTGCCGCTGGGGCTGGAGTTACTGCCGCTGGAGCCGGGGTCGAGGAAGTCTGGTCACCAAAAGTTATGGAAGCGATGTCAGAAATCGCAAAGTGCTCGAGCTGATTGTTCGTGTAGAAAGTGACTTGCGAGTCTGTTCCACCCAAGTACTTGCCATCAACCGTGCGCCCATCCTTAAGCTTCAAGGTATCTGCATGCAGTAGAGGGGCGAGGAAGCAAACTGCTACGATCAAGACCCACCAGGTTCGAGCTTTGAAAACATTCATACCCTGCCTCCTTACCTTCTAATTATCTCTTCTTTGAAGCTGAAATTCCAGCCTGGGATGCCCCGTTGCCGGAACCCGGGGCACCACGCCACGTGATTCTCAGATCTTGGGCACGACCAGCAATTATTCCGCACGTCATTGACGGGAAATGGGATAACATCACGATGGTTTTTGCGAGTCTTGCTGCTCTTCCCGCATCCATTGCTGGTATTCAGGATCAATCATTCTCCAGCTGCCCTGCGGCGATCTTGCCGCGCGTTCACTGCGACCACTCGGTCACTTGGCGAACCCAGCGATGCTTGGCAAGTTCCGCGCGCAGGCCCGGCGGCAGCGGCCCGGCATCGCTGGCGGTAATATTAGTTTCGACGTGGTGCACTTTTCGCATTCCGGGAATAATTGTGCTGACGTTTGGGTTGCCGAGGATGAACCGCAGTGCCATTTCCGGCATGGTCATCCCCTCGGGAACCAGAGGCTTCAGGGCGTCTGCGTGCTCGACGCTGCTCTTCAAGTTTTCAGGAACGAAGTACGTGCTGCGCCAGTCATTCTTGGGCCAAGTGGTGTCGAGCTTCAAAGTGCCGGTCAAAGCCCCCTCGTCGAAGGGAACCCGTGCAATGACGGCGACGTTCATCTCCCAGCAGGCCGGGAAGAGTTCATCCTCGGGGTTCTGATCGAAGATGTTGTAAATAACCTGCACGGCATCGACCAGCCCGCTGCGAACCGCGAGCACGCCGTTCCAGGGTTCCCAGCGGTTGATGCTGATGCCAATGGCCTGAATCAGCCCCTGGCGGCGCAAACCATCGAGCTTCCTGTGCCAGCGGCGGTCCTCCACCCAGGAATCTTCCCAAGTGTGAAACTGCATGAGATCGAAGCTCTCGAGGCCCGCGTTCTTCAGGCTGCGGTGAATATATTCCTCAATATGTTCAGGCGGAAAACAGTCATCCAAAGTGAATCCCCGGCGGCTTGGCCACTGAAGGTTTTTGGGCGGAATCTTGGTGGCCGTGTACAGTTTCTTGTCCGGGTTTGCCCGCACGATCTTGCCCAGCAACTCTTCACTGTGGCCGTCGCCGTAAGCCCAGGCTGTGTCGAAAAAATTGCAGCCCAGATCCACCGCGTGCTGGAGCGAGCGAAGTGATTCCTCGTCATCCGAGCCGGTCCAGCCCGCCATGCCCCACATGCCGTATCCTATCTCACTGACCTCCCAGCCTGTCCGTCCGAACTTGCGGTATCTCATTGTTCTCCCCTCAGTAGCATCTTGAAATTGTTCGAGGCGGTCTCCACGTGCGCGACTGGAACCTCATCTGAGAGATCGCTTCACCGTGAGCAGACTTCCCGTGGTTCATCGTAATCTGTGATGACGCAGGATGACAATGCCAAGTGTCCGCCAACCGACCCGCCGAAACCGTTCACATCACCCAACATCTTCCCTTTCCCGGCTAAATCCCGAACAATGTCGACGGCATTCGTTGTAACATGCCAATTCACATGACTAGAACTGATTTGCGTTCTCCACGTCTTTGGATTTTGAGTTTCGTCGCCACGTTTGGAGTACTGACGTTGATGCATTATCCGCTGCTTAACCTCCCGTACTATTGGGATGAAGCCGGCTACTACATTCCAGCGGCGCTTGACTTCTACCGGCACTGGCTCCTCATTCCGCGAAGCACCCTGCCAACAGGGCACACGCCCCTTGTTCCCGTCTGCCTCGCGCTGGCGTGGCGGCTGCTGGGTTATGCTCCGGTCGTCACTCGCCTCACCATGATCGCGTTTGCGGCTGCTACGCTTGTTGCTCTGTACGCGCTGGGCCAGACCGTGGCGCGCCACGAAGTTGCCATTTGGGCCTGCATCTTGCTGGCGCTCTCTCCTCTCTTTTTCGCTCAAAGTTCGCTGGTGTTTCTGGATCTGCCGGCCGCTTTCACCACCACCATGGCCGTCTGGGCCCTGCTCCATCGCCGGATGGGGTGGTATGCCGTGGCCGCATCACTGGCCGTGCTGACCAAGGAAACGGCCGTCGTCATCGTTCCGGTGGCTCTGGCGTTCGGCTGGCGTCACAGAAAGGGCTTGAGCAAGAGCGACTGGCTCTGGCTGGCCTCGCCGGTTCTGCCGCTTGCCATCTGGGCTGTCTACTATCATGACGTTACGGGCTTCTGGACGGGCAATCCGCAGTATCTTCAGTACAACCTCTATTCCACCCTCGTACCCGCCAAGATTGCCGTTAGCCTGCTGCGCCGGCTGTACCAGGTCTTCATTGCAGGATTCAACTGGCTGCTGGTCGTGGTGGCTCTGATAGGTTACCGGTGGATGAGGAGAACCGGCGAACAGCCCCTTCCCGACCGCTCGGAACGCGGCATTGCGACCACCACAAACACCCGCAAGGAATTCTTCTCCCTCTCGATCATGCTGGCAGTCGCATATATTGCAATGCTCAGCGTGGTCGGCGGCGCGGTTCTGCCACGGTATCTGCTTCCGATGTTTCCCTGCTTCTACCTGGCGCTCGCGCTCCTGGTGGATGGGTTGCCACTCCCGGGCATGCGCGTCGCGCTGGTGCTGATCACGGTCTGTTTTGTGGTGTCGTGGTTCATCAACCCTCCTTATCCATTTGCATATGAAAACAATCTCTCGTATGCGGATTTCATCCGCTTGCACCAGGAGGCGGCAGAGTGGCTTGCCGCCCAGCCTGACAATCCGCGCATTTTGACGGCGTGGCCTGCAACTGATGAGCTGAGCCATCCCGAACTGGGATACGTGAAGAAGCCTCTGCGCCTCGTCGGCATACGGGGTTTTGCTGGGCCGGACTTCCGAGGCGTTCCCGCCGACTCGTTCGATTTGCTCTACCTCTACTCGCGCAAATGGGACCCGCCGGACAACTGGCTGCGGCGTTCTCGGTTGCTCGCCCACATGGATGACTATTCTCCGCCCATCCGTCCAACTTTTGCAGCTTTCAGATACAATCTGCATCTCGTCGCTGTTTTTCGCCGTCGAGGCCAGTGGGTCAGGATTTATGCGAAGGCCCAAAGCCCACCTCCAGACGCCGGGAATTTCTGAAGAAACGATTGCGTGCCAGGTTTGAAGGCGATAAACTCGTGCCGCGTTTAGATTGCAGGGGCAAGACATCATTCTCGTTTTTATAGGGGAGGAAATCCAGATGGGCAGCAAAAAGATCTCTCGTCGTGGTTTTATGGGGCGAGCCGCCGGTGTGACAGGAGGAATGCTGGCGAGCAAGGCAATCATGCTGGACGCGTCGGCGCCGGGAGCTGTGCCAGCGCGCCCGGCTGCGCCCAGTGACACGGTGCGCTTTGGCATTGCCGGCGTAGGCATGCGGGGCGCAGGCCTGCTGAAAACGGCCATCACGCTGCCGGGCGTCGAGTGCGTGGCAGTGTGCGAGCTCTACACCAGCCGGCAGGAGCTTGCCAAGCAGATTGTGGGCAAGCCCATCCAGGCGACGGGCCGTTACCTGGACCTGCTGGACAACAAGGACATTGACTGCATCCTCGCTCCCGTCCCCGACCACTGGCACCATCGCATGGTGATGGATTGTTGCAAGGCCGGCAAGGACGTCTATGTCGAGAAGCCAATGACTCATGAGGTGCAACAGGGATTCTCGATGATCGAAGCAGCTAAGACCTACAACCGCATTGTGCAGGTGGGAAGCCAGGAACCGAGCTCGGTGGTCTATCAGAAAGCCCGAGAACTGCTGCGGCAGGGCGTGATCGGCGACGTCTGCCTGATCGAATCGACGCTCGGGCGCAACAGCCCCTGCGGCGCCTGGGACTACACCATCCCGCCGAACCTGTCGCCCGAGACGGTGGACTGGGAAACATGGCTGGGGCCGGCGCCCAAGCTGCCGTTTTCCAAGGAGCGGTTCACGCGCTGGCGCTGCTTTCGGACATACGGCGAGGGAATCCCCGGGGACCTGTTCATCCATTCGCTGACCGGCATCCACTACACCATGGACATCACCGCGCCTCCGGCGCGTGCTGCAACCGCGGGCGGCCTGTTCCGCTGGCACGATGGCCGCGACGTTCCGGACGTGATGACGACCGTTTACGAATACCCGAAGTTCCGCGCCACCTTGCGCGTGACCTTCAACACCAGCGAGTCTGAAGTCTGGCGCTTTCTGGGCACTCGCGGGATTCTGGAAATGCACGGCATCGAGAACCCCAGCGGTTTTACGATCTGGCCCGAGGACGGCAAGAACCACAGCCCGTGCACTCCGGCCTGGCCGGAACCGATGGCCAGCACGTACGCCCAGAAATGGCACGCAGAACATGACACGCCGCCCGGCGAAGCGCAGCCGATCGAAGCGACGGCTTACTACGCTCCGCCGCAGTACGACGACACCCGGGACCATCTGTGGAACTTCTTCCAGTCGGTCAAGACGCGGCGGCCTTCGGTGGAAGGCCCCGAGTTCGGCAATAACGCCGCCATCGCCTGCCACATGGCCAACTATTCGTACTTCAACAACGCGTTTGCCGTGTGGAATGCCGCTGAGCGCAAGCTCACTTCCGCCTGAGGAGCGCGCACGAATGGAGTTCGTGAGGGAGGGGGTCCTGGTAACCGGTCGTGGACCGGCTGCAGAGCATTCAAACAATCTGCCGGCCGGTCTGCGGCAGGGAGAGAAAAGGAGGGCGAAAGTCACGTTCAACCTGAAGGATATTTGTGGATTGACCTTTTTTGACCATCGTTTGTTTTCAACAAGATGGCCCGGTTCGTTTTTCGGTTCGTTTCGGTTCGTTTTTTATGCACACTAATGTTTTCAACAACTTCTCCGCTTCGTTTTTAGGTTCGTTCCGGTTCGTTTTTGGACCCCGATCCTTTGTTTTCAATAACTTCTCCGGTTCGTTTTTGAAAAAACGTGTTTTTTTGTCCCATTTGTCTTCGCCGCGCGACCCCAAATGGCCATTTCGATGGCTGTGACCCAACCGGATTTTGGATTCAGTTTCAGCTAGTCCCATTGTCATTGCGTTATCAGCCTCCGGCAACCTTGCGCCGCCATGGGGCTGTTAATACAGGCTACCATACTAGCCCATGAAAGTCAAGCGAATTCGCTTGATTGCATGCATCACAAACGACGCGACGTATGCGCCACCCGCGAAGCCAGGCGGCGTTCTTTCGCCCCTCCGGGGCTGGGCTGCCTTTGGTGGCTTGCCGTCCCCTGGCTTGCGCCAGGGGCTAAAATCTATCGGCCCTTCGGGCCTTGACAAGCTCCCCGCCCCCCGCACGACATCAACGCGCTTTCCATTGGGTTAACGCTTATGCGGCTGACGCCGTGGGCTAAAATCTATCGGCCCTTCGGGCCTACGACTTGGGCCCGCCTTGAACCGGCGAAAAATCCCTTCCAGAAACGCAGACCCCCAATATCGGGATCTGCTCCAGCCCCGGCGGTGTCGCGGCTACAGTTGGAGACGCTGCGGCGAGGCGCCATTAGAATTCCCGGCCACGCAGCAGGTAAGAGCCCAGGACGGCGCCGCAGCGGTCGCGGAGGGTTTCAACGGAAACACCGTTGGAATCCATCAGCCACTGCAAGCAATAGCCGTCGACGAGGGCGCGGATGGTTGCCGCGGCGTCCTCAGGCCGCACACGGCGAAACTCTTGCAGCTTGATGCCTTCGGCAATGATGTGAGCATCGCGCTTGCGGCATTTGGCAAAGAAATCGCGGAACAGCTTGCGAAAGCGGTCCGAGCGGGCGCCGAGCGTGACGTAATCAAACAGGACGAGGTAAAGCTTGCGATTGACTTCGGTGCTGTGAAACAGGAGTTCGAGCTCGGCGGACAGGCGCGCGCGGGGAGACTCCTGGCTGGCGGCCACCTGGTCCAGGCCCCGGGTGAGTTCGGAAAGGAGCCAGTCCAGAACGGCGTAAAGAAGGTCCTCTTTGGTATGGAAATAGTGGAGCGCTCCGCCCTTGCTGGAACTGGCGCGCGCGACCACGGAATCGATGGTGGTGGCGTGCAGGCCCTTCTCCAGAATTTCGGCATAACCCGCCCTGATCAAGGCGTCCCGGCGGCGTGCAGTAAGCTCAAAGTCAACTTGGCGAGGGCTCATCGGCGTCCTTTCTCGGTTCAAGGGGAAGCTTATAAAATGTAAGATATACTGAATAGGGCGTCAATGCTTCCTCCGAATTATTCGCGTCACACTGTCGTCACCGCTAAAGCGCAGATGTTTGCAGAAGCGAACTGGTGATGGAGAAGCCTGCTGCCAGGAAAACTCTGACCGTGGCTGAAAGCCTATGAAACCACCTGCCCCGAACCCGGAAGGAAATGTGTTCGGGCTCGACAAAGCGGAACTCGAAGAACTGGCGGCGAGCTGCGGCGAGCCGAGGTTCCGTGGGAAACAACTGTTCCGCAATCTCTACGCCCGCCGGATGCGCGATTTGAGCGGCTGCACAGATCTGCCATTGAATTTCCGGCAACTCCTCGCTTCCCGCTACCGCGTGGATTGTCCGCAAATCGAAGCACAAGCCACCTCACGGGACGGGTCAGTCCGCTACCTGCTCTCGCTCCGGGACGGCGAAAAGATCGAAACCGTTTATATGCCCGATGATCGCCGGGTGACATTGTGCATCTCAAGCCAGGTGGGCTGCGCGGTCGGATGCCGATTCTGCTTCACGGCCCTGCTGGGAGTGAAGCGCAACTTGACAGCCGGCGAAATTGTAGGCCAGGTGGCCGCCGTCATGGAGGCCCAGCAGGTTGCCGGGGGCTTTCCGGTGAACCTGGTTTTTATGGGCATGGGCGAGCCGCTGCTGAACCTGGGTCCGGTGATGAAAGCCATCAGGATACTGAGCGACTCCAACGGATTTGCCCTGGCGCTGCGCCGCATGACGGTTTCCACCGCCGGCATTGTGCCGCAAATCCGCAAACTGGCTCTGGAGCCGAAGCGGCCCAAGCTGGCCGTCTCTCTGAACGCCTCGAGCGACGAACAGAGATCAGCCCTGATGCCGATCAACCGGAAATACCCGTTAAGCGAGCTGCTCGAAGCCTGCCGCGAATTTCCGCTTGGGCCGCGCGACTACGTGACCTTTGAGTACGTCCTGCTGGATGGGATCAACGATTCCGACGACGACGCGCGGCGCGTGGCGCGGCTGGTGAGCGGCATCAAGTGCAAACTCAACCTGATCCCTTTCAATGCCGGAAGCGAGCTGCCGTACCGGCCTTCGCCGCTCGCGCGGGTGGTGGCGTTCCAGGAGATTCTTCGAAGCCACGACGTCCCGGCTTATATCCGTATTTCGCGCGGACAGGACGTAATGGCAGCATGCGGGCAGTTGCGGCTGGCAGCAACAGAAAGCGTCACCGTGCCCGTTGAAACTGCGCTGCCGCAACCGCCGTACTGATCATCGAGAAATGATCTCCTCATCTGCTTTTCTTTTTTCCCTTCGCGGCCGTAAAGGACTCAACACAGAAAGCACTGAGAACTTCCGTGTACTCTGTGTTCGAGCCGGTTGCTGAAAAACGTGTAGCGGCGGCTTTATGCTGCCATACACCGATTGAAAAGGCTGACGACATGGCGACCTAAAGTCGCCGCTACGGCTCAGGCAGTGGGTTTTTCAGCAACCTTCTAGGTTTGAAGACACAGAGCTCACAGAGAATCCTCGCAAATGCCGCCCTGCTAGGTTCGCGGCCGCATTCCGATCACGGCCAGCATGCGCCCGGCAAAGCTTGCTTCCTTGCGATAGGAGTAGAACAGGTCCGTCCTGCAGGCCGTACAGAAGTCGGTCACATGAATGTGATCGCGAGGAACGCCGGCATGCTCGAGCTGGTAGCGCGCCACAGCCGCCAGATCCAGGTGAACTTTCGGTGGCTCATCGACCCGATGTCCGGGCGGCACCTGGAACGCGAAAAGTGTCTTGTACCGCAATGCCATCCGGGACTCCTCCGGCGTTGCTGGAACTTTGCGGAAGAAGTCTTCGCCATTCGGAAAGCCCCCGCAGAAAGCGTCGACCACCTCCTGGCCCACTTCGTAACAACACGCTCGGATCGAGGGTCCGATAGCCGCCAGCAGATTCCCTGGGGCTGAATCAAACGCCCTGAGCATTTCACCCACCGTCTTTGAAATAATCCTGTTCAGAGCGCCGCGCCATCCGGCGTGGACCGCGGCTATCACGCGCCTTTCGGGGTCGACGATAAGAACTGGCATGCAGTCGGCCACCCGGATGGTCAGCAGGATTCCCGGATGGTCGCACAGGAGAGCGTCGCCCGAAATGGCGCCCGATGAATGCTCGGCCATCGTGGAAGGATTTCCCGCAAGGTGATATTGGAGAGGGTGGCGAGCAGAACGCTGCGCGACGCAATAAATAATCGTAGAGTGCGTCTGGCGAACGGATGCCAGGCGGAACGTCCCCGCGCCGAGCGCCTGGAGAAAGCGACCGCGCATTTGCCCTGCCAGCGCGGGTCCGTTGTTGTAATCCCTCGCTGAATTTTTCCCGCTGGGCTTGGGAGCCAATGCCCCGCCCTGCCGAGTGCCGAACGCATGAACCAACCACGGAATCCCGGCGAACGCCTCACATTCGACCCATTTGAGGCCTGCAGATGAAACGAGGTTGAAGGTTTCAGCCACCAGGATTTGAATATAGCACGCTCCGGGGATCTGCTTGCGCCTCCGGCGAAAACCATACACGGCTTTCCATCCGCCACCGAAAAAGCATCACATTAAGAGAGGCAAAAGGAAACCCATGCTGAGCGGGCCTGTTTGAATTCGAAGACCAGGGCTGATATGGCTAAAAGGGGCAAATACTTTTAATAACAGGTGAAAAATCGAAATGCTACTATCATCGAAGCTCGTTCACATGATTGAAAATCATGCTGAAGAGCTTACAAGGGGCGTAATCCAGGATCTCAAATCAAACTCAAAGACACCGTCGATGCACGATCTCTCAGACCGCGCGCTCCACGACCAGTCTTACGAGGTCTACCGCCACCTCGGCCGGTGGCTAACGCAATTGTCAGAAGAAGCCATCAAGACCTTTTACTTCAAGATGGCTGAAGTTCGCTACGAGGAGGGGATTCCTGAAAGCGAAGTGATTTATGCTCTTATTTTAAAGAAATACCATTTGTGGGATTATATCCGGACATCCGGCGTGGTAGAAGA
>JAKAWN010000249.1 GCA_021827245.1 Acidobacteriota bacterium | reverse complement strand
TAAAAGCGCTAGCGTCGCTTCGCTCCGACCCTGACCGCCTTCGCGTCGGAACAAGTGACCGGGATCAAATCGGAATCACTGACCACCTTCATCGGAATCACCAATTGGTGGCTTCAAAGACATGCAACTCGCGGGCTGCAGGCGATGGCAATTAGCAATCGTCTCGCAGAGAGCGCTTGGAGGAATTTCATCCCGCGATCTAGCTCTACTCCATTACGTAGATCGAATATGTTGATCAAACTCCGACGCTTGCCCAGTTTGTGTACTGGAAGCAAACCCACTCCTGCAATTAATCGTAAAGCGCACTTACTTTTCAGCCTTCGATGGCCACATCACCCGATTTGTCGTGCCGGACACGCACAATATAGTCGCCGTCTGGCAGGCGCTGTAGAGTGTAGCCCTGTTCTTTGAGATTGTTCCGCTCTGTGAGCGCCACTCCTCCAGCTGTTACTTTTCCGGGCCGGAAGTTGAGTCGCAGCACCTCCGTAGCTGCCTTGTCGAAGGTTCGGTATGCCACACTATGCGTGCCGTAAGTGACTTTCTGGACCACGGAACTGGAGTGGAGCAGGTGGTTCTCGTGTACGGGCGCCCATTCCGGGATAGCTCCCATCACCCAGTTGAAGTGCCGAAGGTAGTCGGCATAGCCGTCACTCCACCAGTAACCCTCGTCGCCGTAGTCCGTGCCGCAGCAGGAAATCTTGCCGTCTGAGGCCGCGTAATAGGTCGCGTAGTTGAGCGACCGAAAAGCGTCGTGCTTGGCTTGGAGATCGCCCGTCCTTTCATAATAGAGGGCGTTGATAGCGGCCCACCGTCCCGTGGCGCTGCCGTCACCGGCGCGCGAGCAGCAGCCCCTCTCATTTCCGTGAATGATGTCGGGACGATGCTGCTCGTTGATGGCCCAGGCACCAAAGAAGGGCCCAAGCCCTTCGTAATGCCGTACCCAGTCGATGAGATGCCCGACATGGGCAACCCACTGCGGGTCAATGGCCGCCGGGTTCGGGCGAGTAAGAATGTAATATGCTGTGTAGTCGGGAATCTCCTGGTTAAGATTCTTTGTGTCTTTCGGCACGTCTTCAAAATAGCCGCTCCACTTGTCCCACGCCTTACTCCCTTGGTTCAGCGGATAGTCAAGAACCCACTTCCAAGCCATGTCGCGAGCCTTCTGATAGGCGGTCACGTTGCCCTCTTTGATCCGGATCAGTTCATCGAACAGGCGCAGCGGAGAAGTGGTGGCGCCGCCATATTCCTCTCCGTCCAGAACCGCTCCCGTGCGCGCATCCACACGGAAAGGCCAGGGCGTCTGGTCGGCGTTGCCCGGGCGGACGTGGCTGGCCAGGGCGTCGGCGCAGTGAATTCCTGCCTGCAGATATTTCTGGTCGCCGGTCATCTCGTAGAAAAGCACATAGCCGATTCCCAGCTCGCCGATCTTGTCCGTCTCAATGCCCCCATAAAACTCGTGCGGCATGTCCTGAATGCAGCGGCCGTACTCCGCCTGGTTGCCGCAAGAAGTAGCAAAGGGTACGTCGGGCCAGTTCCAGTCGGGCGGTGTAGTACCGTGTGCAAGCTCGTAGTCCAGCATGCGCCGGACCACCGCCTTGGCTTGCTCGTCGCCCGAGTACGGATACCAGGCAACCAACGAATCCACCATCGAGCCATAGACCATCGCGGGGTTGTGCTGCCAGTAGATGCCCAGGAGGGTCTTTCCGCTGAAGACAGAATTGATGAGATAAATCTTCAGGCCGGTTTTAGGGTCGTTGGGAACATCGTGCTCCAGGAAGTTCCACCCCAGGTGCAGGACCTTGTCGTAACCCAGATTCTCTTTCGGCTTGTACCAGGCCAGAAGCTTGCCTTGCGAATCCAGTACCGCCTGGTGCCACGGCAACTGCGCGTTCACAAATCCCTGCGCGGGCAACGCTTGAGAAGCAAGGGCTGCAAAGCTTACCACAATTAGCAGTCTTATAAAGTATTCTCGAAAGCCTCTTTCGTCCATTCCATCCTCCACTGTCGGAAATCTTTAACTCGAACTTCTTCCTGAGACGTCCATTCGCTTTGCCCTATGTCCCATGGCATGTGCTACGACACTTGAAGGGGTCAGTCTCCTCGGAATCTGTCCGTCTCAACAGAAAACTCAAGGGCGACTTCCGGAGAAAATGTCGTCCCGGACGAACACTTAAGCGCTCTTCTTCTTTAGCCTTTCTTCAAAAACAGTGATCAGCAGTGTGCTGCCCAAAACCAAAATCCCACCGAGCACCATGAACCGAGTAAGCCGCTCTCCAAGCAGCGCCGCAGCTATCAGAACTCCGAAAAAAGGGATGAGATAATTAGAAAGAGCTGCTTGAGTCGCATCTAGCCGCGATAGGACATTTAGGAAAAGCACCATTGAAAGCCCGTATTGCAAGACTGCCAGCACCATCAGCGCTGCCCAGACCACAGGTTTGAAATGCGTCAGATGAAGGAAGCTCACAGGCTCACTATAAACCGTGATCGGAAGCATGAATACGAAAACCGCGTAATAGCTGTAAAGAAGGACTTGAAGAGGCGTGTAACGACCAAGCAACTTCTTGCTATACGCATTATAGAAGGCACTGCCGTTGACGCTGCAAAAGATCAGGAAGTTTCCAAGGAGGAATTTCCCGCTTGTGAAATTCAACGAACTCCAGTTGATCCCTGAACATTCCAGCACGCCCGCAATTGCCAGGGCAAAGCTAATCCAACGAATCAAGCTCATTCGCTCACCCAAGAAGAAATATGCCATCACGGCAGTGGAGACCGGGAGACATAGCATCAATAGAGCTGCATTGTCCGCAAGAGAAAGACGAACTCCCCACGTCACAAATAGTTGAGCCACAACCTGACCGCATACGCCGATTAGGATAAAGTCGCGCACGTCACGCATGGGTAATCGGCCAGCAACCCGTTCATCTCTGCTCTTTTTACTCTCGCGATGAACAACGGGGATTAAAATTAAAGTCGCAATTGTCATCGGGAAAAATGTAGCAAATACTGGCCCCATCTGTTCCTGGGCAACCTTGACCATTACAAATTGGCTGCCCCAGATGAAGTTGCTCGCAAGGAGCATCCCCCAATCACGAAAGTGAGAATATGATTTCACTACTTCCCCCCGGAGTTGATTTCAAAACAAGACACGAACGGTCTCATGTTGATTTCTTGACAGTCCGTCCGCAATCAAGTAACTGTTGGTCCAATCCTTCGTCATGATTTGTGTCAATAAAATCCACTGCGGGCCTTGTTATGGATGGCAAATCACCTGACTATTTCGCAATGCTTGAAAATTGACCCAAAGCCCGAATCTGCTAGTACTTAGTGACACTTAAGAGCGATCGCTCTCCGCGAACTAAGTGGTGCAATTTCGCGGGACTAGATATAACGCCTATTCGCGTCACCAAGTACTAGTCTGTTTACGATCTGGCAAGAAGATCACCGCCGGGCTCCAAAGGCCTCTGTCCGATGTTCCCCTGGCTATATATATCAGACAAATTCTAATTCAGGGCCGAGAGGCAGCATATGAGCCAGGAGTTACCGGTTCACCCTCCTTATAAGCCAAGTTATCGAATGTCAAATTGTCTAATGTAGCGCCATTCTCCGTCTCGAATCTAACACGAGTCGTGCGGCCCTCCCACCCAGTACGAAGTTGTCGCAATTGTCCCGCAGGTATACTGAAGGATACGTCTGCATTTTCTGGAGAATGAATCTTTAAAGTCATATCAGATTTACTTGCATTATAGACATCTATTCCGACGAAGACTCGTGGATAGTAGAAAGTGAAGCCGGCCTGAGCAAGCTTGGGACTTGTTACTCGAAGGCAAAAGGTCGAAATTCGCCCTCTTGGGATTGCGATCTTCCATTTCCCGGCATTGCCCCAGTTGATTAAGCCTGTCGGATATTGTCCTTTGAGTACGGCGTTTGCAGGGAGATGGGGATTATCGAAGTCCACAATTTCCGGCGGAGTGTGTCCCCCTACGCCCTCAATGTCCACGTTGCACGAGTTGTCATGACGGACTCTAAGGACCCCCGTATTTGGATTAAAAATGTACCCTTCTTGGTTGAGGTTATCCCGCGGGGCGAGCGGACGCCCCCCAGCCGTCACCGATGTCGGCGTGAAGTTAACCCGAAGGACATCGGTCGCTTTAGGGTCAAAGGTTGAGTAGGTTACCAAACCTTTTCCGTACGAAATCTTTGTAACAACTGAAGTTGTTCCAAGAAGGTGGGACTGGTTCGCAGGAGCCCACGTGGGAACTGCCCAAAGGCCGTCCATAAGACAATGAGGACCGTCGGCAAATTCGTCAGTGAACCACCATTGATGCTGCCCCCATGGGGTGTGCCCTTTTGGTGGAAAACCCTGAAAATAGGTGACCCAGTTAAAGGATCGGAAAGCTTGTTCCTTGTATTTTTCGTCGCCGGTCTTAGCATAGTAAAGCGCTTCAATCGAGGCAAGTCGCGATGTGTGGCTATCACAACACCAGCCAGGCTCGCGGCAGCAATAAGTCTGCCCATTTCCCTGTTCGGTAGTAATAGTTGCACCGTGGACAATAAATTTGGGCCATTTGGGTGTCGTCTTCACCCAGTGGATCAGCCGGGTCGCATCCTGGCGCCAATTCGGATCCTTGTCGGGATGCAGGATCATGTAACGTGCCGTCTCCAATGGAATGACATTGTTCATGTTTTCCATACTGGGTGTGACATCCTCGAAATACCCCACCCACACGTTGTCTTTCATTGGATATTGTTCAAGCCATTGCCAAGCCTCGTTCCGGACAGTTCGATATGCTGCAACATCTCCAAAGTTTAGACGAATGAGTTCGTCAAACAATTCTATTGGCTCGATTACATCGGCAGAATATGGACCGTCTTGCTTACCTTCCAACATTTTCCCATCGCGCGCATAGCAACGGTAAGGCCAAGGCGAGATTTGAGCATTTCCCTTTTTGTAGTTCTTTACAAGGGCGTTGGCACACCGAATAGCAGCCTGAAGGTAGAGAGTCTTGCCGGTCATCTCATATAGGCGCACATAGGCGTAGCCATCCTCACCAACAACTAGAGGTTCCACGTAGTCAATTCCGTGATGGTACCATCCTGTGTAACGTCGCGCCCCAGGGTCTGCCGACGCATATGGTACTCCGCCCCAAGCATAATATAAGGGTGTCGTCCCATTTGCGAGTTCGTAGTCCACAAAGTTTTCTAAGAATTTAATCGTTCGAGGATTTCCTGTATATGGATAAAGATGCTCGATGAAGCCTTCCATGAATGCACGTAAGTAACCGGTCGAGTTTGCCCAATTACGTATTGGGTACGTAGCGAAGGTCTCGCGGTTGAAATCAATGCAGCAGTAGAAGTCGTAATAACGCTGATGATTGTATTGCTCCCACAAATACTTCCAGCGCGACATAAAATAGCCTGCATAGGAATACCCGGTGTGGTGCGGGCGCGGCCAGGGGAGCAACTTACCGTTTGCGTCAAGCTGAACTGGCCTACCTTGGATGGTCGAAACGTTCAACGTCGAAATGGGTTTAAAAGGGCTTTGAGCCGCGACTGCCGTGGCAGACCCACTGCTCTTTTTACCCTCCCACGTGCCCACCGGCTGTCCATTTTTCTTCCAAGTGCCAGCAAGCTGGCTATCTTTGACGACGCCACTTAGCGTGTATTGACCCTGGTTTGTGTCCATTTCTATGTTGAGGTGATTCTGCGAGAAGCTCACGGAGGTCAACGGGATGGATCCTGAGGATGCCGTGACCCAGCCGCTTATATTGCCACTGGACTGTTGCAGGTGGAGCGTGAAAGGTACATCACCATTTCCGCCGCCGTGGGAAATACATTGCCACGTTCCGGTGAGAGGATGGCCTGCAGTATTGCTGCTTTGCGCCTTAACAATAATTCCCACGAGGAGAAGCAGCACTGCCATTGCCACAATCTGCTTTCCACCACTGCTCCCTCGGGTAAAGTATGTCGGCGGAAGAGTCAAAGGGTTCTTCATATATTCTCCTTGTCCGAAACGCAATAAATTGGCCTCCAGGACATTAGCCCCAAAACGGAGACTGTGCTAAACGATCGTGCTACGTAGAGCGCCTGAGCAACTTACGGTCAGAGTAAGGTTTGCACAGTTGGACTCCGTACTCCGATCAGATGCTCTCAGGACATCTGTAGCGACTTTCAATCGCTACAGTGGCGGAGTAATGCCGTTAAGTAACATTGCCTCGATGAGTCCATCCTTGGTGCTAACGCACGCGGCCGTGAAACCCAAAGCAAGGGCTGTGTCCACATAGCTCTTCATGTCGTCTGCATAAAACGCTTCACAAGCGTTGACATGTGCCAAATTGAGCGCAGCAAGATAAATGTCCTTACCGGGCTTCATGACTCCGATCTGAAATGAAAGTGCAAAGTGGTGGAACGCCCGAAGGATGGGATATTGCCCGCGCATGAAGGCGAAATGGATTTCGTTCGTGTTTGACAGGAGTACAAGGGTATAGTTCCGGGCCAAGAATGACAAGAACGATAGGTCAACCGTTGAGTCATGGTCAAAAACCGATGACCATGCCCTACAAAAATCCTCGTAGGGCAACTCAATTTCGCAAAGCGAACACGTTTCCCTATAGAAGCACTGCGACGACATCCTTCCTGATTCGTATTTCAATAGGAGGTTTGACTCGTTAAAGTGCTCAGCCATCTCCGACTCGGAAAGCGATGAATAGCCAGATAAACTCTGCCACAGCCGTCCATAGTCAAACCGGACCAACACGTTGCCGAAATCGAGACAAATTGCACGGATACTTGTATTTTGCCGACTGCTTCGATCTTTCGCGGTCTCCAGATCCAATACCATCTTTCTATGGCTTTAAACGCATTCCAAGTCGCAGTCAGAAGCATTCCGGCAAAGATACAAGTTGCCTTTCTATCCGGCAAGCCCCTCAACGGCTCCAAGTCACACTCGAATAACGCCGAAATGGTCGGCACCGCTGGAATTGCCCTCAAACACATAAGGGGAAATCCCTGTACGTTCTTCGTACCGGTGAACTATACGGGAAAGGGCATCGACAGCTCCGCTTCGTCCGAGCACCGCAACAGTGCCGCCGGCTCCACCACCCGTGATCTTGGCTCCAAACAGCCCATTTTCTATCCCTTCTTGGCGGACGAGATTGACTAGCAAATCAGTTTCCTCCGCACCCAAGCCGCATTCAGTATAGGAGTAGTGTGACTGGTACATTAGCTCACCAAGCATTGTGTGGGTTGATTCCGCCGCCGTTACAGCAGCCGAACGAATCAACTCAACAAACGTCCAAATGCGATTGTTGTCTTCCACTGCATAGCGCATGCAGGCCCGTATTCGGTAGGAAACATCGGGCCTCACCTGGGTATATGGGTCGATATGAAAATCAGCGTTTCGAAGGTACTCTTTGCCTGTCCACACTTCTGGAAGACGCTTCTCGTACCGTGATCTGAACTCTGAAGGAGGAATATTTGAAGGATATCCATTCCAGCGGGGATCGACATACCGCGATATGCCGTAGCTTTCCTCCATACTCAATTTCTGGCCTTCCCAATCACAGATTAGTTTGTATCCCATGAAACAGGCAGCACGCGCAGCTTCGTACTCAATACCCGTTACAGCATGTCGCACTCCGGAATCAATCGCCCATACGGCCAAATCAGAAGGAATTGTTACAGGAGGGAACGGAACGCAGGGCTGGCAAAGCAAAGGCAGGCAGGCTCCATCCTGCCCCAGCACAATCGCGGCTTGGTCCATAATGCCGCATGCGGATTCTGCGATGGCGTTTTCGACCCATTGGCAAGCCCGGGCCAACTCGATTCCCTTGAGGTCGATTCCGTAAGCGTAACTAGCAGCCTTCATCGTCGCGACCTCTACTGCAGCAGAGGAACTTACACCTTTATTCAGGGGGACGTCTGATTCCAGGTAAACGCTGATTCCGGTCTTGGAATTGTCAGGAAATTGCTTCCGTAAGAAGCAAAATACACCCAGGACGTAGGCGGTCCAACGGACATCTTTCGATTGGTTTACCAACGATCGAACTTTCGCTTCATCGTCTAAATCCCGGAGCGAGAATTCAACTTGATCTTTCCAGCCGTGGTCCCGCATTTGCGGGTTGCGCAAAACGATACGCTCGTCGTTGCGCAATTGGGCGGCAGCCCATGTCGCCTCGCGAATCGTCATCTCGAAGACCAGCCCGCCGGTATAGTCGACATTTCCCCCCATCAAGTCCATTCGACCTGGCGCTCTCGCTATACATACCGGGCGGGCTTGAACGAAGAATTCGCCCGAATGGCATAACCCCTTGATTTTTTCCTCAAACTGACGCATGCGCCACTTCCCGTACACTCCGAGTGAGGTATTCAATCGCATCTTCAGTCAGGCGTGGATGGATCGGCAAACTCACGTACTGTTTGTACATTCTTTCCGCCACAGGGCATTCACCCGCTTTATGCCCCAGATGGCGATAGGCTGTACTCAGATGAATGGGCGTGTAGTGCGACCAGACTTTGATACGCCTCTGTACATACATCTCCCACATAAAATCTTCTTTGCTAAGGGGGAAATCATCCTCAAGGCAAATAGAGTAGATGTGAAACACATGTTTGACGTTCGGAGCAGCGACAGGAAGCCGCAGTCCTTTAATGCCAGCCAGCTGATATCCATACTCTTGAGCGATCGCGATTCTTCGATCATTCCAGTCGTCGAGTTTCCTCAACTGCACGAGCCCCACAGCCGCTTGAATGTCTGTCATGCGGAAATTAAAGCCTATGTCTTCAAAGTCAAGGTACCAGTACCGCTTTCCCATCGGTTCACGCTCTAAATCAAAACCCAGATATTTCCCTTTCGGATCATAAGACCGGCAACAAAGAGAACGATATGAAAGAAGTCGCTCAAAAGTGTGACTATCGCTCGTAGTAACCATTCCCCCTTCACCGAGAGTGGTCATATTCTTCTGCTGATGAAAACTAAAGACCCCAATATCTCCAAGTGATCCTGTCTTTCGTCCTTTATACGTGGCTCCTGGGGCGTGAGCACAATCTTCGATAATCTTGATACCTCGCGGTTGCGCCAAATCTGCTAGGCTATCCATATCGCAAGGCTGGCCGTAGAGATGCACAACTATGATCGCCTTGGTTCTTTCCGTGATTTTGGACTGAATGCTCTTTGGATCTATATTTAGCGAAACAGGATCGACATCGGCAAAAACTACCGAAGCACCTGTAAGTGCCGCCGCGTTTGCCGTCGAGACCCAACTAATGGGAGTAGTGATCACCTCATCGCCCGGGCCGACTCCGGCAGCCACAACTGCCAAATGTAAACCAGCCGTGGCAGATGTTACTGCAAGAGCATACCTACTCTTACAATAGGCAGCAAAGGCATCCTCAAACTGCTTCACCTTGACTCCGCAAGATGGAGCCGCGACTTTCACTACTTCAAGAAGCGCATTAACATCATCTTCGCCATACACAGACCCATGGCTGTACTCGAGCTCATATTCAGCCTTCGGTAAGTTCATTCAAGGACCTCCTTACAACCTCGTCAATTGTCCCCAACGGAATGTGGCAAATTTCTCGAATTCGCTCTGTCAATAAAAAGTGGTCCCGTCCGCGTGGCGCACGGTCAGCCGTCGATTTCTCTTGCGGCTTAATCAAGGACGAGGAATAGCCTAATATTCTCGCAACCTGTTGAGCGATCTCGTACCGCGATGCTGAGTCAAGCGCCCCAACATGATATAGACCTCTCAAAGTCGGGTGTTCCGCCAGGAACAGGATGATTCTGGCCAACGTGGAGGCGTCAATGGGGTTACGGTATTCCTGCGTTGGAATCGTTATTGGCTTTCCCTTACTCCAAGATTCAATCCATTTATTAAGGGAAGCGTTTGTTCCCTGACCGTGGCTAAGGCCAAGTACAAGCGCCAAACGCAATATATCCACCGAGGGAAGTATCTCGTTAATCGC
>JAKAWN010000248.1 GCA_021827245.1 Acidobacteriota bacterium | reverse complement strand
CGGCGCCCCGAATGATCTTCATGGTGTAGCCGATCAGTCCGTAAGAAGCGTAGTGCATGCGGAAGGCCATGTCGAGATCCGCCAGCGGAGGCATGACGTATTCGGGAAGTTGCTCCTGTACGGCCCGCAGAAAGGCGCGATAGGTCGTCCGGTCATCTTTGTTCTCCCAGCGAAAGGCGCCCACCCGCAGCGTGGCGCCGAAGCGGCGCCGCAGTTGCTCGTTCTGCTTCAGCACCTCTAAACAGCGTTGAAGTCCGAGCACCACGATGGCGAGCCCCGCTTCTTCGACTTGCTCTTTGAGCCAGTCTGCCACCTCATTAGGGATATTTGCCTGCCGAGCATCCACGAAGTGCTGAAATTCGTCGAGTGCCAAGAGCCGCACGCCGCAGCGCTTGAGCAGTTCTCTCAGGCGGATGCTCTTGCTCACGGTATTGCCGCGCGCCCAGAGAGGATCACCAAGTTGATAGAGCAGGGTCTCTGCGAAGCTTTTTACCGTTGGTCGAGCCGGGACTTTGGCCAGCAGCACTGGGATCTCCACGCCCGACTTGTGGTCAATACGCGGGTGCCGGCTGGCGAAATAGGTGATGATCGTGGTCTTGCCCCCGCCGCTTTCGCCCACGATCGGACAACAGTCCGGCTCGGCGGCGGCCCCATAGCTGTCAAAGCAAGCCTGAATCCTTGCCACTGCGGTCTTAAACAGCGGATATTTGACCAGCACACGTTCCGAAGGGTCCATCCATTCAGTCATCAGCCTCCTCCGTGGCGGAGGCCCCATTTACGGGAGTCGGCGTGGGAGCCAACGGGCGCGGCAGGTCAAGGGCTGCCTCAAATACCGGTAGAATCTCGTCATCTGCGAACACTTCGAGTTGAATTGTAGGCGTGTCTGGCGCGACATGGACTTCTGGAGGCGAGTGCACGACTGAACGGCCGAGAAGTGTCCCCTCCGGCGGGACTGTAAGGGTAGCTTGATTCGCCGGCTGGTCCAAAGGCAGGGTGCTGGAGTGATTTTCCATAAATCGCGCATGACGTTTGCGGCCCCGAGTCGATTTGCGATTGAAATCCCGTTCCACCAACGCACGGATTTCTGCTTTGGCCTGCCCCAACGCCACCACGTCGGTGCGTGCATTCAGTTGGCCTTGAGCGTAGCGACGGATAACCCTGTGCTGCCAGAGGGAAAGCCCCCGGGCATACGCCTGATCAACCGCAGGAACCCAGACATAGGTTCCCTTCGTCGGATTGAAGACATTGATGTGACCAAGGTCGCCGGGGTCAAATGTGAGCTCGACCTTCACTCCTGGGCCCATGCGCCGCCGCAGTTCCCCGAGTTCTGGGCCGTTGTACTTCAACCCCTCCAACTCGATGCCGTAGTGAAACACCACCCGTTGAGTCGTCATCCCAAGCACAATGTCCAGCTCGTTGGCACTCCGGGGCAGTGGGGGCGGCAAGTCGTTAATCTCCGTGCGCCATCGATGCGCGGGCGTGTCCTTGATGCCGCGGTGAGGTGTTTGCAAATAAACATCGATGACCCACTTGTGGAGCATCTCACGAAAGGTACTGAGCAGAACGACAGCGTGCCGGCCAGCATCGTAGTCGTCGCGTTCCAAAATATTGCTGAAAGTGGTCCCACGATTACCGTGCATCAAATCGTGATTCATAGTGCCTTGGAACCGCTCAAGCTTGCCCTTGTACCAGGGGACGAGAACCTTGGCGTATTGAATGTCCACTCCGATTTCGAGACACGCCCGCTCAAAGTGAGTGGAATGAAATTCGGGTGGATTATCGACCACCACGAGTTCCGGCACGCCATAACATTCCCAGCGATTCTTGACCGACGGGAATTCGCGTGGGACATAGGTCTTGGGAAGTATGGCGTGCTTGAGGCATCTCATCACGGACAAGCAACTCGGCGGTTCAAAACCAGCGTAGAAACCCATCGGACATCGCGTGTGTTCGTCGAGCGCCGTGGTCATGGTCGGTCGTCCCAGGGGCAACATGCTGTTGTCGTCTACGACCATGAGATCACTCGGCGTGTGGTCCATCACCACCCGCTCCAGAGGGCGCATGGTGACAGGCCCCCTGGTCGACACCCTGAATTCCATATCGGCACGGCGTTTACCATAGCGCGCGACCATAACTTCGTAGGGATCCAGGCGTGCGATTTCGCGATAAATCGTGCTCCGGCTGGGAACCGGCAATTGGTCGCCTGGGAGCCGGAACTTATTAGCATCGCTAAGGCGGCGAAGAATCTCCAGATGCACTTCGGGTACGCGTTTCCGTTCAGGCGTCATGTATAGCTGGTCGATGACCTGGTCGCAGACGAGGCGCACAACTGGGACCATGCGGGTCTCGCTTTTGCCCCGATCGACATATCTTGGCGTAATTGCCCGGGCGTCACGCCCAGCCGCCACCCACTGACGGTAATTCCGCCAGAGCGTGAGCCAACTTGGCGGTTTATCATCTTTGATCCGCTCTGCGACGGCCCGGATGAGCGGAGCCATGCTCGCCTTGGTGATCGGAATCGGCTGCCGGCGATCGATCTCTTTCAGATACTGTTCACGATTTTTGGCGAGCGCGACCCTTTCTGGTGACAGATAGGCAGGATGATCAGAGGTGAGCTCTCGAGCGACAGTGCCAGCGAGCCTGTCCGCTCGGTCCCCCACGATGAAGGACAATTCATTCCGCGCGAAGCGGTCGAGGAGATCGTCCTCGACAAACGCGCACCATTCCCCCGTGGTGGTATTCTGCAACTGCCACCGGCACTCGGGCAGTTTCTGCAGGACCAGGAAACTGGCTGCGCCGATTTTAACATGCTGCCCCTTCCTGAACGCGCTTAGTGACATAAGCCCTCCAGATAGCAGCTCCGCGAAGACATGTGCGGAGGCAAGGGCCACACTTGGTGGCCAATGGGTGTAACGCTCACACGGGAAGCCAGCGTTAGTGGCTCCCACCAGTCGATATACAGCATTCCGTCAAGAACCAGGCGAAGGACACTCTGAGGGTTGATTCCTTGTTTATCGCGGAGAGTATGCAAGCGAGTTTCTGGGATAGTGGAGAACAACCGGCGGATTCTTTCCCTCTCGACGGCCGACACCTCAACTGAGCGGTAACGCAGCACGAGCTTCACATTGGTCAGGCGCGGCTCCGCACAGATTTCGGATTTCTTCCACAACCGGAAGTGGTAGCCATGCTCCGTCAGCAAGTTGCGGATCAACGCAAAGCGAGCTTGGTTCTCAGGCGAATCAGCCTCAGCGTCTTCCTTGATTTCCACCGCCTCCCGATGGGCGCCCCAAACCACCAGCAGATCGGGTGTGTAGCGGTGCCTCTCACCTTCGTGGTGGTAGGCCAGAACGAACGGCTGCTCTTGCCATGAATCGGCATGGGCCGTGGCCAAGAGGATCCGGAACGCCTGGAGTTCGTTCAGTGATTCGGCATGACGTGATCGCCCATGGATGACGTCAGCAACCTTCCCTTGCACGCCCGCCTTCGAGCGGCTCACGGGCTCGCGCACCCGTCGCAGGCGATCGAAACAAATGGGTTCAGCCGATTCTTGCGAGGGAGCGAAAGTCAGAGAACTGCGGCAAGGTCCTTCAGTTTCCACCTGCATGTACCATCCTCCCGGCTTCAAAACGACGATATCTTTCCGCTTTGACTTTATCCTTTATGAGGATTATTATATCCTCATAGAGGAAGTAAAGAGCAAGACGAAATGAATGTCAATAGAAAAATGTTACGTATATCCTCTTAGGGGGCGACATGGGGACACAGACAGCCGATATCTACAAGCAGATCGGCCAAAAGATTCGGGAGCTGAGGACCTCGCGGGGCGGGAAAGGCATCAGCCAGGAGGATCTGGCGCGGGCGATGAGAACGACGGCCAACACCGTCTCGCGCTGGGAAACTGCCGTCTACAAGCCGTCGGTTTCAGACCTGGAACGGCTGGCGGGCTTCTTCGGGGTGCCGGTTGCCGTGTTCTTCCCTCAGATTCAACCCTCGTCAAGGGTGAATGCCCTCCTGGGTGCCACTGGCGACCTGGATGACGATGACCTTGAAGAAGTGTTGTTGTACGCCCAGTTCCGAAAGACCCGGCAAAAAGGAAAAAAGGTTAAGCGGTCATCGTGGAGCCCCGCAGCCAGCCGCGCCAACCCTGCCAAATAGGATGTTTTCACTAATCCTGACACGAATTTTCAAGAACTCTGACATAGATTTTCACGAATTCTGACAACCTACACAGGAAATTCCGTCTCGAGGAGGTGAGAGATGAAGAACGCGCATGAGCGCTTCGGGTGGCTTGAGTTCACCCGGGCAATGAAAGACACCACGGTGCGGGTTCGGCTGCGTCTTGACCGCTGTATCGCTGAGGTTGACCAGGATGGGCGGAACGGAAAGTTGCATCTGCTGTCTGTTCTGGGCGGAGATTCCGACGTCGCCGCCGTGTGGGCAGCGGTGCACCAGAACCAATCATTCAGGGTGGAGGGACCCGGCCTCCAAAGCCTGGAATCCAGTCTGGGAGACAAGGCGGAGTGCCATCGCGGGAGCCTGAGCATTGCCGACCGGAAGCGCCCGGTGCGACACCTGGTGGCCGTCTCCTCTGAGCTTGCTCAAACGCGCCTGGGCGCGGCCACCGAGAACAACCGCACCATCCTCTCGGACAAAGATCCGGTCTTCGTCCTCTACCGCTTGTCAGAGCGCTTCGGGTTGCCCGTCGTGCCTGAGTGGGCAGATTGGTTTATGACTGAGTTGAAGCGGCGCAGGGCTATCCGTCCGTTGACCGGATTGGGATGCTCGCCGGTACTGATCACGGGCACAAAAGCAAGATTCCTGAACTGGATCTCACGTGGGCTGCGTCGTGGCGCGATCAACTTTCCAGTGGCAAACGGCCCGATCCGATGGCCGGCAATAGCGGGCTTCCTTGACCCGGAGCGCACACGATCTTTGAGCGCCGCGTGATCTTCGTCAGGTTGCGATTTTCAACTCGGCGAGAGCGCGCGGGCTGGACTAAGCAGTTCTATCAAGGACCCTGCAGTGCTGCGGAGCGGCCGTTGTCGTTGGCCTCAGTTTTGCAGACGGTCGTTGCGATGCAGTTCAGGTAACAAGTTCCCACCGACTCTTTCCCCTTTCAATCAAAGCAGGAGATGCCCTTTCACATGGAACCGCCTATCGACATTAATAGCTATTGCAGAGGATTTTTAGCTCAGCGGGCGCACAGAGAGGAAGTTGAAACGATCTGTCGATGCTCGTTGCGCCCAGTGAGCTAAAAATTAGTTGTACTAAACCGCGGGCCTACGAGGGCGCTATGGGGATTGAATCGGCGAGGCGGATGATGAGAAGCCTTGCCTGCCGGGGGGAATGTGGGAGGAAGAGCGCGGTGTGCCTCGCTGGGTGCTGATCTTTTTGGATCATGAGGTCGAAGTTGCTGGAAAGGGACAGCGTAAGAGGCGGGAGTCCACCCGGCGCGGGGAACATCTTCGCCGTTTTTTCTTTCACCGACATGACTTCACCGTTCGCTTGGGAGGAGCAAGCAGAGGGAGGACGGAGCGGATTGGGCGTCAGTCTTCTCATGCAGGGATGAAGGGCGGTGCCCGATCGGAGGCGGCCAAGACAGCTATCGCGACCATCTGCCCCCGGTGGCAGACCGGACATTCCCGCAGCGACTTCCCGGTCAGCTTTTCGTAGAGATCGCGGTAGTCGGGTTTGCCTTGTCGCGGGACGGTGGCGGCAAAAGTCAACACTACGCCCAGCACCTGGCGACAGAGAGCAAGTTTGGCTTGGCGATAGCGGTGACCGAGAAAGCCGTAGTGGCGGATGCGCTGAAAGCCGGCCGGCAGGACATGGAGCAGGAAGCGGCGAATGAATTCGTCGGCCCCTAGCGTCATGATCTTCTGCCGATCGTGGTCACGATAATCTTTCCAGCGAAAGCTGATCCTGCCGTGGTCGATATCGAGCAAGCGGTTATTGGAAATGGCGACGCGATGGGTATAGCGGCCCAGATAGTTGAGAACCTGCTCGGGGCCGCCGAACGGCGGTTTGGCGTAAACCACCCACTCAGTTTGGCGGAGCCTGGACAGGTAGGCGACAAAGGCTTTGGGGTCGCGGAGCCGCTCCAGCGAAGAGAAGAACTGGAGCTTGCCAGTGTCAAAGGCGACTTGCAAGTGTTCGAGAAACAGACGTCGGAACAAACGCGACAGCACGCGCACGGGCAGGAAGAAGCCTGGGCGGCAGGCGATCCAACGCTTACCATCCGGACTGAGGCCACCGCCCGGCACTACACAGTGGAGATGGGGATGATGAAGCAAGTTTTGTCCCCAGGTGTGAAGCACGGCGAGAAAGCCGATTTCTGCACCCAGATGTTTGGGATCAGCGGCGATAGTGCGTAAGGTCTCGGCCGTCGCACGGAAGAGAATGCCGTAAACCACCTGTTTGTTCTGATAGGCAATGGCGGTAATTTCTTCCGGCACGGTGAAGACGACGTGGAAATACTCGACGGGAAGCAATTCGGCCTGCCGGTCTTCGAGCCACTGGGCGCGAGCCAAGGATTGGCACTTGGGACAGTGACGATCGCGGCAGCTATTATAGGTGGGGCGCTGGTGGCCGCAGGCGTCACACTGTTCCAGGTGGCCGCCCAGGGCGGCGGTCCGGCAGAGTTCGATGGCGCCCATCACGCGCCGCTGTCCGTGTGAGAGCGATCCTGCGTGCTGCTGCCGGTAAGCCGAACCGTAGCGGCGGAAGACATCTGCCACTTCGAGCTTCGGACGCTCCACGAGCCCGCCGGCTCAGAAATACTGAGGCGCAGCGGGCTTTGGTTCAGGGGCCACCGGTTGCGGGAGCAAATCGAAGGGACTGGTCGTGGAGCAGACCTTGTTAGTAGCGATGCGAAGATAACGGGCCGTCGTGGCCAGGCTGCGATGGCCGAGCAGCAGTTGGATCGTCCGCACGTCAGTTCCGCGCTCGAGGAGATGGACCGAAAACGCGTGCCTCATGGAGTGCGGGGTGATGGGCTTGGAGAGGCCAGAAGCTTGATGCGCTCCTGGCACGCATCCTGCACGGCGCCCGTGGTGATGTGACGGCCAGGGATGTGACCCGGGAACAGCCACGGCTTGGGTTTTTCGAGGCGCCACCAGTCGCGGAGGATTTCCAGCAGCTTTGGGGAGAGCATGACATAGCGATCTTTCTGGCCTTTGCCCTGGTCGACGCGGATGATCATGCGCTGACTATCAATCTCCGGGGGTTTCAGACGGACGGCCTCGGAGATGCGCAACCCGGCGGCGTAACAAGTCGTCAGGATAGTGCGGTGCTTGGGGCTGGTCACGCAACTGAGAAAGTGCAGGATCTCTTCCGGGCTGAGAACGATGGGCAGCTTCTGAGGTTTCTTGGGTGCAGGGATGATGTCTTCCACGCTCCAATCCTGGTGAAGCGTGACTTTATAGAGGAAACGCAGGGCGGACACCGCGATGAGAATGGAAGCGGGAGCCAGCTTCTTTTCGTTGGTCAGGTATACCTGGTAGGAACGAATCTCCTCCGGCCCCAGTTGGTCCGGCGGTTTGCTAAAATGCCGAGCGAACAGAGAGACCTGCAGAACATAAGTGGATTGCGTGTGCGGAGAGAAATTGCGCACCTGCATGTCTTCGACCATACGTTGACGAAGAGGTGTCATGGAAAGCTCCTTTGCGAAATGGAATGTGCTGCAAGCAGCGTTTCCATGCTTTCGCAAAGGAGATCAGAAAGGAATGATTGCCAGGCGACGCTGTAGGCTCACGCGGATCCGCCGCCTCCCGGCAGAGGGTTCGGTTTCAGCTACCGCGTAGCGGTTTAGTACATGCGCAAATATGTTGGGATATCGGTTATGTTGTGATGGTCCACGAAGCACCTCATTTGAAATGTGTTGTTTTTCAGGTCCGCTACATAAAACAAAGGGGGCGTTGAGCGATGGCGCCCCCTTAGAATCGACGAGAGCTGCAGAAGCCGGATGGCTCAGAGCTTGCGCAAGAACTCCATTAGGTTAGGATTATCTCGCCACTTTTTCTTGCTTCTCCGATGCCCGCCTCCCGGATTGCAGGCAGCCAGAGCCTTCGCTTTCATTGCCAGGTCTGTCTCCGCATAGATATTCGTTGTATCCAGTGAAACATGGCCCAGCCACGCCCTGATCGTGTTGAGATCCACACCGGCGCGAAGCAGGTGAGTTGCGGTCGTGTGGCGAACCACATGTGGACTAATGCGCTTGGCTTTTAGGGATGGGATCTTTTCCGCCGCAACTTCCGCATAACGCGCCACAAGCTCATGAACCCCAAAGCGCGTCATGGCGTCGCCATATCGGTTGAGGAACAATGGCCTGCCAGGTTCTCCTCCTTGGATGAGACTATGCAGTTCAGCCATTGTCTTTTTCCAGAGCGGACAAAACCGAACTTTCCGGCCTTTGCCATGAATCTTCACAGAACCGGTTCCTGTTGAGTCCCAAGTCAGATCTTCGATCGCAACTCGAACCGCTTCACTGGCTCGAGCCCCCGAGTTATAGAGAAACAATAGCAGGGCGTAATCACGTTGGCCAAGTTTACTCCTACGATCCGGCGCCTGAAGAAGCGCGTCGATTTCCTCTTTTTCCAGATAGGTAACTGGGGTTCTCCACCCTCTTTTGAATGGAACGTTGCGAATCTCTGCGCACCATTCCGCATGCTCGGGGCTGGAGTTCCCTGTATACCGAGCGAAAGCATGGAGCGCGGCAAGCCTTTGATTTCTGGTGGCAACGGTACAACTTCGAGCCTGTTCCAAGTGCGAGAGAAACTCCAAAACGATATTGGGCGAAAGGTCGTCGATCACGAGCTTATCGACGTCTGTTTTGCGCTGCCCGGCGACGAACGGCAGGAACAGACAGAAAGTATCGCGATAGCTCTGCTGTGTGTTTCGTGATACGCCACGTTCATGAACCAGATGGTCAGATAGAAAGCGTCGAACCCAAAAGCCAACGGACGCATGGTCAGCCATTGCGCACCTCCGTGAAGGCATAGCGCTCAAAGCAGCGGTTGGCTTCCTGGAGCAGTTCCCGTGTCATCTGGAGGTACGTGGACGTTTCCTCCACGCCGCAGTGTCCGAGATAGGTGGACAACAAAGGGAGCATTCTCCGTACGTCTTTTCCCTGGCGATACCAGGTCAACAGACGGGTCACGGCAAATGTGTGGCGAAAATCATGCAGCCTCGGTTGATAGCGGGCACTGTCAAATCGCAGGACCCCGGCCTCCTTTCTCAGCCATTCGAATTGGTGGTCGGCATGATCGTTTCGGATCATCATCCCTATCTTGGTGGCGAGGAGTGTCGGTGGGCGTTGGTATCCTACACCCGGACGATGGCGCATTCGGTAGAGTCTGAGGATGCTGACAAGATCCTTTCCGATCGGAACTAGTCGCGACTTTCCGAACTTCGTTTCCCGAATCAGAAGGGTTGCCTTTCTGAGATCGGCGTCGGCATGCGTCAGACGGCTCACCTCTCCCAATCTCAGTCCGGTCCCGTAAAGCACGAGGATGAAAGTACGCATGGTGTCCGGCGACAACGGACATGTTCGCGGGTAATGCGAGTCAGGTACTCCCAACAAGCGGCGGATATCTTCGGTCGAATAGATGTAGGGGATGAAGCGCGGCGGTCGATCGGGCATCGAGGTCGGCAGTATTCGATGCTTCATGTAACCTCGGCTGGTTGCAAAACGGAAAAGACAGTCGAGCGCCTGGTACTTCTTGAACCAAAAGTTTGTAACTTCACCACCTTTGACCGGCAGGAATGCCTCGCAATGTCCATTCGTGAGAGCGTCCATTTCGAGGTTTCCCGTCTTCCGGAGAAATGCCTTCAGGACATTAGCTGGCCCGATGTACAAATTACCCAGAGCCCGTTTGTATTGGATGAACTCTTCGATGGCGGGAGCGAGTTTCATTGAAGGCCTCCTAATCCGAAATGGGGGACCTCTTGAAGTGAACGCAAGCGCTCTTTT
>JAKAWN010000247.1 GCA_021827245.1 Acidobacteriota bacterium | reverse complement strand
TTTAATCCGCGTCTTTTAGCTGGAATGCACCGCGAGCGGTCCTCTATCTCGAATGCAGAACGAGTGAAGGCCGCGAATCATATGCGTGTTCGGTGGTCGGCCGGGGTCAACACGCGGTCGATGGTCAATCCGCAGCGCTGTTTTTGTTCTTCGGAAGTCAGGCCGGCGTACTCGTTGAAGCTCGACCAGCGCCAGTCCAGCGGTCGGCGCGCCAAACCGCTCCGGACCGGGTTCAGGTGAAGGTACTCGACGGTCTCGTTGTATTCCTTCACTGTGCGCAGGGCGCGGTCGAAGAAGCGCGGCTGCCAGAGCTCGCCCGATGCCGTGCGGCGACGGTTGATGGCAATCGTGGAACTCAGCTTGACGGATTTCACGACCAGCGAAATCGTCACCGGATATCGCGGCGCGCAGATGGCGTGCCAGTGATCAGGGAGAAACACCCAGGCGGTCAACAGGAAAGGGTGCAAGGCCCGCGCCCGATTGAAAGCCTGCGCCAGCAGCACGAAATCGTCCTCGGTCATTTTCACGCGTCGCCGAAGCAGGCGGACGGTGACAAAGAAATAGCGGTCGGAAAGAAATGGACGACGCAGCCTGGACACAGCGATACGGTACGACACCGTGAGGACGATTGCCAGGAAAGAACCGCGGACCGCAAAACCGGCGGTCCTCGCTACCCGCTGCGGTCTGCGGCTCTTGTTATTATCCGGGGCGCGACGGTGAGAAAGAAGAACCGCGGACCTCGGAACCGGCGGTCCGCGCTACCAGCTTATGCGCGGGCTGGCACATTCGTGGAGGGGGCGCCAACTATCCGAGGCCCGGAGGGCCGGAAGATTTTAGCCCATGGCGTAAGCCGTGGGAATCGATGAACGTCCCATTCGACCAAGCCTTGGAAGGGCGAAAGAACGTCGGGATCGTTGAGACTCTTTCGCCCCCTCCGGGGGCTGTTTTCATTTCTTCGCGGATCTGCTTTCCCATGACTTACGTCATGGGCTAAGGTCTTCCGCCCACTTCATGGGCTGCCTGGCTCGCAGGTGGCGCATACGTTCCGCTTTTCGGAATGTAGGCGATTACAGAATTCGCGGGTGGCGCATACATCGCGGTTCTTGCGATGTGTGCGGACAACGACAGCGGTCGCACAGAGCAAGCAAGTAGCGCAGACCGCCGTCGGTGCGGTCTGCGGTTTTTGTTATAGTCCAAGCGGGGCCCAGGGAAGGAAAAGCCGCGGACCTCAGGAGCGGCGGTCCGCGCTACCAGCTCGCCCAGCCGCACACATGGCACAATTCGCCATGTATGCGCCACCCACGGCTGGCGCAGGGGCTGATACATGGGTCTGTCATTTAGCGGGCAGCCACGGTCAATCTTTCTTACCATTGACCGCGGGTTTTTCCTGTTTCAAAAGGCCCACGGACAACGGGGCGTTGTCCGTGGCTACCAATTCGGCTTCACGCACCGCGCCTCGGGTAGCCACGGTCAGTGAATTTCTGACCGTGGGTTCTTTGTTGGTCAAGATGCCCACGGCAAGGAACCGTTGCCGTGGTTGCCCCTGTCGGCCACGCTCAGGGTTTGCCGTAGCGGCGGTGAGAAAGGACTGGCGTCAGACTCGGGAACACAAATTCCTGAAGGATGTTGGCGAAGACATCGAAGCCGATGCCGATCAGGCCATCTTCAACCATCGTTCCCGTTCCTTTGCGGTTTTGCGGCGGGAGGTAGAGATTGGCGATGCCGCCGGCGGCGAAGTGCCCGAGGACGCCCGAATAATCCGGCTGCCAGTGTCCATTGTCGCCTTTGCAGATCACCGACCGGGTGATCGCGTAGAGAAGCTTCGATCCGAAGCTGCCGTTTGCCTTGTAGTAAAAACGCGGGTCCTGTTTCAGGATCGAGGGCAGCAGAGCGTCTCCCAAAACCGCACCCACACCCAGAGTGGCGTAAGAGGCGCCAAATCGCTTGGCGAAGCTCGTTTCCTCAGTACCGTATCCGCTGTACATGCCGGCTGCCTGCTCGCCTCCCACGAACGCTGTCGTCAGCCCAAGAGTATACGGATTGAAAATCGTTTTGAAAGTGAGGTCGAACTTCTGCTTGGCGCTGAGCGGGGCGGTGTGGGGGTAATAGGTGACCAGATAATTGGGAATGAAGCCGAGCACAAGCTGCTTTTCTTCGTGCTGCAGTTGATACTGGGCGACTACGGCCCGGGAAGGCGTCACCTTGATCGAGGTCACAAGGGGCGCCAACCCCAGCACGATTCGCGGAACCGCGTACGTCTGGCCCGCGTGCATCACGAAGGAGATGGACTGCGACTTGAAACCCGAGGCGGTGATGGTGAGCCAGTAAGCTCCGGGAGCGACGCCGGCAAAAGAGAATTGCCCATTGTCTGCCGTCTCGACCTGCTGCACGGTCCGGTCATTGCGCGACAGGGTTACGAGAGCTGCGATGACCGGGCCCCCGTTCTGGTCGGCTACGCTGCCGCTGACGCTGCCCGTTGCAGGCTGATCCGATGCCTGACCGGCGGCCGACGGCGCTGTTTCCAAAGCGGCAGGAGTGGCGGCCTTTGGGCTTGCCATCCCCGCAGGCCACACGGATTGCGCCTGGGCAGCAAAGCTGCACACAGGGAAACCCATGCCTGACCCAATGATTAAAGCCGGAACGGCAATCGTGCCCCACACGCGCCGCAACAGGGCCTTCCAACAAAAGCCCTTTTTTCTTGAGCTCATCTGTGCCCCTCGATTCTGCGCCCCTCTATCCCTATACCGATAAGCCTTCTTGCCCGACCCCAAGGACCTAAAGGCAAGCGAATTACCAATCGTACTGTTCCTCAAAGGTCCCCAGTATGTTGGAGCTATGATACGCCAAAAAGAAAGTTAGAGGGACCCTTATGGCAAATTCTCGCTTGCGATCAGGTAGATTTTGCATCCGATATGATCTTAGATGCAGAGTTCGCGTGTAAAGTCTGCACGGCCGCCGAAATTAAATTCTTCTCGGACCGGACAGGCTTACGGCCGTTACATCACCTTTTATATGATGCATTTGGACACCTGACACGGCGGCAGCGGTGGAAACATCGCGGGCAAGAAAATGGCGAATTGCATGCCGCGATGAATTGTGCCTGCAGGATATCAGGGCATGGCGACACCGGGCCCCAGGGATACGCCGCTCGCAGATATAGGATCATCCAGCCGAAGTTATGTTGCCGGCCTGGGAGATGCTGCTCTGCGGCGCGCCATCAACCGTTCGCGCGGCAGCGGAAGACCCGCGCAAGTTGCTGCCAATCAGGCTGATGTCAGAACTCTCTTTACCCTCCACGCTCAGAAATGTCGAGAGGTGTTGCGGTGCACTGCATCCCTGAATGAAAGCGCGCCGGACATTCCGGAGAACGACCAACGGCTCCTGACTATCTGGTGCGGAGCCTGCCAAGCCGGCGACGTTCAGGTCCTTCACGTCTTCACACAGCAGCAAGGGTCTCGCGTCGGGCTCCCGGGTTTCAATGCGAACGTCCCGGAAGCGCACTCCGCGAACGTGGCGGCAATAGAATCCATAAGAAGGCAAGCGGCCGAACATGTTGGCCTCCGGATAAGCCGCGGGACGTTCCGGAACTTCCCGCGTGACCCATTCGAGCTCACCGCCTTCAACCGTATCAATACGAATGTTGCTGATCGTGACGTCTTCAACATCGTGGCCGGGAAGACCGGTGACCGATGAAGTGAGAATGGCCCCGGTGGCATCGATATTGTCAATCATGACGCCACGCAGCGCGCCCGGCTTTGGCCCGGAAGGGGGATTGCCGCTGCGGTTGCCGAGGCGGACGAAGATCGGCGTGCGGGTATTTTGCATCCGGATGTTGGAAATTACGATCCCATCCACCGAGCCGCCATCCACCATCTCAATTGCAACTCCCGCAATGATCCGATGATTGAGCGGGACGTCTTCGTTATAGATGACCGAGTTTGCGAAGGTGATGTTTTCAAAAGCCCCTTTTGTGGCCGTGCCCATCTTGAAGCCGTTGCAGCATCCGGTGAGGACGCAGTTGGTGATGACGATGTTTTTGGTGGGCGCAACCGGTCCGCCATAAGGGCTCTCGCTTTTCAGGCACAGCGCATCGTCCCCGGTGGAAATGTCGCAGTTGGCGATGAAAACGTTGCGGCAGCAGGTGACGTCCATGCCGTCCGTATTGGGACCGTATACGGGATTGCGGACCCGAAGCCCGCGGATGAAGACCGATTCGCAGTCGACGGGCCGCATGGTCCAGCCGGCTGAGTTCGCGAGGGTCACATCTTCGATGCGAAGATTCTTGCAGCCTACGAATTCCAGCATGGGCGAAGGGCGCGCGTCACCCGGTAGCGGCTTGAATGTATTCGAAACCGCCTCCCGCCAGTAATTTTCAGGCGTTTCCGGGTGGTCGCTCGGCACCCAGTAGGCGCGCCCCTGGCCGTCGATTCGTCCCAATCCGCAAAGCGCGACGTTCTCAGCATCGCGAGCGAAGATCAGGTGATGGACATTCGCATCGCCGTGCGGGTTGGGCCCGGAGCGCGGCGGATAATCGGCCAGATCCTTGCTGCCAAGAAGTGTGGCGCCTGCGTTGAGATAAAAAGTGACGTTGCTCTTCAAAACGATGCCGCCACTCAGATAATCTCCCGGACCGAGATAGACGGTTCCTCCTCCGGCGCTGGTTGCGGCATCGATGGCCTTTTGAATCGCTGCCGTATCTTTTGTCTTCCCATCACCTCGGGCGGCGTAATTCCGAACGTCAAAAATCCGGCCGGAGACGAGGGGAGATGCGGCTGCGTGACCGGGCAGGGACAGGGATAAAGTACCGGCGCCAAGCGCGAGCAAATCTCTGCGTTTCACTTCTTGATCCTCCTTGAATCTGTATAGCCGTGCCAAAGGGGCGAATTAAGCGAAGCGGGTCCTTGCAGCAGCGATTCTATGACACGGGTCTTCGGGTGGTGACCTGATTTCATTTGTGGCACTGGCGTCTTCGCGCGTGCTGCGCTCAAAACACACGGCCAAGATGGCCGTGCCACGAAATAGGAAACAAACTCGGTCACCACCGGTCTTCGAGATGGCGTACGTCCCTCTGGGACTGTTCCTGCGCGCCGCCGAAGGTTATTCGAACTCAATCAGAACGATTTCGGGCCGCGTGCCCACCCGCATCGGCGGGCCCCAAGTCCCGCAGCCGCTCGATGTATAGACCATCATTTTCCCGAACCGGTTGAGCCCATAGGCATACTCGCGAAAAATCCGTTTGGTGAACCAGATGAACGGATAAATCTGGCCGCCATGAGTGTGGCCGGAAAGTTGCAGCGATACGCCCTCCTTCTCGGCAATCTCCAGTCCGTGTGGCGAATGCATGAGCAGTATGCTGGGGCGACCGTGATCCAACCCGGCGCCTTGCAGCACGGAGCGGAAACGTTCCGGGTGTACTGAATCCCTGTAATGCACGCCAACAATATCGAGGTCATCAAGAGTGACTCGCTCATTGTTTAAAACGCGTACGCCAGCATTGCTGAGCGCAGCGAGATATTTCGTCGGGTCAGAGAACTCTTCGTGATTCCCGGTGACGAAATAGGCGCCCAGTTCGGGCGAGATTCCCCTCCACTCCGCCGCCAGATTGCCGATGCGCACCCGCACGCCGTCGAAGAGGTCGCCGGCGATGAAAACCACGTTCGGGCCGAGACGCCGGAGCCGGGCGACAACCTTCCGAATGAATCCGCGGCCGTTGACGTGCCCAAGATGAAGATCGGACACCAGGGCGGCCGTGCGGCCACGCCAGGATGACGGAAGATTCGGCAGCTTTACCTTGATTCGCTTCAGGCGTACTCGACGCGCGTTGATGACGCCGCAAAAGCCGATGAAGATGGCCAGACCAAATATGCTTTCCGCGAGCACGGGCCGGCCGCCAGGCAAGCCAACCATTCGCTCGCCCAGATAAACTGTCCAGCAGAGACACGCGGCCAGCACAAAGAAATTCAGCATTCCCAGCCAGACGGCAGAGAGCCTGTAGAACAGTTTTGTCCAGAAGTTGGAATAACGAAAGGCGAGCAGCGAGGCGGGGACAAATGTCACGGACAGGATGGCCATGGCGACCTTCAGTCCTGTGATGCCGGAGGGATCAGAACGACCGTCGAAGGCGGTCCATGTCTCATAGACGAACCAGTGTGCGGCAAACAGTGTGAATTGGATGATGACGATGAACTTGATAAACCTGGTGCGCAAGCAGACCGTCCCCCGCAGTAGAGCGTAACACAACCCGGTCAGGTCCAACAATTCTCAGCGTTGAGCGGCTTCGCAGGGAGATCGTTGATCAGGAAGAGAATTTTCGTCAGCTTGCGCCCCGGCCCAGCAGGACCACGGGGATGGTCTTGAGCAGGATTTTCAGATCCAGGCTGGGCGACCAGTTGTCGATGTACTCCATGTCGAGTTCCATCCAGCGGCGGAAATTCAACTGATTGCGGCCTTCGAGCGCCCACAGGCAGGTGAGGCCGGGCTGCATGCGCAGGCGGCGGCGCTGCCATCCGGCGTATTTCTCAACTTCCTCGGGCAGCGGCGGGCGCGGGCCGACAAACGACATGTCGCCCTTCAGAATGTTGACCAGCTGCGGAAGCTCATCGAGCGAGAACTTGCGCATGAAGCGCCCAATCGTTGTGCAGCGTGGATCATGCTTGATTTTGAAGACGGGGCCGTCGAGCTCATTCAAGGCTGCCAGTTCGTCTCGCCGCAGGTCGGCGCCAGCGTGCATGGAGCGGAATTTGTAGACCGTGAACTTCCTTCCTCCTAATCCGCAACGCACCTGGCGATAAAAAACCGGTCCCGCGGAAGTCAGCCGGATGAGGATGGCGAGCAGCAGCATAAGTGGCGAAAGGACGATGAGCAGCACGAGCGCCATGGTGAAATCGAGCGCGCGCTTCAGCAGCAGGAGATACTCATTTTCCGGCGTGGTGGTAAAGGTGAGGAGGGGCATTTCTTCCAGCCGGTCCAGATACACCCGGGAGACGACGTGAGGAAAGAAGTTGAGAAGAACCCGGGTCTTCACGCCTTCCTCTTCGCAAAGCAGGAAGGCGTCCTCGATTTTCTCCATGTCGCCTTTCGCCGCTGCGAAGATGACCTCGTCGATCACGTGCTTCCGAACAAGCTCCGGCAACTGGCCGAGTGAGTAAACAGGATACTGGCCACGCAGGTTTGCGGCCTGCAGCGGATTCTTTGGCGACGGGCCGATCCGCGCGAATCCGAAGATGCGCATGCCACGCTTTTCATTGGCTTCGATGGCCCTGGCGATTTCGTCTGCATGGGGCGCATCGCCCACTACCAGAAATTCTCGGTAGCCTCCAAAAGTACACCGAAGGGGGGCGCCGAGCCACCGCGCCGCGAGGCGGAAAGAAACCATCACCAGCAGGTCAATGATGGCGTAGAGAGCCAACAGCAGGCGGCTGATGTACGCCAGCTTGAAGGCGAAGATGGTGGCAAACAGCAACACTGTTCCGAGAAAGGCCACCTTGATCGGGTCCCAGAACGCCCGCAGGACTTTTTCCTCCTGGATTTCACGATAGCTGCCTGTTGCAAGGCCCACGCCGATCCACAGGACGATGGCGTACGGAATGATCCAGAGGTAATTCGAATCAGGATAAAGCGGCTGCGGCGTGATGAACCGGGCGCGAATCCAGTAGGCCAGCGCGAAACTGGCCACGGCAAGCATGGCGTCAGCCAGGAGGTAAAGAACCCCGATCATCCTTTTGTGGCGGGAGAACATGCAAGTCAGCCCAGCCCAATTGGCTTTCTTATCTTACCAGAACACAGGCTTGGAAGGCTGGCCTGCGCCGAGTCGGTCCGGCGGCCGATGGTTTTTGCGCCTGCCGGGGCTTGAGAGGAGTTTTGCGCCGCTCGGGATCCCATTTCCTGCGCCAGGGGCTCAAGTAGGACTCGAATCCGGAGGGCCACGCTACGCGGCCGGAGGCTGATAACGGCGGCCCTTCCACGAGAGTCCGGGACCCTTGAGACTGTTGAAGGCGGACACGACCGACACGGTGGAGTAAAAGATGGCGGCAAGTGGCAAAGTGAACGTGAAAAGGGGTGAAAGGCCGGCGAAGATAACAACGGGACAATAGACGGCGGCGCTGACCGTGGAGGCTGCCGTTGCCGCCCATAATACCGGATTGTGCGCCAAAGGTGTTCCTGCAAACACATGCGCCAGCAGGAGTCCGACTAGCGAAATCCAGGGCAACACCGCCAGGCCGTTGCCGAACGCCACGCCGGCCAGGGTTTTCCAGAGCGAGCATCCGGTTCCTTCCCAGGCGCTGCGGGCGAGACCCTCAAAAACCTCGCGCCAGTTCTTGTACATTCGGGTGCGAAAAACTCCGCGCGTTACTCCCAGATATGTTCGCCGGCCGTTGTGTTTGAAGAGTTCCGCCATGCGAAGGTCTTCGATCAAGGTATGGCGCAGGCGGGCGTAGCCTCCCACGGCGATCAGGTCCTCATGCCGCATCAAGAGAAAAGCTCCCGCCGCCATCGCGCGGGATGACCTGGGATCGTTTACGAGCCTTAGCGGGAACAGCATGAAGAGAAGAAAGCCAAAGGCAGGCAATACGACCTTTTCCGCCCAGGATTGCATTTCGACTTCAGGAGTCAGCGATAGAAACTGGACCTTCTTTCGGAGAGCAAGCGTTACAGCCTGCCGCAGAAGGCTGGGATGAAACACGACGTCGGCATCGGTGGAAAGAATCCACTCGCCGGTGGCGGCCTCGGCGGCAAGGCTCATGGCGTGGACTTTGCCGCGCCAGCCGGCGGGCAGGCCGTGATTGTGGATCACGCGCAGCTTGCCATCGGAACCGCGACGCTGCGCCCAATCGTCGGCAATCGCCCCGGTGCGGTCATCGGAGTCATCATCCACGAGGATGACCTCATAATCCGGATAGTCGAGGTTGAGCAGGGAATCGAGAGTCTCAGGGAGCGTTTCCTGCTCATTGCGCGCCGCCAGCAGGATGGAAACGCGCGGCAGGTCGGGCTGCGAAGCAACGGAAGAGACCGGGCGAAGAATCGTGACGCCTGTCATGTTCCAGAGTGAAAAAAGGGCCGCCGCCATCCAGACGGTGAATGCAAACCAGAGGATCAGGTCAAGGATGTGCAAATTAAGCTCCTTTTTGACTATAACAGGTTGCGGGAGAACTCGTGCACTGTGTTATTCCGAGGAACCGCAGGTGACGAGAAATCTGCGTTATGATGGTGAAAAACACAAGAAGCAGATCCTTCGCTTCGTCACAATGACAAGCAGGTGGACTGAGGATGACACTAGACAGCGGAAGGATGACACGAGGCATCAGAAGGCAGAAACGAAAGTTATGCTAGACTCGAATCTCTTCCATGGGCAGCGCGCTAATCGTTTTTATTATCCTTGGGATTGTGCTCCTAGCACAGAGCGTGAATTCGCTTCGGGGCGGATTCCGTTTTCTGGCATACGTGCGGCGGCGCCGGTCGGAACCTGTTGGCGATTATGCTCCGCCGACGGCGGTGATCATTCCGGTGAAGGGAATGGACGCAGCGGTCAGGACCAATATCGCCGCCTTCCTGGCGCAAGAGTATCCGCGATACCAGTTGATCCTGGTGGTGGGTGACGAAAGCGATCCGGCATTTGTGACTTTGAGTTCTCTGGCGACGAAGGCTGCGAAGCAGAGTTCTTCGGGAACTCGCAATGTATCGCTTCTGGTCGCCGGGCCATCACACGCAAAAGGCCAGAAAGTCCACAACCTGTTGCGCGGCCTCGATGCGATCGGGCCTGACACGGAGGTGCTGGTGTTTGCCGATGTGGATGCCCGGCCGGGCCTGGGCTGGCTGCGGTCGCTGGTAGCTCCACTGGCGAGCCGGGAAGTGGCCGTCAGCACGGGTTTCCGCTGGTACTTGCCGGGCGCGACTTTTGTTTCACAACTCCGCGCAGCCAGGGACACCTCCATCGCAACATTGATGGGCGAGCACGACAGCAGCTTTCCAT
>JAKAWN010000246.1 GCA_021827245.1 Acidobacteriota bacterium | reverse complement strand
TTACCAGCACACGGCTCATACGTGAAAGTCCAAAATATTCCGGTCCTTGGGGGATATGGTAGGGTTTTCTGACGGCCACACGATCCGGAACGCTGGGTCGTTCCACCGCACGCCGCGAGCCGACTCTGGGTGGTAGAATTCAGACATTTGGTAAAAGACCTCGGAATTGTCGGTCAAGGTTTGGAAGCCGTGGGCAAAGCCTGCCGGAATGTACAACATCTTTCGATTGCTCGCCGACAATTCGGCGGCTACCCACTGCTTAAATGTGGGAGACTCCGGGCGCAAGTCCACGGCCACGTCATAGATTGCGCCTGCGGTGCAGCGGACAACCTTATCCTCGGCGTGCGGTTCGGCTTGATAGTGCATCCCCCGCAGCGTTCCTTTCTTCTTGTTAAAGGAGATGCTGCACTGAACCATGCGTGGATTCAGCCCGCGCGCCTCGAACTCCTTCGCGCAGAACGTGCGCGCGAAAAACCCGCGTTCGTCTTCCAGCCGTTCCGGCTCGATGATGCAAACGCCCTTAAGCTTCGTCTCCGTGAAAATCATGCGCTGGACTCGATAAGTGCGCGCCGCTCCACATTCCTGAATCTACACGACCCGCGGTTCTGGAATCGGGATGATGAACCGTCCACCCCGCCGGCGATACTCGGCTTGCTGCCCCAGAATCTCCTCCGCAAAGTTCCAGGTCAGCAGCAGAACAAAATCCGGCATCGCCTCCAGGAGCTTTTCGGGCGGATAAATGGGCAAATGAGCGCCGGGGGTGTATCGCCCCTGTTTGACGGTGCTGCGGTCCACAACAAAGTCCAACGTCTCACGGCCTACTCGAAAGTAGTTCAGCAGCGTGCTGCCTTTCGCAGACGCCCCATAGGCCGCCAGGCGTTGCCCTTCCGCCTTCAACCGCCGTAGGAGGGCCAGCAAATCGGACCGCAGGCGGCTCACCTGGGCGCCAAAATCCTGGTAGAACTCGGCCTTGTCCACCCCCCAAGCCGACTCCTCATCAAGCAACTGCTTCACATTATTTTCCACTTCCCCGGTACTCCCTGCGCGCGCGAATATCCGCAGAGACCCGCCATGAATCGAAATTCGTTCCACGTCTGCGATCCGCAGATCGTGGCGGCGGAAGAGCCTGTCCAACGCGGTCAGCGAGAAATAGCATAAATGCTCGTGATAGATGGTGTCAAATTCCACCCGGTCTATCAAATCCTTGACGTAGGGGACTTCGATCACCGCGACCCCGTCGTCCCTCAGAAGGATGCGGATGCCTTCCACAAAGCCGTTCAGGTCTGCGACATGAGCCAGCACGTTGTGAGCGTGAAAGACATCCGCCCGCTTGCCGCTCTCTCGGAGCTTCTCGGCGGCTTCCCTGCCGAAGAAATCGCACAAGGTGGCGATGCCGCGCTCATTTTCGGCGACTCGCGCAATATTCGATGCCGGCTCGACGCCGAGCACGCCGACGCCTCTCGCCTTGTAATGCTGGAGCAGATACCCGTCATTGCTCGCGGCCTCGACGACCAGATGAGCGGAACCCAGCCTCTTTGCCGCTATCATGCGCTCAGCAATTTCGCGGGCGTGACGCACGAAGGAGTCAGAAAAAGAGGAAAAATAGAGATATTCGCGAAAGAGCTGCTCGGGGGGAACCGTCTCCGTAATCTGGACCAGCGAGCAGCCGGGACAGAAAGCTAGATCCAGAACATACGTCTCCTCGGATTGAGCAAGCTGCGCCTGGGTGAGCAATGAGTTGGCGAGGGGCGTCTTGCCCAAGGAAAGTACTTCCCTCAGCCCGCTGTCGCCGCAGGAGCGGCATTGATAGCCCGGATGACTGAACCCCATTTCTCGAGAAAGCCCTCAGACCGCCTGTCGAAGCCGAGATAAGATATGCGCTTCGGCGCCATGAATCATGGCCGCGCCTCCGCGAAGAACTGCCGATACCATTCAATCGTATGGCGCAGGCCCTCGTCAAGGGAGTAGGCCGATTTCCAATTGAGGACCTCCCGCGCCTTGGCGGACGAAAGGTATTGGCTTCGTATTTCGCCCTTGGCCTGGTTAAGAATTCTGGGCTCGATGCTGCCGCAGTTCATCAAGCGGCGGATCGAATCCACGATCTCAATAACGGTGACGCGGGACTCAGGGCTGAAATTGAAACTCTGGCCGCGGACTTCAGGCCGGTCGAGCTGTTCCGCCAGGCACAAGTAGGCCTCGACGATATCCTTAACGTACACGTAGTCCCGAACGTACTGCCCATCGGAGCGAATGACCGGCGATTCGCCGCGATACAGGGAACGGATTGTCCCCGGCACGATGCGATTCCAGTTAAGGTCGCCGCCGCCGTAGATGTTCCCGCAACGCGCGATGGCCACGGAAAGACCGTAAGACCAAAAGTAGGACTGCGCGATCAGGTCAGCGCAGGATTTTGAAACTTCGTAAGGAAAACGTCCCTTCAGGGGCATGTCCTCTGTGTAAGGAAGGCGTTCTTGCTCGCCATAGGCCTTGTCGCTGGAGGCAACGACCACGCGCTTCACGATGTCGGCATGAAGGCGGCAGGCTTCGAGAAGATTCCATGTGCCCTGAATGTTACTCTCGAAAGTGGCAAGCGGTGAACGATACGCGGCCGTAACGATCGTTTGCGCGCCCAGATGGAATACGGTGTCGCATTCGTGAAGCAGAACGGCCCGCTCGAGCGTCGAGAAATCCTCCAACCTCCCATTAACCACATGGACGCTTCGAACGTAATCACGTCGGTAAAGGTCCGACTGCGGCTCGGCGTCGAGGACGAGCGCCGTAACCTCCGACCCGCGGTCAATGAGCTCTTTGACCAACCAGCAGCCCACGATGCCCGTGGCGCCCGTTACCAGCACCCGCTTTTCCGCCCAGAAAGGGGCCGGCTGTCCCATCACTTCCAGACCTTCCAGGGCGCGCCTTGCTTCCACGCCTCGTTCAGCGCGACGAAGTCGCGGTACGTGTCCATGCAATGCCAGTAGCCGGGATGGGCGAAGGTCATCAACTGGCCGTCGCGGCAGAGGCGCTCCAGCGGCTCGCCCTCCAGCACGCAGCCGTCATCGGGCGAAAGATAATCGAAGAACTTACGCTCGAAAACGAAAAAGCCCCCGCTGATCAAGCCGGTCTTTGACGCGGGCTTCTCATTAAAATCCTTCACTTGGCACCCCTCCACCGCCAGCTCTCCGTAGCGGGAGATCGGCTGCACGCCGGTGACCGTCCCGATTTTCCCGTGGCGCTGGTGGAATTCCACCAGGCGGCTGATATTGAGATCGGACACGCCATCACCGTAAGTCAGCATGAAGGTATCGCCGTGGATGTAAGGCTCGACGCGTTTCACGCGCGCCCCGGTCATCGTTTCCAAACCTGTATCTACGAAGGTCACCGACCAGGGCTCGTCCTGCTTCGGAGTATGAAGTTTCGGCTCGCTGTCCGAATCCAAGCGCAACGTGAAATCACTGTTCATCAGACGGTAGTTTAGAAAGTATTCTTTAATCAGGTGTCCTTTGTAGCCTAGGCAGAGCACAAAGTCATGGAAGCCATAGCGCGAGTAAATCTTCATGATATGCCACAAGATGGGCTTGCCGCCGATCTCAACCAGCGGCTTAGGACGGAACTCCGTCTCTTCTCTCAGGCGCGTGCCCATGCCGCCGCACAGGATCACGACCTGAAGTGTCATCTCCTTGCTCATGTGGCTTTTTCCCTACCGGCGCTGACATGGCATTATAACACGACCGAAAGCATTCCGTAATTACTGGACACTACACTAGCGTGGAGGCTGTGGCCGCGTGACCCTCAAGTTTTTTTCCGGCCCCAAATTAAGGAAAAACGACAGCAACCGACATCTCCGGCCGGAGCGGAACCCTGACGTGGTGGCCAGCAAAGCAGTCGCGCCCGGACGCAAATGCTGAACGGTGAACTGCAACGATCGTTTCGCCCCTGGCACTCTGAGTTTGACCTCCGCGATCAGCCCAACAATTGTGCCTGACGCTCTACAACCTTTATAGTCCCCTTCGTCAACGGCTAGTCGGCTTAAGCACCGATTTCCCCGCTATTCGGACCGTCACGATCTCGAACGGCCGCACGGCAAAGCCAAATCCATGAACGGAAACGCTCAGCGGGAGCTGGTTCTGCTCCATCGCATTGCACTGCCACGCCTGCTCAACGTCCATTAAAGGAAGGCGCACACGGACGTTACCCTGCCGGCCCGCGACCTCGACAAACCGCATGATACTTCCTTCCCCATTCATTGGCCGTTTCCAAGCCGTGAGGACTACGTCCGGTGAGTTCACGCTTACGAAACTGTCTTCAGCGGCATTCAACGGTTCAGGCGTATTGATGGCTTTGTCGTTCGGAATGATGTCATCCACCTCAAACGGAGTCATCTCCGACCACCCCAGCCGGCTGAGCATCGCAGGCTGGAATTCGCGATCGCTGGTCAGTACGTAGCGGAACGTGAATTTTCCGCCCTGAGCTGCCCGATAATTGGTAAACCAATAGTTGTTCATCACGTAGGAAAAAATCGTCCCCTTCCGCCGGCCGAATTCAAGCGGCCACGTTCCACGCACGATGTCACCCAAGCTCACGAGCGAGGCGTCAACCGGGACAAGCGCCACGCTCGCGTTTCCCTGCTGAGCCTCGACCCAGTGCTGAACGGAAAACCATTCTTTCCCGGCTCCCGGAAGCTGATCGCGCGCGGGATTCACGTAGCCGTTCTGAAGCTCATACCGGAACTGGGGATGATCCATGGCTAGCGGAAAGGCGAAATACACCCCTTCTTTCGCGTACACCGGCCGCTTGCGGACACGGTCGATGAATTCGATCTTTTTCTCGTCATTGAAGAGAATAATCTCTGAGTCAATCCGCGGGGTATTGAGCGCCGAGCTTTCGAGGCGCGCCACAAGGCCGAAAGGCGCTCGGGTGATCGACAGCAAGCGGCCGTTTGCCGCCGCGTGGACCGTGAGCGCGGCCGGCGGCAGGTTTCGATCGCTATAGAGCAGGCTATTGCGGGGCGGCGTGTCACCGCCGGTCACATAAAGGTACTGATCAAACCGGTAAGGACTCGCGGCGTTGACCAACTCCTTCGCCAACTGCTTGTCGAAGATGCTTTTGACCGCACCCGATTGTGGGTCCAGCACAACGCGATAGTAGGCGTTTTCCATGATGTTGCCGGAAACGCCCGGAAGGTTGGTCGGAGCCGAAAGCATCCGTTGAATGGCGTAACATCTGTAGCCCACCGAGGGCACATTCTGGGCGAGAAATCGAACCCGTTGTTCGTTTCCGCTCACCGCGAGAACCTGGTAAGGAACCGTCTGATGCGTGGCGAGGTCCACGATCTCGAAGCCTTTCGCCAGATCCGCTTCCACCAGCGCGCTGCGCGGCCAGTTCAGGGAATTGAAGACCACCCAGGTGCCGCCAGGATCGGGAATTTTATCGGCAACCGCGGCCATACCGCGATCGACCACATATTGCGCTTCTTGCCGGGCGCGGGTCGCGAAGGCGTCCTTCACCGCCAACTGCCGCACGCTCTCTTCGCTCTGGGGGGCGCGGATGCTGCCGGCCGCACCCCAGGTATGCTCGTCAAAGAGGATCAGATTCCGCCACATCTGCTGGACGACACGGCGATTAGGCCGCGTGAGCGGGTTCACGAGTGAACTGATCGTGGAAATCTTTTCAGCCGATAGCGCCCGCTGCTCGGTTTCGCGATTCATGGCAGCATAGTAAGCGTCCGAGGCGATGCCATCCTCCCAGTAGGGCCCGCCATCGCCCCGGTAAACTGGAATCGTGTTCCTATCCTGCCTGGCAATCGCCGCCAGAGCATGAGCAACCCCAGAATAGATGAGATGGGGGTATGCGTAAGTCCGGTTCCAGGCACCGACGAAAGTAGCTTGCTGAGGATAGAGGTCCGAATTTTCCCACTGAGCGCCAAACAGCAGAATGGAATCGGGCTTGTATTCAGGGCCGGCGTAAACCTGCAAGAAGATTGGCAGAGTAGCTTCTCCCGTCTTCATGAGCGGCGGCAGGCCAAAATAGCGCCCGACTTGCCCGTAACTATCGGAGTACCACATCAGAACTTTCTTTCCGTCCGGCCCTTCCCACCAGAACGGCGAGCGCTCCTGCAGGTGGCTATCGTTCAGGATCGGTCCGCGCGTCTGGTCGCAGCCCCCGACGAAATACTTGATTCCGGCGGCGGCGAGAATCGAGGCATACGACCAAGTGTAGGACGGCACGTCGGTGTCGTTTGCGTAGTCAAACGGCTCGTGGTAGCGCTGATCGAACCGGTAAGCGGCATAGAGAGAGCGAATCAGAGTCTCGACAGTTGGGAAACCTGTCAGCAGGTTGGCGTATTGAGCGGGGACGAAAAACCTCCTCTGCTGAATCGCCTTGATCAGCCTTGCGTGGTCTTCCGCGCTGCGTCCCGCCCAAAACTGCTGCACCTCCCAAAACCCGTCCGGGCTGTAGCGGAACTGCGGGTTCTCCCGCATCATCTCCAAGGCTTCGTCGAAAACCCGGCTGTGAATTTCCGCAACTTTGGGCTGATAATCCGTATATCCCACGTCCAGATGCTCGTGGGGAACCACATAGACAGTCCATTTTTTCGCCGGCTCAAGCGTCACGCGAAACTGCCGCGTATGCCTGCCCAGTCTCACCACCAGGCGCGCCGGCGTGCCGGCAGCGAAAGCTGGAACTGCAAATTCGGTCTGCTGCTGGCCAAAGTCGCGGCCAGCGGACAAAGGCTTAATCACCTTTAACCGGTTCACCCATAGAGTCACGCTGCCATTGCGGGCAGTAGAGTTCTGGGTTGTAAATACGTCGACGAGCTCGACCAGTTGCCCGTGCAGCCTTTTGTAGAAGATCGTAGGATGAACGGCGGCGGATATTGCGCCGGAATTAAATTTCCGGGAGGGATTCTGCTCCAACTCCAACGCGTCATACCAGATGCCGGAACTGCGGTCAGGGACAGATTGGCCGGTCGTATCGAGGGCCGTGAGCACGAGGTTGTTCGTCCCGACGTGCAAGTCCCGCGTCGGAAGCTCGACGGTGGCCAAATCGTTATAGTATTTATTCCCTGGCGCATCGTGCCACTCGGGACGCTGGTAAACCCAGCCCGGATGGCCGTTGAGGCTTAGTTGGAGCACGGAAAGATGGTGAGTCCGCACGAGCATGCCGACTTTCAGGGTGTAAAGACCTTTGGGCTTCTCCTTTAGATCGAATCGTACGGTGACGGCATGAGGGCGGTCGCCCGCGGGTGCGTCCGCCGACCCTGGCTGGAAAGCGTACCAGTCTTGGCGTGGACTGCTTGTGCCCACGACAAAGACGGGCGCCGGAGTGGGAGCCTTCCCAAGATGAAATTCCGACGATGATTGATCGAACCGACCGATTCTCCAAACCCTTTGTGACTTCAAGGAGCTCGCAGCAGCAACCATAAGCGAAGTGGCCGACAAAACGCTGAAGCCAGCCACAAGCAGCGCCGCAGCAAGCCATACTGTTCGAGGGTTATCGTCTTTCATTTTCTCTCCTGCAGATTAGACTCACAGCAAGCCCTTGTTTCGAAGCGATTCGAGAAGCTGGATAGCAACCTGCGGCTGAGCGGAGCCACCAGTGGGACAACTGGGTCCGCCGCTTGGGACGTTAAGCCAATAGCCCTGAACCAGATGCCGCGTGGCCGCGCGCCGTTCAATCCGCTTGCCGACGGCTAGCTCCTACCCGTCGCAAAAATCAAAAGCCAGCTTGGCGGCGCCCCAAAGCGCGGCGCTCACTTTCAGCCTTGGCCGGTCAGACAGGTCGCGGTAGAAGTTCCATCCGACTGCGAACGTGGAAAGCAAGGCCCCGATGCGGCCAGAAACTCGGTCATACGAAACATACCAACTCAGCTCGCCGGCCTTGCGCGCGCGTAAAAAAGTTTCCAGAGTTCGCGCACGATTCGCGCTTGGACTTCGGGATCGGCGCTGCGCTCTTCGGCCAAGTCTTTGAACGTGGATTCCATCTGGGCTTCATAGCGCCGGTAGCTTTCGAGAGCCTTTTCGCAAGCACGGTCAGATTTGGGGATCGGCATTTCCCCGTAGTGGCCCAGCTCGATAACCTTGGCCGCGAATTCCGCACGCGTCTTCGAGCCGAGCTTGATTAGGCTCCCGTTCACTTGCAGCGTGGCCTTATGAAACAGGTCATCAATGACCTTGGGCTTGCCCGCCGGGAGCGTGACCCTTTCTGTTGCCTCGCCATCGGAAATGAAATCGTCGGGGAACATTCGAAGTTGCGTCTTGTCGAATTCTTTCCAAATCTCTTCGGCAATGGTCTGCGGGCTGGCCCGCTCGCGCCGGGCGGTTATTCGGCGGTTAGCCTGTGCCCGCAAATCTAGTTCACGTCCTTCTGTGTAAAAACGGGTCAAGTCGCCATAAAGCTCTGACAATAATGCCTGCCGTGTCCGGGTAGAGCCAGTTTACTCCATCCTCCTGATTCATCCCCGCGAAGTGTTCCATGTAGCGCGGGTCGCCGGCTTCCTCCCAGGTCGCGGCACGAATGCTCCGACGAAAGAGCCGCAGACCGGTCAGCCGACGGGCGGCCTGCGCTACGGGGTCCGCGCTGCTTGCTTCTTCGATGGCTTCGGCGGGGACTTTAGGATTGATTCGGGCCAGCGCCTGGCGCAGGCGCTTGACCAGCACTACTTCATCGTAGCTGCTACGCTCGGCAAAAAGCTCGCCAGGCGCGACGTCCGGGCCGTGAAGAATCGTGTAGCCAAGCCCGGAAAAGAGTTCAAGGGCGACATCTTCGACTGTAGATTCGCCGATTCTGCTCATTGTGGGGCGGGCGCTGGATGATTTCGCCTTGGCCTTCTTGCGCGATTGACTTCACAATCGTTCACGCAGCCAGTTCCTGGCGTACCTCTTCGCGTTGGCTCCATATCACAGGGTGAACGTCATAGCTCCTGAGCGCATCCACGACGGTGGAAGCCGGAATGCGTTCGGAATCGTTCAGGATGGCGTAAGCCTGGGAGGCGGGCGGCCGTACCTCCTTTGTATCAATCCATGAAAATGCCAAGGCCTGCGCCGTGTCGCGATTGGGCCGGTTGATGGTTCTGATGATTCTCTCGGGTTTGACCCTGGACTTTGGGATCACAAAATCAAACACATGGTCATAGCCGCTCTTGCCCGTGAACTTCACTTTCGGCGTGTACCGAATTTCGTGTAATTCGAGCCACGCCTGGACATCCTCAAAGAAAAGGCTGGACACAACTGGCGAAGCCAAATAGAAAAGGTCATCCACTGCAAGCATGGCCTGAACCAAGTTGTGTTTACGAAGCGCGAAGTTGTCGCGAGACGCCTTCACCTCAAGCCGGCCTTCCTCAAGGCGCACACCGAATCCGTTCAGGGTCGTCTTCAGCAGCGCCTGCCTTTTGCCGCTGTCCAGCTTGCAGCCCGAGAGCTCCAAGTCCTGAAGCACGTAGCCGTCATCGGTTAACACATATTCCCCGTTGGCGCGTTGCGCGTAGATCTGCAAATAGTCGTTGTGCCGGTCAAGATACGGCGTCGTGATCTCCACGCAGTCATTGACTTGCCGAAGTGCCGTCTTATCCTTCAGCCAAACCAGATATTGGTCGAGTAACGCCTGGATTTCGTCCATCATACGAACAGCACCTTGTCAATTGTCGGTGGCTTCGTGATGTTACAGTAAGCCATGAAGTCCTGGAGGGTCCGCCAGAGGTCGGAAGCATCCGAGAACTTGTCCCGCGGAATGGGTACGGCCCACTTGTCAGCGAACCCCTCGCGATAGATGTGCAAATGAGGGCAGCCGACCTCCTCCCCGTCGGGATTTCTGTGGGTCGGGCCCCCCAAATCCAAGCGCACTAACACAACGACAGCCCTCGCCCGGTTTTGATGAGTCACTTTGAGCAGGTCAATGCGTCCACGGCGCACATCCAGAATGAATGCTTCGCGCTTGTCCAGCGAGTTGAGAGGAACTGCGATGAACTCGCCGGGGTTGGGGTAACTGTAGCGAGTGTCATCGGCGCGGTGCTTTTCCATCGCCATCAACGCATCCGCCTCCGCCTGGGTTAGATT
>JAKAWN010000003.1:43256-49796 GCA_021827245.1 Acidobacteriota bacterium | reverse complement strand
ATGGAAGTTGTTGCTACACAAGGACTGGCGTTCACAAAGTGCCATTGAGCTAGGGCACATAGTGACGGAATAAATACGCAACCCCTTACAAACAAAACACTTCACTTAGCCGACCGCGGAAGTTGGGTTAGGGTCACGTAGAGGGACTTAAACCAGCCCCATCGCTGGACTATGTGAAAACCAACAGTTCCAACACCAATCAGTATAAGGACAAGAGCAAGAATCAGGACCGCGGTACGAAAGCCTTTCACTGCCGCATTCCTCCAGGGGCCGCACCTACAGCAGGCCCGGAGCCTCGCAGGGCTTTCGTCGAAGACACAGATTGGAGCGCTGCCAGCACAGCAGGATGGTCTGATCGAGCATTGACCCGGCCCGCACTTCCCTGTGACATCAGAACCATCAACCAGCGAAGCCGTCCATGTTCTTCAGTTTACTGGACAACCTTCCGATCGACAACTGCGGGAAGACTGGTTAGGATGGCATCGCCCGGGCCACGATCAGCGTCATGTCATCCTGGGGCTCGCTGCCGCCTGTCCATTCCTCGACGCTCCGGTATATTTCATCTACTAGCGCCGGCAGCGGATTCCCGCGGGCGCGCTGAACAGTTTCTATCAAGCGGCCCTCGCCAAATTGGTCTTCGAAACTGTTCTCGCTCTCCGTAAATCCGTCTGTAAAAGCAACCAGCGTATCGCCCGGCTCAAGCGAGATTTTCGCCTCGCGATAAGACATCGGCGAAATCAATCCCAGCGGGGTTCCCCCAACGTCCAATCGGATTATTTTGCCATCCCGGAAGAGAACCGGCGCCGGATGTCCTGCGTTCGTATAGACAAGCCGATGGGAATCCGAATCATAGAGGGCATAAAAGCAGGTCGCGTATTTTTCCTCAGGAGTATTCTCAAACATCTGCTGGTTCAAGATGTCGAAGAATCGCGCTGTAGACAGATCCCCGGAATCGGGTTTGCCATCTGACGAATCCAAGTAAAGGCGGGTTCGGATCAGTGACTGAATAGCGGCCATAATCAACGCTGCTGAAACTCCCTTTCCGCTGACATCTCCCAGCACCATACCGACCCTGTCGGTACCCGTGGACAGGAAGTCGTAATAATCACCGCTGACTCCCCGCGCAGGCCGGCAGATTCCGTAAAGCTCCAAGCCAGGCACCTTCGGAGCTTCGCTCGGGAAAAGTTGCTCCTGAATTTCGCGAGCAATCTGGATATCATGCTCCAGCCGGGTCTTTTCCTGCGACTCACGCAGAAGCCGCTGCAGCGACTCAGCCATATTGTCGAACGCCTCGCCAAGAGAACTAAGCTGATCGGAAGCCGGCATGTTGATTCGATGTGAAAGATCTCCCACCCTGATACGTTCCGTGGCCGCGTATAACCTGTCCACTGTTCCCGTAATCGTCTGTGTCAGACGGATGCCGGCAAGCAGTGATAGCAACTCGATCGCCAGAAAGCCAGCCCCTATTGCGAAAAATAGTGTGAGGTAGATCCGCGAATAGCGGCCCAGTGTAGCAAGCAGATGACGGGTGAGAACCGAGAGCCTTGAAGTTACGTAGACAAAAACCGGCTGAGTAAGATATTGCTCGCCAGATCCGTTCCACTGAACAATCTTCAAAGCTGACGTCCCAAAAACATCGGCATCCAGAAAATTCGTGGCCGACGGAAGGTAAAGGGAATTCGAACGCGCAATGATTTGTTCCGGAGGTTTGTTCCTGCCTGGCGCTGGCGGGTTCTCTGCAACCGGTTGTACCGGAATCTCTCCGCCGATGCTCGTCTGGATAACTCCAACCGGTCCGATGCCTTGCCCCAGCGAGTTCAGGAGTTCGGCACTGAACGGCTCTGAGAGGATCATCGTCATACGCCCCACGGGCGTATCACCCTGGTCCGCCGCACGAAGGAACAACTTTCCGTGATCAGAGACAACACCGGAAAATTCTTCTGATGTGAACCACGATGGAACTGTGGGAACATCGGGGACCGGCTTTCCGGTCAGGCGAAAAGCTCGATTTTCACTGCCCATCCGAAGAGCAATCTCAAGGCCCGGATAGCTCACCGAATGCTTAGAAAGTTGCTGGACGTAGAAACGCTCCACCTGGTTGAGCAACTGCTTCGGGGTCTTGGCGGGGCTCAAGTAAGCTTCATGCGCAACAGCGCGGTTAATCTGCCGCATCTCTTCAACCTTGCCATTGACTCGAAGGCTCACGAGGAAGGCGGCAAACTGGCCGTTGGCGATAACGATCCCCAATCCCACAAGAACCAGGATTAAGACGACGGGAACAACTGCGATGAAAATATAGGTGACAATCAGCCTTCGGCGAAGGTGCCACAGGACATGGTGCTTGAATGCACCGATCAGCCGGATGACACAATAGACAGCAGCAACGACAAGCCCGATGATAAAGATCGCCCACAGCAGACCCGGAGCACCGCCGGACACCACGCTGTCCACCCACAAGGCCAGGCCAAAGGCGATGAGCCACGCAGTAAAGCGCGCCATCGGCCGCTCACGGTACTCCCGAAGAAGCGCGTCAACAACCGCGGCGAGCATTTAGCCTCCCGGATGTCTCGGACAAGGAAGGGAGCACGGTCGATTCAGTGTAAAAAAACCGATAGGACCGTAGCGAAAAGACGACCACTGTTCGTTCGCTCTGTCCAATCAGGCTCCTACTCAATCAGATTTCTGCCTTCGTAACGGGCGTTGGCCCTGCAGACTTCTTTCCCGCCAGGCGAAGAACGCTGTGACGACGGCTGTAACTGAAATAGATGACGAAGCCGATCGCCATCCAGGCAAAAAGGCGAACCCACGTATCCAGGGGCAGCCCGATCATCTGTCCCAGGCAAACGACCATCCCCATCGGTGCCACAAACCAGACCATCGGTGTGCGAAATGGGCGTTTGATCTCGGGGTGCATCTTGCGCATCGCCATCACCGATCCGCAAACAATGGTAAACGCCAGCAGCGTTCCGATGCTGACCAGTTCCCCCACAATCTGGAGCGGGATAAGTCCTCCCCCCAGCGCTACCACGAATCCAACCAGCGCCGTGCTCTTGTATGGAGTTCGGAAGCGTGGGTGGACCGTGCTAAAGGTCTTTGGCAGCAGACCGTCGAAGGCCATGGTGTAAAAGATGCGGGTCTGTCCCAGCAGCATCACCAGGATAACCGCCGTCGTTCCCAGGATTGCGCCTGCCTTGACTATCGGCGAAAGCCAGTGGGCGGAAGTCGAATCAACAGCGACAGCGAGAGGATCCGGAACGTTTAAACGCGTAAAGGGTGTTACACCGGTCAGGACCAGGACGACCCCGATGTAAAGCACAGTTGAAATTCCAAGGGAACCCAGGATGCCGATGGGCATGTCGCGCTCTGGGTTGCGAGCCTCCTGTGCGGCTGTCGAGACCGCATCGAAACCGATATAGGCGAAAAAGATGAGTCCGGCGCCACGCAGAACGCCACTCCAACCGAAATCCCCGAACGTCCCCCGGTTCGGCGGAAGAAATGGGACCCAGTTGCTCCTGGTAATGAAGAGGGCGCACACGCCAATGAACAACAGCAGCACGCCGACCTTAATGACGACGATGATATTGTTGAACCTTGCAGATTCGCGAATGCCCAGGATCAACAAAGTTGTGATGACTGCAACGACTAAGAAAGCAGGCAGGTTGAAATAAGAGTGTATGATGGTGCCATCGATATTTCTTGCCGGATCCCAAGGGCTGCGGGCCAGCGCTGCCGGAAAAGGGATATGTAAGGTTCTCAGGAAAGAGAGAGTGTATCCCGACCACCCAATCGAAACGGTTGTAGCTCCCACAGCGTATTCGAGGATCAAGTCCCAGCCGATGATCCACGCAAGAAATTCCCCGATCGTGGCGTAAGCATAGGTGTAAGCGCTGCCAGCAATCGGAATCATGGATGCAAATTCAGAGTAGCAGAGTCCGGCGAACGCGCATCCCACGCCGGAGAGAATGACCGATAGCACCAGCGCCGGACCCGTATGCTGCACTGCAACACCGCTGATGACAAAGATTCCTGCCCCAACAATCGCTCCGATGCCCAGCGAGATCAAGGCAACCGGTCCCAATGCACGGCGAAGGCCATGCTCAGAATCGAGGGCCTCATTCCGCAACTGCTCAATACTCTTCTTCACCCATAATTCAGACATCCCGCCTCCCAACTGATATTAGCAATCTGTCGCGAAGTTCCGCCTGTGCCACAAGAAATAGATCGGAATCCCAACGGCTACAATCCCCAAACCAGCCAAACTGCGCACTGGCCGGTGAACCAATAATGCCCATTCGATAAACAAGGCGAGAACAATGTACATGATCGGGACAACCGGATAGCCCCACGCACGATATGGACGTGGGGCATCCGGGCGTGTCCGGCGCAACCGGAAAAGACCAAGGATAGTCAAAATGTAGAACAACAGCACGGCAAAAATCACGTAATCCAGCAACTGGCTATAGGTTCCACTCAGGGTCAGCAGGGAAGCCCACACCGCCTGAACCATCAGGGAAACCGCCGGAGTACGGTATTTCGGGTTGACCTTGCCGACTTTCGCAAAAAACAGCCGGTCCCTGGCCATGGCGTAATACACGCGCGCGCCCGCCAAGCTCATCCCGTTCATACACCCGAACGTCGAGATGACGATCGCAGCAGCCATCAATCCGGCGCCTTTGGACCCCAGAATAGCCTCAATGACCGCCGTGGCCACGCGATCTTCGGGAGCATGCTGGATTGCAGGAAAAGGCAATACCCGAACATAGATGACGTTAGTGAAAAAGTAGATGCTGCAAACGACGAGGGTTCCGATGAGCAACGCCAGAGGAAGATTGCGTTTAGCGTTCTTGACCTCAGCGCCCGCAAAGGTGACGTTATTCCAGGCGTCGGATGAAAACAGCGGCCCCACAAGCGCCACAGCGAGGACCGTAAGCGTTGCCGCATTCCAATGGGCATGGCCCCAAAAACTGGTATCGCGTGCCGCTGCTACCGTGTGACTCGACTCCCACCACACTCCTGCGGCCACCAATCCAACCAATGCGCCCACTTTGAGCACTGTAAAGATATTCTGAATCCACGCTCCGGTTCGCAGGCCGAAAATATTGACGACACCAAGTCCCATAAGAACAACAATTGCAAGAGCTTGTTCCGTGGAGAGAGTCAGGGCCAGGGAGTGTCCGAGAAGTGTAACGCTGCCAAGATTCAGCAGATAATTCTGCTCAGATATCCAAGGAAAAAAGAAGCCCAGGAACTTGCCGAAGGCAACGGCAACCGCGGCGATTGTCCCGGTCTGAATCACCATGAAGAGCGTCCATCCATAAAGGAATCCGAAGAGGGGACCGAAAGCTTCGCGCAGGTAAACGTATTGCCCCCCGGCTTTCGGCATCATCGCGGCCAGTTCGCCATAAGTCACAGCCGCCGAAACTGTCATGACGCCACTGATGACCCAGGAAAGCAGGAAAAGGCCCGGTGATCCGACTTCACGTGCGATTTCCGCCGCCACGATGAAGATGCCTGATCCGATCATTGAGCCCATCACGATCGTCGTGCAGTCGAGCAGGCCCAGCCCCTTAACAAGTTCTGTTGAAGGCGGTTCTGTGGCAGAGTTGTTCGCTACCGTCGCAGCCATGCTGCCAATCCTTATAGAGGTGTGAGATAACCCGTTGCCAATGCTGAAATGCCCTTCGTCCGCGCTTCAGCCGAGCGCCTGCAGAAACCTGCGCGCTTGCGCCTCGACATCATCCGCAGCCAGCAGATCATGGATCACCGCTACGGAATCCGCTCCTGCCTCGATTACAGACGGAGCGTTGGCAAGGGTTATCCCCCCGATCGCAACCAAGGGCTTGCGCGTGAGTTTGCGCATCTGGCGCAAACGCTCCAGCCCGACTACGGGATCAGGACGTTCTTTGCTTCCGGTAGGGAAAATAGGCCCGAAGGCAATGTAGTCGGCCGAAGAAGCATCCGCATCTTCAAGCTGGGCCTGCGTATGGGTTGAAACGCCCACGCGCTGGTACGGAAGAAGCACGCGTCGCGCCTGCTCCACCTCCAGGTCCTCCTGTCCCACGTGAACACCGTCCGCGCCCGTCAGGCGAGCCAGATCCGCCCTGTCATTGACAATGAAAATTCCCCCCCCCTGGTGCATCCGGTCAGCGAGGCTGCAACATACATCGAACAGGTGGCGAGAGGTTTCAGTTTTGCCGCGATATTGGATCAACCTGACGCCCGCCGACAGAAGCTTCTCTGCGACATCAACCGGCGCAAGATCCCTTGTCTGGGAGGGGTCGATTATGGCATACAGGCGAGGAATTCGAATACCCATAAATCACGACCAGGGCGCGTTCGCATCACCCGTTTACGCCGTTGCGGCTGTAACGGTTGAGAAACTGGGTGTCGAAATTGCCAGCACGGAAATCGGCGTCAGCGAGTATTTTTTCCTGTAGTGGAATCGAGGTGGAGATCCCTTCGATAATGAACATTTCAAGAGCTCGCGCCATTCGCTGCATAGCTTCGGCGCGGTCTTTTCCATGAACGACGAGTTTGGCA
>JAKAWN010000003.1:0-43246 GCA_021827245.1 Acidobacteriota bacterium | reverse complement strand
CAGCGAATCGTAATAAGGAGGGATAATCGATTCTGCGTAAGCGGCCGTGTCGACCCTGACACCGGTTCCGCCGGGCACATGGAAGCCAGTTATTTTCCCCGCCGAGGGCGCAAACGTTTGAGGGTCTTCAGCGCAAATGCGGCACTCGATGGCATGTCCCCGAAGTCCGACTGTGTCCGCTTCAATGGCCAGCGGCTCTCCAGCCGCAACCTGGATTTGCATTTTCACAAGGTCAAGACCGGTCACCATTTCCGTCACCGGATGTTCCACCTGGATCCTCGCATTCATTTCCAAAAAATAGAGGTTCCGTTGCTCATCCATCAGGAATTCCACCGTCCCCGCGTTCGTGTAACCGACTTCCCTGAGCGCCCGGATAACCTTGCATCCAACCTCCCGGCGTTTCTCAACGCTAATCTGGGTGGAAGGCGACTCCTCGAGCAGCTTCTGATGACGACGCTGGATTGTGCACTCGCGCTCTCCGAGGTGGATGACCTTTCCATGACTGTCGCCCATAACCTGAAATTCGATATGCCGCGGCGCCGAAATATACTTTTCCAGGTAGACGTCTGATGAACCGAAGGCTGCTTCCGCCTCGTTTTGCGCCACTTGCAGGAGCTTGGGCATTTCGTCGGGCGAGGTGACGATCCGCATCCCTTTACCGCCGCCTCCAGCCGCCGCCTTCACCATGACGGGATATCCGATCTGATCCGCAGCGTCCAGAGCCTCTCCTTCTGAACGCAGGACTTCCGTCCCGGGAAGCACGGGAAGGCCCAGTTCCGCCATGCGCTTTCGCGCCATGTTCTTGTCGCCCATCAGCCGGATGGCCTCAGGCCGGGGACCGATGAATGTCAGCTTGCAGGTCTCGCAGACCTCGGCAAACTTGGGATTTTCAGCCAGAAAACCGTATCCCGGATGGATCGCCTCAGCACCGGTGATCTCCGCCGCCGAGATGATGGCCGCCACGTTCAGGTAGCTCTCCGAACTCCTCGCAGGGCCGATGCAGACGGCTTCGTCCGCAAACCGCACGTGAAGTGAATAACGATCGGCTTCCGAATAAACAGCAACTGTCCGGATCCCCAATTCCTTGCAGGCGCAGATCACCCGCAGAGCTATCTCGCCTCGGTTGGCTATAAGAATCTTTCCAAACATGTGTCATGCTGGCCGCTACGGCCTTAAGCCCGCCGGCCGCATCCCGCCAGTGGGAAACAGACTTCGTTTCTTAAGAGGACTTGATGGTAAAGAGGGGCTGTCCGTATTCGACGGGCTGGCCATTCTCGACGTGAATGCGGACGACCTCCCCGGCAAATTCGGATTCGATCTCATTCATAAGCTTCATTGCTTCCACGATGCAGAGCACCTGCCCCACGTAGACGACGTCACCGACGTTAACAAAAGGCGGAGCATCCGGTGTTGGCGCCGCAAAGAAAGTCCCCACAATCGGGGATTTCAGAACATGCAAACCTTCTTGAGGCATTTCATGCGGTGGTTCCGGGGTTGATGGCTCCTGGTATGACGGCTGCGGAGCAGCATGAACAGGCTCGGCAGCAACCGAAGAGGGAGCATCAACTGCGATGCCTCGTGTCGTGTGGACAGCCGGCGCTGCTCCGCCCTCGCGGCGCATGATCCGGATCCTCATCCCGTCCTTCTCCATCTCAAATTCTGATATTTCCCGCTCGATCAGCAGGTCAATCAACTGCTGAATTTCCTGGAGTTCCCAGCTCCGTTCAGAAGCCGCTTCTCCGGTGCGGGACGATTTCTTGCCGGGCATATTTTCCCCTTGTGCTCCGATCCTAACCTGAAAACCAGGCGTCTTTTGTTGCCGGAGTAAGGATCTCCGGTTTTCCGGCCGTCACAAGCACGGTATCCTCAATACGAACGCCTCCGAACCCCTCAAGATACACGCCAGGCTCTACTGTTATAACACACCCCCGCTTAAGCCGCGATTTTTCACCCCGGCCGACGCGCGGATCTTCATGAATTTCCAGCCCAACCCCGTGCCCTGTACTATGCGTAAAATATCGATTCAGCTTTCTCCGCTCCAAAACTTGCCGCGCGACGGCGTCAACGTCGCAGGCTCTCCGGCCCTCCAGCGCGTCATCAGCGGCGCGCTCTTGAGCCTCTCGCACACAGTTATAGATTGTCCGAACCCGTCGTGACGGCTGGCCCAGATAAACAGTCCGCGTCATGTCGGCCGCGTATCCGCCAAGTATAGCACCAAGATCAATGATAACCAAATCGTTTTCCTTCAACAACTTGGACGAAGGTCTCGCGTGTGGCCAAGCGCTACGCACGCCGGAAGCCACAATGGTTTCGAAAGCCGCCCCCTCGGCCCCTTTCATTTTCATCCGATACTCGATCTCTGCCGCCAGATCGCTTTCACTTATTCCGGGTCGGATATGGCTCCGGATCTCTTCAAAAACGTCAGCGGTCAATTTCCCGGCCTTTCGAATCCACTCAACCTCAGCGGGGTCTTTCACAGCCCTCAGAACCTCAACCATCCCCCCAGCCGGGACCCATCGCGCTCTGGGTCCGCCTGCCTTCTCGAGACTGGCAAACTCGCGGCATGTGAGCGCTGAATCGTCATAACCCACAGCCGCCAGCCGCCTTCTCCGAATCGAGCCGGCTGCTTCCTTGAGGAGTCCGGCTTTACCTTCGATAACTTCGACTCCCGCTGCTTGTTCAGTTGCCTGGAGTGTATATCGCGGGTCGACCCAGAGAACGGTCTCTGATGACCCCACAAGAACCGCTCCTGCGCTCCCCCGAAAACCGGTGAGGTAGAAAATGTTGGGCAGGCTGGTGACGAGCAGCGCCTCGATTTTTCTAGGGGCCAAATGCGACTGCAGCCGCAGGCGCCTTCCTTCGTAATCGATCTGATGTCCGTTCGAATTCATCGTCTGAAAATAAAAAGAGGAAGCCTTCGCCTCCTCATCAGGGAAGATTGATTCTACTACGATTTGCCGCTCGGCTGGGTAGGAGAGCCTTACGTTTTCAAAATCTTGGGTGTTACAAAGAAGAGTAGCTCCTGGTCATCGCTGGTATTGGAAGTGCTCTCAAAGGGGTGCCCAACAATCCGGTAACTCCCAGGCCGCTTTCATTCGGCTCCTCGCTTCTCCCCTCAATTGACCTTCAGGGTGACTTGGGTTGTATGGCTCAATGACTGAGCCGTGGCTGTCACTTTCAGCGTATAGGTTCTGGCGGGGGTCCCGCTGTTCTGTCCCGGTAGGGCGCCGCCTCCAGAGCCACCGCCACACGCAACCATGGCCAAGCCCAGCAAGATGGTCGCAACCACGTTCCGGATTGCCGCGCCCCGCAAATCGCGCTTGCGAACCGGAACAAACATGAGCCCGAGCGACATGCACCATAGCCAGATCACGAACCATCGGATCCGCGAACCATCCCCAGGAAACCGCCGGGCCTCGGGCGCAGGAATGACCAGCGACCGGGAAGTTGTGCTGACGGTCAGCGTGTCCTGGACAGGCCCGGAAGAGCTAACCTGCAGAGTGGAAGAAGCAAACGAGCATGAAGACCCGGCGGGCGCCCCGTCGCAGACAAGCGACACCGGCACATCGAATCCGTTCAAGGGCGTAAGAGTGAGCGTATAGTTCGCCGCCTGCCCGGCCTGAATCGAAGCGTCCGCTGGCGTGACCGCAAGGCTGAAGTCCGCAAATTGCACCGACAGCGGAAGCGTGGCCGTCATCGTGCCTGAACTCGTTGTGCTCAACGCAGAGGTTGATCCACTTGAGGTCATGCTTACCGTTCCCGTCACAGCAAAACTGAGCGAAGGAGAGGTGATCGCGCTCAGGTTGCCGACCGTGAGAGTGCTGGATTGTCCTGGGGTGATCGATCCCGGGCTGAAGGTGCACGTGGCGGGCGCGATATTGGCACAGCCCAGATCGATCGATCCTGTAAAGCCATCGCTTGTTGAAGCCAGCACGGTGAACTGCACATGGTCCGTTCCCACGAGCACCGTCGCCGAACTCGGGTCCGCCGTCAGGGAAAAGGGGGTCACGCCGGTTCCGGTCAATGTGATGGCCTGTGGAGAATCAAGGGCCGTGTCCGTGACAGTGACGGTCCCCACGCTGGTTCCGAGAGCGGAAGGCGAAAAACTGACCGCGATGGTGCAACTGCTGCCGGGATTCACTACACTGCCGCAGGTATTCGATTCGGAATAATCTCCGCCGGCCTGGATGCTGGAGATGTCGAGGGGCGACTGCGCGGCGTCCGTTAAAGTCACCGTCTGCGTACTCGTTGTGCCGATGACAACAGAGCCAAAGTCCAGGCTGGTCGCCGAAAGGCTGGCTACTCCGCTGGTTCCGTAGCCACTCAGCTTGACCGTCTGGGGGCTGCCAGCGGCATTGTCAGTCAGCACCAGCGTGCCGGTCCGCGTGCCGGTTGCCGTCGGCGTGAACGTCACGCTGATGGCGCACTGCGTTCCCGGAGAGACGGTCTGGCCGCACTGGCTTGTCGCCGCAAAGTCACCCGACACGGCGATTTCCGAGATATCGAGCGCCGCGCTGCCGGCATCGCCGACCTTAAGGATGGACGGCGCACTCGTGGTGCTGATCTCCTGCCGCGCAAAGACCACCGGATTGGGAACCGCGGTCAGCCCGGCAGCATTCTGGGGACTGATTCTTGTGATCCAGGCATCATAAGAGCCGCCCGTGTAACCGGTGGTCATGGCGGAGGGCGTGATGGGAAAGTCGGTCGAAAAGGTGTCCCCTGCCACATAGACATTGCCGTATGAATCGAGCGCAAGGTCATTGGCAGCTTCATCGCCTGCGCCTCCCAGGTAGGTGGAAAAGACCAGGGTGGAACCCGTGGCATCAAATTCGCTGACGATGGCGTCGTAAAGTCCCCCACTCACCGCCTGTAATGGCGATGAAATCGGAAATTTCCCATCATAAGCGTAACCCGCGATGTAGGCGTCGCCAGAACTGTCCACTGCAATAGCGTTCGCCTGGTCGGGATAGATGCTGCCCAGATAAGTGGCGTAGTCGATCGCGGCTCCGGCCGGAGCGATCTTGGCAACAAAGACCTCGTTCGTGCCGCCCCATGTCGTGTCAAAAGCTCCTTGCGTAACGGGGAAGTCTTTGGAAGTAGTCCAGCCGGTCACGTAGGCGGCTCCGGAGGAATCGAGCGCGATGCCCGACCCGTAACTGGCCGCTGTGCCCCCCAGGTAGCTTGAGTAAACAAGCCCCGAACCAACGGAATTTAATTCCGTGACGAAACCTTCAGAACAGGGAAAGCTGCTGAGTGCGGAGCCGCATGTTCCCGCCGTATAGCGCGGCTGGAATGCACCCTGAACGGGGAAATTGGCGGAGTTCGTCTGGCCGGCCAGAAAGGCGTCGCCGGAAGCATCGAGCGCGATGCCGTTGACATGATCTTCCTGGCTGCCGCCGAGATACGTGGAATAAACCAGCGCAGTTCCCAATGGATTGATCTTGGCCACGAAGCCGTCAAACGGTCCTCCTCCATAACTCGTCTGAAAGGACCCATGAGTTACAGGAAAGTCAGAAGCCGAAGTCAGCCCCCCAACATAGGCGTTTCCGCTTGAGTCCACCGCGATGCCGGTGGAAAAGTCGTCTCCAGTCCCGCCAAGGTACGTTGAATAAACCAGGTTGGAACCTGACGCAGTAAGCTTGGCGGCGAACGCGTCATAGCAGGGGTCAGGATAAGCCGTGGTTCCGCACGTGCCGCCTCCGTTTGAACCCTGCAAAGGGCCTGCCGTGGGAAAATCGAGCGAGTCGGTGAATCCGGCAACATAAGCTTCGCCGGAAGAATCGACCGCAATACGAACTCCCTCGTCGTCTCCGGTCCCGCCCAGATAGGTGGAATAGACGAGACCCGTTCCCTGGGGATTGAGCTTGGAGATGAAGGCGTCAAAGCAGGGAGCGGTGTTGACCTCCGTGTCGCAGCTTCCGCCGCCGAAGACGCCCTGGACGCCATTTCTGACCGGAAAATCAACTGAACTGGTATAGCCCGTGATGTAGGTGTTGCCGGAGGCATCGACGGCAATCCCCGTCGCGTAATTGTAGTCGGTGCCTCCCAGGTACGTGGAGTAACTCAGTACGGGGTCGATTACCAGCGGCTTTGCAGGATCGTAGCCGCTTATGTCGAAACCGACATGGCCGTCTTTCCCAACAATGTAGCGGGCTTCGAGGAAATGTTTTCTATTCCCTGAATTTCCGTCAGGCTGATAAGCGCGCGGCTTCCTGAAAAGCACGTCGCCCGCACGCGTGTGCACAACGAGCTCACCGCGCCGGTTGACGCGCAGCCGTGCCGGATAATGATTCCCGGCGGAAACTTTGAGCTGAATGAATTCAGGATGAGCGCCGGGCGCCACGTCAATGTCGAATTCCAGTTGCCGCTGGTTGCCGTAATAAACAAGGTCGATGCCGGGGTAAACGCCCCGGTATTTCACTTTGGAATAGGCAGGAACACCTCGAACCCATTTCGCCTTGTTGTTTCCGATCAGGTAATTGCTCTTGCCAGTTTCTTTTTCCAGACCTTCAACGCGCGGCGCGGGATTCGCTCCAACCCACCGGAGCTGGAGAATTCCTTTCGCCGGATTCTTGTGCGTGACGATGCCGCCGGCAAACCTGGCCGAGGCAAGCGGACCCTGGGAACCCGCAGTTGGCCACTCAAGCGACATCACCACTTGTTTCTTAGTGAAGAAAATGGCGTAACCGCTCCCGCGCGCCAGAAATTCGGCTACGGGATCAACCTGTCCGCAATTCCGGTCGAAAGCCAGTGGCAATGATACGTGCCTGAGGTCCGAGGGTAAAGGTAAGGGGAGTTTTGGATCCTCAGCCGAGCCCGCAACGAGCACTCCCAATGTCATCGCCAGCAAGACGGCGCGGGCGACATTCCGGCAAGCTCCTACCCATCCAGCAAACCTGTTCCATCTGGAGAACGGCCCGGAATTGTTCAACGGTTTCCTCGGCGTCTCGGGCTGTCAGATTCTGGCGCACAGCCCGTGCATGGCGCGCAAGGAGCATCGTCAGTTCAGAGGAAAGACTTGAAAAAGGTGGAAACCGCGGCCATGGCGCCGAGTTCTTGCCATGGACTGGCGTTCTATTGAAACTTTCAGCAGGAACGTCTTGTTGTAGAGACGCCTCAGCGAGACGTCTCTACAACGGCGTTGCGGCTATTTCTTTGCGCAGCGTTTAAAAAGTTGATCGAGTAGTTCGATTGCAAGGTCCATCTCTTCGCGGGTGATGGAAAATGCAGGAGCCAGGGTAAAGACGTTCTTGTAGTATCCGCCCACGTCGAGCACCAGGCCCATCTTGCGGCCACGGGCTCGCAGGTTTCCGGCCAGGCCCTCGGCGAAGATGCGGTCCGTCAGTTCGCGGTCGGGGGTGATGCGGTCCGGCTTCGAGACTTCGATCCGCAGGGCCAGGCCCAATCCATCCACCTGCCCGATCGATTCCGGATGCCGCCGCTCGAGTTCTTGCAGACCGGCCAGAAAATAGGCGCCCTTCTCGTTCACAACCGTTTCGTAATCCTCTTCTTCCAGCATCTTCAGTGTTTCGAGCGCCACAGCAGTGCCCAGAGGATTGGCGGAAAAGGTTGAATGCGTCGCGCCGGGCGGGAATGCTTCCGGCGAGATCAATTCTTCACGCGCCCAGATGCCCGAAATCGGATTCAGCCCGTTGGTCAGCGCCTTGCCGAAAACGATGATGTCGGGCGTAATGCCGAAATTCTCAATCGCCCAAAACTTGCCGGTGCGGTAGAACCCCATCTGGATTTCGTCATCCACGATGAGGAGCTTGTGCTTATCGCAGGTTTCCTTCAGCCGCTTGAAATAATCTGCGGGCGGAATGACGTAGCCGCCGGTTCCCTGCACGGCCTCAATGTAGAAGGCGCCAAATTCGGAGCATTCGGCCTTGGCGTCCCACACCCCGTAGTATTCCGAATCAAACAGTTTTTCGAACTGCTCCTCGCAATAAAGCCCGCAGGCGTCCGGCTTCAGCCCATAGATGCAGCGGTGGCAATAAGGATAGAAAACAAACTGCGCGCGGTCACTGAAATGGCCGAAACGACGCCTGTAGCGATAGCTGGAGGTTATGGCCGAAGCACCCAGCGTCCGCCCATGATAGCTGCCCATAAAGGCGAACATCAGGTTCCTGCCCGTTGTGTTGCGCACCAGCTTAAGCGAATCTTCAATGGCCTGTGAGCCGCCCACATTGAAGTGAACGCGCCCCTTCACGCCGAAGCGCTTTTCGCAGTACTGAGCGATGCGAGCCGCGACTTCAACCTTTTCGGCGTGCAGATACTGGCAGGCCAATTGCGGCAGACGGTCCACCTGCCGCTTCAGAGCTTCGTTCAGGCGCGGGTTCTTATAGCCAAAGCTTGCCGCCGAATACCACATCTGCAAGTCAAGGTACGGCGTACCCTGCTCGTCGTAAAGGTAGCAGCCTTCACAGTTGGCAAAAACCTTGGGCGGATCAAGATAGTGCACCGTGTCGCCGAACGAGCAGTACCGCCGCTCAAGCTCCAGCAATTCACTCGTCCTGGTTGTGATTTCCGGCAATGACATGGATTCACTTTCCTTCGGCTCGATGAGATCCTGCTGTTTCCGCTATGTTGCGGGGCTCACAGCGGCTTCACACGCAAAGGTCCCCGCATCCAGAATTTCGGCCAGCTCTCTCTGCACCTCACCAAAAGTCTCAAATGGCCGGCATGCCACATGATGCTCGCGGCAGTAAGCCAGCAAATCATGCTTGGCAAATACTACGTCCGCGGCTTCCACAGCAAAGCGGTCTGAGAGGCCGTCGCCGACAAAGATGACCGGCTGCCCCTTTTTGTGGACGCGGCGCATGATCGCAGGTTTGCAGGTAGCGCAACCATGACTGCAACCGTGATCGCTGTGAGGGAAGCTTGCCTGCATCCCTCCTGCCTCCAGCCGCAGCCCGGTGGAGTACAGGTGCCGGCCGTTGCGAAGCTGGCCGTTCGCCCCCACACGCTTCAGAACGCGGCGAATGACGTAGTCAAAACTGTCGCTGAGAATGTAAAAGGGCAGTCGCTGAGCCTTCAGAAACTGGAAAAACCCCGGAAAGTCAGGGTCGAGGGGGATCGAGTCGATCAACGCATTCAACTGTTTCACGGAAATCCTCACCAACGCAGCCTGCCGCTCAAAGCATTCCCTTGAACCAATGTTGCCCCGCAGCCACTCTTCTTCCACGTCCCGCCAGCAAGGGTCGGCGTACTGTTCCAGAATAACGTCGGTCACGTCCAGGCGCGTAATCGTCCCGTCAAAGTCCGAAAACACCACGGGCTTCCGGGCCCGGTTGTCGCTCCGATCGTTCACCCCGGATTTTCCGCTCAAGTCGTTATTCCTTCCTTCCGATAGCTAAGGCAGAGGGTTCAGATGGTAGGTGGTAAGGAAATCACCCCCTCCTGCACGCCCTGCGCGCCACTTACCCCCTGCTACCCCCTTTACTCCCCGCGCTCGTCCACCAGGCGTTTGCGTTTCCGCCCGTGGGCGAGCGTTCCCGGGGGACAAAATCGGAAAGCCAGCTTGTACATCCCGCAAAGCTGATTGGCCCATACGTCCGGATAGCGAGCCTCCAGGCTTTTCTGCACCGCGTCCTCAATCGTCTGGGCGGAAACTCCGTTGCTCAGCTCCAATCGAAACTCCAGAATGTCATGCAGACCCTCCTGCCGGACGGCCACCTGCCAGTTGTCCGAAAGGCCCGGCACGTCACATAAGACCTTCTCAAAGATCTCGGGATACATGTTTCCGGCGCCCATCACCACCATTTCGTCACGGCGACCTCGAATTCTGGCGAGGCGGCGAATTGTTGCCCCGCAGGGGCAGGGCCCATCAAGAAAGCGCGTGATATCCCGCACCCGGTATCGGATCAGAGGCGTAGTCCGGCGTGATAGCGTGGTCACCACCAGTTCGCCGTAGCCATCCGGGTCCGGATCAAGAATCTCAAAGAGCAGGTTGAATTCGTCCACATGGTAACCACGGCGCTCCCGGCACTCCATTCCTGCGCCGCCGCCCATTTCCGTTGAGCCGTAGCCGAGAATCACCGGAGCCTTCCAGATTCGCTGGACGTAATCGCGGTAGGCGTCGGTCATGCGGTCGCCGGCGGCAAAAATCAGCTTCACCGGAAAGCTTCCCCGCTTTTCGGCGATTTCGCTCAGACTCACCAGCCAGGTCGGGTCAGCCACAATCACGTTGTAACGATAGTGCGCCAGCCGATCGTAGGCTTCCTGGGGCTGCGGCTTGCCTACAGCAGAGCAGAAAACTCCCAGTTGCTTGCAGGCAAGAAAGGTCACCCAACTGCTAATCCAGTATCCGGCATCGAATGTGCAAACCACGCGGTCCCCAGGGTGCAGGCCGTTTTCATAAAACGCCGCAGCCTCGTAGCGCGCTGAGAAATCGAGCTCATCGTATCCAAAGTAAACTCGCTTGGGACCGCCGGATGTTCCGGTAGTTTCAAACACAGCCTGGGGCTCCCGGCAGAGGAATTCTTCGGGCGGCAGGCTCCGAATATCTTCAGGCGTGGTAAAGATGTCGCCGAGGTCCTCAGGCCGGCGAACCTGCTCCGCGCGAAGGCCCGCCTCACGGAGCTTTCGCTGAAAGAATTTCTGATGGACGCCAGCGTAGCGGACGACCCGCCGGAAGCCGTCGATCTGAATCCTGCGAATCAGCCCCGGCGGCAACGACTTCCCTAACTGGACAAGCCGGGGGATCGAGTCTCCAATCAGCCGGCGTTCAACGATCTTCCGTAGGTCAGGTACCATGGAATTCCAGAGCAGAGCGGCCGGTGCCGTCAGGACACAGCTTAGCCGGCGAGCTTCAAACAGCCATCCCAAAACGCCGCAGGTTGCAGGCCAAAGCCGCCAGCCTCCTCAAATCCGCTTACAAACATCTGACCCAACCCTCCTACATCAGGTAAGCCGATTCACCGGAAGCAGTCGAGGGTGCCGCCAGCAGATCAATGTATGTGGCCTTCTCCAGCAGGGCTCGCGCAATCTGGGCGACGGAGTAAGCAGCATCGGGTCGCGCCATTTCCTGCCCGCGCGCGCTCAACGCCTCCAGCCGTTTGGGATCGTCGAGCAAATCGGATACGATGACGGGAATCTCCTCAGGCCGTTTGGCCGACACACCCAGGCCGCGCTCAACAAGGAACTTCAGATGACTCTCTTCCATCCCCGGAATCGGGGAAGTGAGAATCATGGGGAGACCGGCTGCGAGAGCTTCAGAGGAAGTGACCCCGCCCGGTTTGGTGATCAGCAGGTTGGCCGCTCCCATCAGCTCAGGAATGGAATCCGACCAGCCAAAAACGCGCAGGTCGAGTGCCAGTTGTCCTCGGAGTGCCTCCAGGCGTCGGCGCATGTTACGATCTCGTCCCGCCACGGCGAGCACCTGAACGGGCTGGCGGCACATTTCCAGACTTCGGATGATGGCATCAAGCGGGGCAGTTCCCACTCCGCCACCCATCACCAGCACCACCGGCCGGTTGATGTGCAGGCCCAAGGCCCGACGGAGTTCTCCCCGGTCAAGACGCAGAGCGAAAGTCGGATCCACTGGAACGCCGCAATTCACAATGCGGTTCGTGGTGACGCCCCAGGAGATCAACTGGCTCCTGGCCTCTTCGCTTCCCACGCAATGAACGTCGATTTCATCCTTGACCCAGGGCGGCTCGGCAAGAAAGCCGGTCTGGGCGGCCAGAATAGGAGCGTCAAACCAGCCCTCACGCCGGCCCAAGGCGGCCAGCTCGGCAGCGCCGATCTCTGTCACGATCACCAGGTGCGGCCGGAAATCACGCAAGCGGGCGAGAACTGACCGGCACCCACGCCTGAGAAACCACTCCGGTGCTGTCTTTCGGAGCCGTTTCCTCTGCCGCCATTCATAAAGCCTGCGCCATGCCCATGGAGCGCGCCGCACCATCAGCCAGTAAGGAAGGACGTAATAGCGGAGGAACCAGGGGGCAGCCAGATCCAACACATCGATCGTCCGGGCCTCAACATTATCCGCTCCGTCGTGAAGGGCCTGATGAATCGCCTGACTTGCTCGCAAATGGCCCGCTCTGACACCGAGCGTCAGGATAGCGATCCGCCTGATTTCCATGCCTGCTCCGAATGAGTCCGCTCCCGAATCTGAGGCGCCAGGGAGAACCGAGGATTTCACTCCCAACGGCGCACGAGAAGCACAGCGTTTAATCCTCCGAATGCAAAGGAGTTCGAAAGGGCGGCGCGAATGCGCCTTTCACGTGCCTGATTGGGAACATAGTCAAGGTCACAGTCCGGGTCCGGCTGAGTGTAATTTGCCGTCGGCGGAACAACGCCACGTTCGATCGCTGTCACGGTGGCCACAAGCTCAATCGCGCCCGTCGCTCCCATGGCATGTCCGTGCATCGACTTTGTGGAACTGATCGCCAGTTTTCTGGCATGCTCCTTGAAAACTTCCTTGATCACCTGCGTTTCGGTCGCATCATTGAGGCGCGTGCCGGTCCCATGTGCGTTGATGTAATCGATCTCGTCGGGGGCAACACCGCCTTCCGCAAGCGCCATGCGGATGGCGCGCACTGGCCCATCCACGGACGGCTGGGTGATATGGGAAGCATCCGAACTCATCCCACAACCGGCAAGTTCGCCTAATATCCTGGCTCCGCGCTTGCGAGCATGGTCCAACTCCTCGAGCAGCAAGACTCCAGCCCCTTCTCCGATGACCATTCCTCTGCGGTCCGCCGAAAACGGCCGGCAGGCGGCGGCAGGATTCCCGTTGCCCGGAGCAAGGACACGCACAGCCTCCCAGCAGCGCATCACCCCATAGGTGATCGGGGCATCGGCGCCGCCGGCCAGCATAAGGTCTGCAAGCCCAAACTTGATCAGATGATATGCCTCCGCGATGGCGTGGCCTGAGGACGAACACGCCGTTGCGGTGGCAAGCGCCGGACCCTGCGCTCCATATTCCATGCAAATCTGTGAAGTGGCGGCATTGTGCATGATGCGGGGAATCGTGTAAGGATGGAGCCGCGTAACCTGCTTTGCATACAGGTTGTGATAGCCGGCGTCATAACTTCCCGCGCCGCCCATGCCGGAACCCATCACCACACCAAAGCGGCAGCGCTCGTCGTCACGGACCTTGATGCCGCTGCTTTCCATAGCCTGTCCGGCGGCAATCAGCGCGAACTGCGCAAACTTGTCCAGCAGATCCAAACGCTTGGTAGGGAAATAGTCGTCCGGATTGTAGTCTGCAACCTCAGCGGCGATCCGAATGGAGAGAGACGAAGAATCAAACTGTGAAATGGGCCGGACGCCCGACCGGCAATGCACCAGGTTCTCGAAAAAGCTGTCCCTGTCCTTGCCCGTGGAGGAGAAGACCCCCATCCCTGTTATGACAACCCTGCGCACCATCCACTCCAGAAGGATCAGTTGCTGGGCGCGGGACTGCCGCCCTTGGCCATTGCCGCAAGATCAGAAATGTCCTTGCCCTCAAGCACCCGAGTGAGACTGTCCACAACCTGCCGCACGCTCTTCATATTCTGGGCCACGGCATCTGGAACATCAATCTTGAACTCTTCTTCAAGGGCAAACAGGATGTTCACACCGTCGAGCGAGTCGATCCCCAACTCTTCAAAAGTTGAGTCCATCGTTACCTTTGCAGGATCGAGATGTTGTTCCCGTGTGATAATTTCCATGACTTTTTCACCGACGTTCATATGTGCTCCTTACTAACTTGTTCTAGCCCTTCACCTTGTCCCTAGCCATCCTACAATGATGATATGCTGATTGGATTCTTCCTAGCGAGTTCGCCGACCACACGCAGCAGCTCTACTAAACGAAATGGCTTCTCGAGAAAGGCTTTCACACCCAGTTCTCTCGCAAGTTCGCTTTCGGCTCCGGTAATAAAAGAGGTCATCAAAATAGTGTCACAAACAATCTTTTTCTGTTGCAGTTCCCGCAGCAATTCCAAGCCGCTTTCTCCCGGCATTCGGAGATCAATCAGAATGATGGCTCTGCCGCCGTCCCGGCTTAGCGCTTTCCACAAAGCCTCGCCATCCTCCGCCACCTCAACAGCATAGCCGTTTGCGCCAAGGACCTCAGAGAGCAAGTTGCGGCTCTCTTGATCGTCATCCACCACCAGTACTCGATTCAAGCCCACTCAGTCACCCGGTCAGAAAGACTTCCATCTACCAACAGGCAACACTAAGGCACCGCCGAGTCCAAAGTGCGCGACGAATTACAATCCTTTCAGCCTTAATGATTTGCGAACAATCTCAAGCATAAACAACATTGTTCAAGTGACATCGTCTGTGTCAAATTGAGACACATGGGTGAATGAGTGTATTTTAATTTGGTACAGATTTCCAGCATTCTTGTCTCTGACATTCTCCGACAAGCGCACAATAAAACCTCTGCGCGAGCAAAGCATAAGTTTAGGTCATAACCTTTTCAATAGGCTCAAAGGCAAGACCGGATTCAGTTACTGCTGCGATGATGGACGGTAATGCCGCCACGGTGCTCGATTGGTCAATGCCTCCAGCAGGCGGTTTTTCGTGCCCGTCATGAAGAAGGACCACGGCTCCTGGGTGCAATCTCCGCCTCGTTGCCTTGATAATGGCTTGAGTCCGATATTTCCAGTCGAACCCCGCCACCGACCACATCACCATTGTGAGGCCTCTCTGGCGCAAAATCGGCATCAAGCCGAACCATCGCGCCCCGTAAGGCGGTCGGAACAACGTCGGACGCACACCCGTAACCCGCTCGATTACTTCCTGGGCCCGGTCGATTTCCCCAGCAATAAACCTGCGGCTGCGTGGGCAGAGGAATGGATGTGAATGCGTATGATTCCCAATGGTGTGACCTTCGCGCAAGATGCGCCGCGCGATTTCCGGATGGCGTTCTACATTCTTGCCACAGAGAAAGAAGGTTGCAGAAATCTTGTGCTGGGCAAGGATATCGAGGATCTGTTCCGTAAATGGCGGAGCTGGGCCATCGTCAAACGTCAGCACGACACTGCGGCTACCTGCGGGCCCGCGCATCAAAGCAGGGCCGAACCACCCTGACGTGGGCGCTATGCACGCGTAGCCCAGTGCCGCTCCGCATCCCACAAAGATGAGTAGCCCAATCACTAAACCGATCATGGCTGCCTTAAGTAATTCTCCAGCACCGTGCTGTCAGCACACATCGCCCATGGGGTCGCCTCACATGAGCGCTTCCCAGCGACGTTTATCCTAACACAACGGCCCTGGAGATTCCCGTTGATGATCTTGCAGGCCACAGGAGGATAAGGATAGATTAAAGGTAAAGGCATCCAAGAGGTGACAGCATGGGAACTGCACTTGATCGGTTCATGGTGCAACAAGGTTTTCGTGAGGAGGAAACCTCGCGTCGTCGCTGGCACTTTCGTGCCCTGCAACTTCAGCCCGCCATCTTAGGGCTGCTGGTGGTAGTGGGCATCGTTTTCCAGTCCGCGACCCTCTTTTTCGTGCTGGCGGCCGTTTTGATCTGGAATGTGGTTTTCCCAAGCCTGAATGTTTTTGAAAGATTCTACGACTTGGCCATTGGCAGGGGAACAAAGCCGAAGCTGGAGCCGGCGCCAGCGCCGCGACGCTTTGCGCAGGGAATGGCCGCGACGTTCATGGCGATTACGAGTTGGTCGCTGACGTCTGGCTGGTTGATTGTCGCCTACGTGTTTGAATTCTCTCTGGTTGCAGCCCTCACAGCTTTGCTTGCCGGCAAGTTCTGTATGGGCTCATACATCTATCACACGCTGCGTGGGCACCGGGACTTTGCCAATACCACCTGCCCGTGGTCAAAAGAGTAATCGCAGGTCTCTCGCTGCATGTGGAGCGTTTGCACCGGACCGCCAGTTCGTGCCGTTCGACGATGACGGTGTGAGCCATCGACACCACAGCTTGCTGCTGCGGACTTTGTCTGCAGCGGAAGCAAAGTGTCAGGAATCTTGAGCCATGCGCCGCAATACGTCCAACGGTTTACGGCCGAATGTAGAGATAAATCGTGTGCGTGGAGCCGTTTGGGACCGTGACTTCCTCGGTTCTTTCAACCTTCCAGCCGTTCATCAGGAAATCGTGGGAGACCACGCGTGTGCCGGGACGGAGCTGTTTTTCCAGCATGGGCCGGATCTCCTCATTGACGCTGGTCAGCAGGTAGAGCGTAACCACGGTTGCCTTGTGAATGTCGGTCTTGAACATATCCTCGTGGAGGATTTTGGCTTTTGAGGCAAGCCCGAGCTTCCGAATCCGCGCTGAAGATTCTCGATACCGCTCTCCATCAAGTTCCACACCAACAGCGTGCGCGCCGAACTTTTGCGCCGCCAAAATGACTATCCGACCGTCACCTGAACCCAGATCGTAAACAACGTCTTTGCGGTTGACCTTTGCCAGTTCCAGCATCCTTTCAGCAACCGTCATAGGAGTGGGAACGTAGGGAACAGCGTCATGAGAGGCTTCGTAGGCCGGCGTAATCTGCGCCTGAGCCTGCGAAGGCTGCGAAAGGTAGAAGCCAAAAGCAGCCAGGACGACAAAGAGAGCCGCCAGACGCCCAAACAAGTTGATGCGTCGCAGCATGGTTTGCCTTCCTTATTTCGAAGTTAACACCATTCTACCACTGAACCGGCGCAGCCACGCCGATCAAGTGGAGCCGCCGGGCGGGCCAGCGCACAAGGGGTCTGGCGGCCCGACACGGCAATGCCTCTGGAAGGCTTCTGAACTGCAGTAGGGGCAAAGGATCAGTAGTTAGCGACAAAGCTCTCTTATGCGTGGGCCTTTGACCCCAAGAAAAGCGCACGGTCAGAAAGTCACCGTGGCTTTGGGCCTCTGCATTCCAGAATCTCGTTTATCATAAAGAACCGCGGTGCATTCGCCAGCCGCGGAAAAAGCAATCGTCAAGAGGTCCAAAATGATTTTCAACAGCCATCAAAATCACACTTCCAGGCAGAATCGTGAACGAACGTCACTCCCAGGCCGCAGGGAATTCTTGAAGATCGCGGCAACAAGCGCGATTGGGGCAGGAGTTGCACCGAACGCGCTGACGGCCACCGATGGTTCTGCGCAGTCTCCGCCCGCCCAGACGAAAAGGATTGAAGTCGATTTTTCAAAATCGATTGGAACCATCAAAGCCTTGAACGGCGTCAACGGCGGGCCGCTGGCGGAATTCAATCTGTCTTCGTATTTTTCGGCCATGGGCATCCCGCACGTCCGGTTGCACGACATTCCCTACATGTTTCCGGGGCACGATGTGGTGGATGTCCAATACATCTTTCCCAACCCCGAGGCCGATGTGGACAATCCCGAGTCCTACGATTTCGCATTGACCGATCACTACATCCAGTCGATTCGAGCGCTGGGCGCCGAGATCACTTACCGGCTGGCCTACGGGACGTGGGGCAGTCACAATCCTCGCCCGCGTACTACTCCGCCCCAGGATTACGCGCGGTGGGCGAACATCTGCTCGCACATCGTCCGGCATTACAACCAAGGCTGGGCCAACGGCTTTCACAACGCTGTCAAATACTGGGAAATCTGGAACGAGCCGGACATCAAAATGTTCTGGTCCGGAACGCCCGAGCAGTATTACCGGCTCTACGAGGTGACTTCAAAGGCGGTAAAGAAGACCGATCCGGAAACAAAGGTCGGCGGGCCCACCATGGCTAACGCCGCCGGCAAGGAGTTTTTTGACAGCTTCCTGAAGCACTGCGTGGATCACGAAGCGCCGCTGGATTTTGCTTCGTGGCACATCTACGCTAAAGAACCGGAACATGTGGCGGCTAACGCCGCAATCGTTCACGAGGCTTTGCAGAAACACGGCTTCACAAAAACCGAGAGCATCCTGGACGAATGGAACTATTTTCTGGGTGACTGGAATCGCGAGCATAAGGATGCGGAGTACCGGAAATGGCTTTTCAACACCCAGGTCGGCGGGCCGCCTGGAGCGGCCTACGCAGCGTCCGTCCTGATCCGCCTTCAGGACAGCTCAGTAGGCCTTGCGGATTACTACCAGGGAACCACTCACTATTGGGGAGGACTGTTTGACGAATTCGGAGTACCGCGCAAACCCTGCTTCACATTCGAAGCCTTCAAAGCCCTGCTCAGCACACCAGAGCGAGTATTCACCGCCGGGTCAGACGACAAGGGATTTGGCGTGATTGCAGGACTCTCGCAGGATAAGTCCCAAGCCACGGTGCTGATCAGCAACTTTGGAACACCATACAATCGCTATGACATTGCGTTCCACGGCCTTCCCTGGCACGAAAGCTTTGCCTACGAGAAGTACGTGGTTGATTCCCACCGCAACCTCGACCTTACGATGTCGGAAAATGTCAGAACTCCAACGCTCAACGTGACGGAGGAGGTTGAAAACCCTTCCGTCTGCATGATTCGCCTCCGCAGCGCCGGGAGCGCGTAGCCATGCCATGCCAGCCGGCGCCGTCTTGTGCGATCTGCGATTTCCCTAGGGGACATGCCTGCCGCAGCGAAGGCAACTCGCTTCGCGGGACCGCAAGCGGTAGAATGCAAGAATCTTCACGACCGACCTTTTTTGGGGGCACATGAGGAGGAGCGACACAATGCGATGGAACGACTTACTTCATCTGCGCTTCATTCCCAGCAGTAGGGATGCAGCGCTTCTAGTTATGAGGATAGGGTTTGGTCTCAGCCTTTTTCTGAAGCATGGTCTCGAAAAACTCACCGGTTACTCGCAAATGGTTACGCACTTCCCGGATCCGATAGGCATCGGTCCACATGCAAGCCTTGCCTTCGCGCTGCTCTCCGACGGGATTTGTTCGGTGCTGGTGATTCTCGGGCTCGGCACCCGTTGGGCCGCACTGATCATTACCGCCAACGTGGCCGTTGCCTTCACGTTTGTTCACCACATGGCATTCTTCACCGTGCCCCACGTCGAGATTGTATTCGCCTACATCGTTGCCTTCCTCGCGGTCCTGATAGCCGGACCTGGCCGTTTCAGCCTTGACCATCTATTGACGCGCCGGGCTCAGCAATCGACTCCCGAAGAGGGCTTAAACTCTTAGCTTTAGAATTTCCGATTTCGCCGGGCTGGCGCGGTCACGGGCTGTTGAAGCCTCTTTTTTCCGGAAGCCATATGCTCGCAGCGGCGAGGGCAACTCGCTTCGTGAGGCTATAGGCGCTACAATGCAATCCTTCGCACCAACCATTTCCGCTGCAAAAGGTTGAGGAATGAAATTACATGTCAAAGCGTTTCGGGTCCAGGAGGGTAAAAAGGTCAAACTGAAGAAATGGCCGACCAGGGTACCGCCAGTCTATGAGTCGAAGGAACACTATAGGGACCTGCTTGCGGACCACATTCAACGTCTGAGCGCGCAGCAGCGCCTTCTTTACGCTGACAAGCGCTACGCGGTCTTAGTGATTTTTCAGGCCATGGATGCAGCCGGAAAGGATGGGGCCATCGCGCACGTGATGTCCGGGGTCAACCCACAGGGTTGTGAGGTCTTCAGTTTCAAGCACCCAAGCGCGGAGGAATTGGCGCACGATTTTCTGTGGCGCACCACCTGCCGCCTGCCGGAGCGCGGCCGGCTCGGCATCTTCAACCGCTCTTATTACGAGGAGGTTCTGGTGGTTCGCGTACATCCGGAGATTCTGCGCAACGAGGGGCTTCCGGATGAACTGCTCAACCCGAAGACGATCTGGCAAGAAAGGTATCAGTCGATCGTCGACCTGGAAAACCATCTCTACCGGAATGGAACCCGGATCATCAAGTTCTTTCTTCATCTTTCCAAAGGAGAGCAGCGAAAACGGTTCCTGGAGCGCATCGACGAGCGGGAAAAGAACTGGAAGTTCAGCCTGGACGACATGGCAGAGCGAAAATTCTGGAAACAGTATGTGACAGCCTATGAGGAATGCCTGAGCGCGACCAGTACTCGAAATGCGCCCTGGTACGTGGTGCCAGCGGACGACAAAGAGAACGCACGACTGATTATTTCCCAGATTATCATCAACACCCTCAGCGACCTTAAAATGGCTTACCCCAGGCCCGACGCAGCTTTCCGCCGGCAACTGCATTCGATCCGCAAGTTACTTACGAAATGAAAGGCTGCGAGAGGACGCATTCGATCCGACATGCGCTGCCTCTGCGCGGGCCTGGACACTACGATGATCAACCGTCCCCCTTCCAATTCGCGAGCCCGCAGACACTTCAAGGCAAGCTTGTAGCCAGTCCGCAATCACAAAGAGGGAGTACATGCGATGAGTTCAAGAAGGAATTTTATGAAGAACGTAGGGGCAATGATGGCCGGGCCACTCATTGCCAAGGGACTGCCGTTCGGGGAACAAGGTTATCAGGCAACTTCAACGCCCGAGGCTGCAGCGCAAAAGGAGGGGTTCGGAACACTCGCAGTGAGCGCCAATCACCGGCATCTGGTGAATGCCGGAAACGTTCCGTGGCTGATGCAGGCTGACGCGGCATGGTCATTGATTGTGAGCCTGGACAAAGCGGAAGCGAGTTTGTACCTGAGGAACCGGCGGCAGAAGGGATTTAACGCTGCACTGGTGAACCTGATCGAGCACAAGTTCTGCAAGCATCCTCCCCTGAACGCCGAAGGCGAGGCGCCATTTACGACACCTGGGGATTTCAGTGCGCCGAATGAGCGGTACTTCGCATACGCCGATTGGGTCCTTGAGGAGGCCGCAAAGAACGGCATCTATGTTCTTCTGGCCCCGATCTATCTTGGCTACAAAGGGACGGACGAGGGATGGATCAACGAATTGTTGGCGCTGAGCCCGGGGAAATGCCTGGAGTACGGCAGGTATCTTGGCCGGCGCTACAAAAATTTTGACAACATCATCTGGGTGATGGGCGGTGACCGGAATCCCGAATCCGCCCTGGAACGCGTTGACCTGATCGCGCTGGGCATCAAAGAGCATGACCACAAGCACTTGTTCACGGCCCACTGCGCTCCGGAAAATTCTGCTTTCAGCCAATATAGCGGCGGAGGATGGCTCAGTTTTAATACCGTATATACTTATGAACTGATTCATCCGCGCCTCTACCGGGCCTACGACAGAGACCCCGCTGAGCCTTTCATCCTGATCGAGTCTTCCTATGAAGGCGAGCATAATTCAACTGAAGTACAGATCCGGCGGCAAGCGTACTGGACAATCCTTTGCGGCGGTTTCGGCCACGTGTTTGGCAACAATCCCATCTGGCACTTCAACGGCCCCACTCTGTTTCCGGTGAAGGAAACCTGGCAGCAGGCGATGGATCTTGCCGGTTCAGTCAGCATGGAACACTGGGGAGATTTGTTCCGCTCCCGGAAATGGTATGAACTCGTACCCGACCCGAAACACGAAGTTGTAACGAAGGGCTTGGGGGAGTTTATGGGGCTCGACTACCTTGCAGCGGCCCGAGCGGCTGATGGCGGTACCGTTATTGCTTATATGCCGAGCAGCCGTACGATTACTGTGGACATGTCAAAAATATCCGGAAGCCAGGCCAGGGCTTGGTGGTTTGACCCACGATCGGGGGCAGCAAGCGCGGCGGGTGCTTTTGCCACGCGGGGGCTCCGTGAGTTTACGCCGCCAGGGCGAGGTGATTGGGTATTGGTATTGGATGACGCGTCGAAGGGGTTGCCGAAGCCAGGGACGCGGGACTAAGTCGAGTCACTTCGTGAGATCGCGTACGTTACAATACACGTATCTGTAAACGTTGGGGCAAATGGCATTCGGGTTTCACGCGGGAGGATGAACAATGAGCGAGGCCGACAAAACGGGGAATAATGTCCGGCAGTCGTCGTCCGCAGAACTCTGGCCCGCCTTGCCGCTCGAAGAGTGGGAGGACACCTATCACACGCTCCACATGTGGACCCAGATGGTGGGAAAGGTCCGGCTGGGCCTTGCGCCGCTCCAGAACCACTGGTGGAATGCCGCGCTCTATGTGAACACACGAGGCTTGACGACTTCACCGATTCCTTACCGGGGAGATGCATTTGAAATCCAGTTCGACTTTATCGAGCATCGCCTGGAAATCCGGAATCCCAGGGGCAACCTGCAGTCTTTGGCGCTTGCAGCGAAATCCGTGGCGACCTTTTACCGGGAGTTTCTTGCCGCCTTGCATGCAGCCGGGATTGAGATCGCGATTGATCCAAAGCCGCAGGAAGTCCCGGAAGCAATTCCATTCGATCAGGATAAAACTCACCGGTCCTACGACCCGGAATATGCAAACCGCTTCTGGCGGATATTGCTTTCAACGTCAGTGGCGTTCGAGGAGTTTCGTGCGCGCTTCATGGGGAAAGCGAGTCCCGTCCACTTTTTCTGGGGCAGTTTCGATCTGGCTTATACGCGTTTCAGCGGGCGGCTTGCTCCGCCGCGGAAAGGCATCATCACTTCTGAGGCTTACTCGCATGAATGCAGCAGCGTGGGGTGGTGGCCGGGGGGTGGAGATGTGAAGGGACCGGCCTTTTATGCCTATACGGCTCCTGCGCCGCCAGGCTACGGCAAGCAACGCGTGCGGCCGGACGATGCCTTCTTTCATACCCAGCTTGGAGAGTTCATTCTGATGTACGATGAGGTGCGCCGCTCCAAATCGCCGCGTAACGAGATTCTGGAGTTTGCCCAGAACGCCTATGAAGCAGGCGCCAACCTTGCGCAGTGGGACAGGAAATCGCTCGAAAGGGGATCAACACTGTGACCGACGCACGCTGTACACATCTGGACCAGATCAAGATTGAAACAACGGACAAGCGAGTGTGCGAAGACTGCATCAAGACGGGCGATAGCTGGGTGCATCTGCGGCTGTGCCTCACGTGCGGCCACGTGGGCTGCTGCGATTCCTCCAAGAATAAGCACGCGACCAAACACTTTCGTCAGACCAGCCACCCTTTGATCCGCTCTATCGAACCGGGAGAAAAGTGGGTGTGGTGCTACGAAGACAATATGTTTCCTGGGGAGATTGAGGGCTGATTGGAGGGTCGGATTTCGAGACTGCGCACGAAGGACAAGAAAAACTCTTGAGCACGGCATCAATTCCTGACCCGGTTCAGACAGAAGCTCCATCTGCTTCCCACAAAAGCCTTGCCAAATTGTCGCTGTGGCCGCTGGTGGCCGCAACTTTCTTTATGGTGTGCGGCGGCGCTTATGGCACGGAAGACATTGTGCATGGCGCAGGCTATGGTCGCGCGCTGCTCATCCTGGCGCTGACTCCGCTGGTTTGGAGCCTGCCCACCGCCATGATGATCGGCGAGCTTGCCAGCGCTCTGCCTGCCGAAGGCGGCTTTTACGCGTGGGTGCGGCAAGGGCTTGGCGACTTCTGGGGATTCCAGGAGGCGTGGCTGTCGCTCGCGGCAAGCATCTTTGACATGGCCATCTATCCCACGCTGTTCGTCGCCTATCTGGATCGCTGGGCGCCTTGGTTCGGTGTGGGGTATCGCGGAATTGCGGTTGGCCTGCTGATGATCCTCGCCTGCACGGTTCTGAACCTGGCCGGAATCCATGCCGTCGGATTGACATCATTTTGGCTGTTTCTGGTGCTTTCCGGACCTTTTGCGCTGATCGTGCTGATTGCGCCGTTCAAGGCCGGATCGCTGGCGCACGTGGCGACCGTACCGGCGACCACCGCCATCGGCTTGCTGGGCGGCACACTGGTAGCCATGTGGAATTACATGGGATGGGACAATGCCTCCACCATCGCGCGCGGAGTGGAACGGCCTGACCGAACCTACCCACGCGCCATGTTCGTTTCCGTCGCTTTGGTTGCGCTCACTTACCTTCTGCCGGTGCTGGCGGTCTGGATCACGGGGTTGCCGTCTTCGGTGTTTCAGACCGGCTCGTGGGCCACGGTGGCGGGACTCGTGGGCGGCAACTGGCTGCGGGCGCTGCTGGTGCTGGGCGGAATGCTGAGCGGATTTGGAACGTTCAACGCCCTCGTGATGAGTTACTCACGGTTGCCGCTGGCCATGGCCCAGGACGGCATGCTGCCGCGCGTCTTCGCGAAGGTGCACCCGAAAACCAAGGCCCCGTGGGTCGCCATCGTAGCCTGTGCGACCGGCTGGGCGCTCTGCCTCGGCCTCGGCTTCGAAAACTTGGTAACAATCGACATCCTGCTTTACGGGGCCAGCCTGGCGCTGGAGTTCGCAGCGCTGGTGGCGCTCCGCATCAAGGAACCGAAGCTATATCGGCCCTTCCGCGTACCGGGCGGGCTCACGGGCGCCATCTTCGTAGGAGTTTTCCCAACGGTTTTGCTGGCTCTTGCGCTGGTCCGCAGCCATCGCGAAAAGGTGTTCGGCATGAACGGACTCACGTTCGGCATACTGGCCATTCTTGTGGGCTTCGCGGCATTTTACGCAACCGCCCCGCTCCGACGGAGCAAATCCCGTGCTGTTATCGCAGGACCTCCAGCAGGAGCTTCCACCCCGCCGGCATCATAAACTTCTTCCCGACTCAATCAATCACGGTTTTCAGGAAGATTATTCGTAGCGCAGCGCCTCAATGGGGTCCATACGGGCGGCCTTGCGGGCGGGATAATATCCAAACACAACGCCGATGATTGCCGAGAACAAGACCGCAATCAGGATCGCTTCCGGGGGGATGCTTGTGGGCCAGCGCATCATGTCGGTCACAACTTTTGAGCCGACTACACCCAGCAGCACACCGACCGCGCCGCCAGCCAGGCTAAGCACGATCGCCTCACTCAGGAACTGCCTTTCAACGTCCTGCTCGGTGGCGCCAATGGCCATGCGCACGCCGATTTCACGCGTGCGCTCGGTGACAGAAACCAGCATGATGTTCATGATGCCGATGCCGCCCACCAGCAGTGATACGGAAGCGATGCTGGCCAGCAGCAGGGTCATCACGCGGCTCGACTGCGCCTGGGCCTGGGCGAGAGCGTCGGAACTCCGGATGATGAAGTCGTCTTCTTCGTTGGCACGAAGCCGGTGCCGCTCGCGCAGCAAAGCGCCGATCTGCTTTTCGGCAACCGGGATCACGTCCTGAGACGTGGCTGAGCACATGATGTACTGCAGCCAGTCGATTCCTGAGAGCTTCTTTTGGACGGTCGTGTAAGGCATCAGGACGGTGTCGTCTTCATCCTGGCCGAAAGGCGACTGTCCCTTCGGCTCCAGCACTCCGATCACCGTGAAAGGAAGGTTGCCGACGCGAACGGTCTGGCCCACCGGATCCTGGTTTCCAAAAACATTCTGCACAACGGTGCGCCCCAGCAGGCAGACATTGGAGGCCGAGTCCACGTCGCGCACTGACAGATTGCTGCCTTCAGCCACGGGCCAGCGGCGAATGGAAAGATAATCCGGCCCGACTCCGCGCGCCTGCGTGAACCAGTTCTCGCCTTCATGGACGACTTGGACTCCAGTCCCCACGCCCGGCGATACGGCCTTGACCAGATCGATCTGGTCCTGGATCGCTTTGGCATCCGCGAGGGTCAGCGTCTTGGTGGCGGCAGCGCCCATCCGCACCCCGCCCCGGTTCACGCTGCCTGCAGAAATGAAAAGAAGATTGTCACCAAGGTTGCGAATCTGCTCCTGCACCTGGCGGGAAGCGCCCTCGCCGATGGCCACGGTGCAGATGACAGCGCCAACACCAATGATGATGCCCAGAATCGTGAGGGCGCTGCGCATCTTGTTGCGCACCAGCGCCCGCATGGCTACGCGAATGATAGGCGCGAGTTCCATCAGTCCACCTGGCGGGCGGGACGGTCTGCAGGCTGATCCGTAGATGTCTTAACCGTCTGGTTAACCGCCAATAGAACAGACGAGCGAGGCTGGTGTGGGGTTACTGCCGGTTCTGACGCCTGGAACGGCGCCGGGACCGGTATCTTAGCCTTGTCTTATCTTGCAGTTACACACAGCGAGAAAAGTTGGTTCGGTCGCAAGACGTCAGGGCCACGATTCATCTTAGCCGCTGGTGGAGCTGCGCCCCCGGCATTAATCGCGGAGGTCCTAGATCTTCTTCTCCGTCACGGTCTCAAGATGCGTTTCCGGCACCGGCTGGCTCAGGTAGACATTGAAGTCGCGAACGTTTTCGAGTTCAAAAGCTCCCCCGGTCGCGCCGGGTTGCGTCTTAATGTGGATAAAGTCCGCGTGTTCGACGTCGTCCAGAACGAAAGCAGGGCGGGCGTCCTGCTTCATAGTGCGGACCTCGACGTCGGTCACCTGGAGGCCTTTCACATGACGGATGAAGAATCCATAAGCGGGCATGGGGCCGAACATGTTGGGCTCGGGGTAGGCGTTAGCTTTCTCCGGGGGTTTGATGGCAGCGTCCTCGTTTGTGCCACCGCCCTGACTGAGAATGATGATGTCAGTGAGCCTTACGTCCTCGATTTCATGCCCCGGAATGCCGCTCAGGATGGAGCAGAAACGGCCATTGGTATTGGACACAACAATGTTGCTGAAGCTGACGCGGCGCAACTGGCCGATCTGCCTTCCCTCCGGACCTCGCATGCGGCTGCCAAGGCGCATGAAGATGGGCAGGTCAGCAATGCTGCGCATGGTGACGTTGCTGATGGCAAGGTCTTCTAGAAGTGCGCCATCCACCGTCTCCAGTGCGAAGCCCCGGCAATGATCGAAAACGCAATTTGAGATCGTGATGTTCTTGAAGCCGCCGTTCGATTCGGTGCCACATTTGATCCGGCCGGTAGGGAAACGCAGTCGGTCCTCAGGCCAGTGTTTGAGGGTACCGTCCAGCACGGTTCCAAGCTCGTAACCTCCGGTGACAAAGCAGTTGGTGATGGTCACATTTTCGGTCGATCGCGGGTGGCCCAGCGCGTAGGAGCTTTTCAGGCAGATCCCATCATCCCACGGAGAGTTCACCGTCATGTTCGAAAGCCGCACATTCTGGCAGCAGTCAACATCAATGCCGTCGCGGTTCGTATCAAAAATGGTGTTATCTATAGTTAAGTTGTCCACACCTGTGACGAGAATGCAGAAATGCCCGCCCTGCAGAATGGAGATGTCGCGGATCGTCACGTTGTGGCTGTTTTTCAGGCTGATAGTCTTGTCACCCACTCCCGGATTTTCCTGGCCGGGCCCGCGAGTCAGGCCCTTGCCATAGATAAGTCCGGGGCCAAGGATCGATATGTCATGAAGCCCGACGCCCCATAGCAGCGCGTTATGCCAGTGCCGATGCCCGTAGTCTTCGTAATGGCCCGCCTCCGGATTTGGTTCTGCGGCATCGTAGTGGCCAGTCGGCCCGGTCTCACCCGCCAGAATCGTAGCCCCACGATCAAGATACAGCGCGACATTGCTCTTAAGGTGAATCGAATAGCAAAGATAAGTGCCGGCAGGCAGGTACACAGTTCCCCCGCCTGCGTGCGCAGCCGCTTCGATGGCCTTGTTGATGGCAGGCGTGTCGACCGTCTTGCCGTCACCTGCCGCTCCCGTCATCCGCACGTTGAACACTCCGAGGGCATTTGCGCCATTTGCGGAGCCGGGCATCTGCCCTCTCGCGGAGGGGCCTGACCCCGCGGCTTCCGCCGCCTTCGGGAACAGGAGGTCCGACGCTGTGAGCCCCGCCCCGAATCCGAATATTTTTTGAAGAGCCTGCCGCTTGCTGATGCCGACGCCTGCTGTATGGTCCGTCATCGCCAATCCTCACTTACTCGAAGAAAATGACACATCTCATTCAATCAAACTGTGATCGCGTGGACGCCATCATATCCGCCGGAACGAGTACTTGCAACAATCTTGAATAAAAACCCCTCCGACATTCGAGGAAACCCAGTCGGTTGACAAGCGCTTCAATAGACTGCGCTGCATGAATAAGAAGTCTGACAACAGGGGTGGCATCGGTGCGTAAGGGGCGATTCGGGTCAGGGAGGAGCAACCTGACGCCGCTCAAGTCATCAAGCAAGATACGGGCGCTTGAGAACCAGGTCGCGCAAATCCGATCCGCCATCGACACGACGAACCCGGAACTCGGGGTTCTCAACAACGAGTTGTCCCACACCTGATGCGTAGCGTGGGTCCAGGCGCCATGCAGTCCTTGCTGATCCCCAAGTCCTATCTCAGGCTTGAAAGCGGCATCAAAGGCCTGATTGCCTGTGAACTGTTCGGCGAATAACCCTTGACGTGCTGGCTGGTATTCTCATTGGGCATTTTGCCGCTTTTTTCTTCGAAAGTCGTCGTACAGCCCGCAGCGAATAAAGCTGTAAGGAGAACAACCATCCCCATCAGCAGGTATCTTGACTTCGAAATATTCCGTATCATCCTCGTCTCCTTGTTTGTAATATGATGGCCTATGTTAACCGAGCGTTTCCCGCGGCACTAACGCCATGAGCAAACCCAACTGCAAGACAAGCCCGTTCTTGGCTTACACGACATCCATAAACCAGCAGGATTCAACAGTGAAAGGATCAGGATAAACCATGAAACATGCAGCGGTCCCAGCCAGTATTATATTTTTCTTGTTCTTCATTGGTATTGCCAGGGTCCCCCGAAGCGAAAGCCAGACAATGTCGAAGGCGTCCGGCTGGACCAATATCATGCCCGACTCCGCCCTGGCCCATTGGACGCGCGTCGCGATCCCTCCCAGCCGAACCCTCGGGAAGTACTCCCAGTGGAGCGTGAACGCCAGAACTCACACGCTGGTCTGCGCGGGCAATGGCGGGCATGAGTGGCTCCGCTACGATCGAGAACTGGGCAATTTCCTCTTCCATGTCGAATGGCGCCTTGTCAGACAGGAAGGCGTCAAGAACTACAACAGCGGTGTTTTTGTCCGCAACAACCTGAACGGATCGATCTGGTACCAGGCGCAGGTTGGCAGCGCCAGCGGCGGCTACTGGTTCGGCAATGACAATCCTGCCGGGAAAAAGCCCATCAGCTTCAGCCTGGAATCGAAGATGCCCTCTCAACGAGTCAAGCCCGCCGGCGGGTGGAACACTTTTGACATTCGCTGCCAGGGTTCCAAGCTCATCCTGAAAGTCAACGGCGTCAAGACCAGCGAATTCGATGATTGCAGGAACTACAAAGGCTATCTGGGTCTTGAAGCCGAAGGCTCCCGCATTGAGTTCCGCCACATGAGGATCAAACTACTGAAGTGAATCGCCCGCTCCGATCTCGGTGAGCCCTGCCCGCATCGGCACTCGCTACAGCCCCACAGACGCTCAAATTTTGCTGACCTGAATCAGCAGATGATTCTTGAATTCCGTCTTCAGCCTGGGACTTGCGGCATCGACGGTTCCCAGATCCTTATCATTCACGTAGTCGTGCACGCGATACTGGCCAGGAGCAAGGCCGCGCAGTTCGACTTCGCCCTTCCAGGGAATGTGCGGGTTGGGCGCGTAAAAAGCATAGTACATCTTGCCGTCTTTCCGGATGGCGGAAGCGTCCGGAAAATCGTAACCGTAATTGTAAAGGTCCAGGAACGTCCCGCTTGAAAGCATCTCGCGATTATAAATGGCAGTCCACTTCTTCCAGATTTTCTCCTTGGCAGGCGTGAGGTAGACGTTCTTGAAGTGCGGCCCCGGATCAGGCCAGACAAACTTGGTGCCAATTACGCCGCCTGCCCCCACCGTGGAAGCAAAATCTTCGCCGATGTCGATTTCGTTGTCAGTGTTGGCAAAGCGAATTTTGGTCAGCTCGACGTGGTCGCCGTAAACTGCAGCCTTGGGGCCAAGCAGCGCTTTGTACATCTTGATGCGCCGCCGCACCTGAACCGAACCCACGGGATCAGCCGTGACGGCCTGGTTCATGTAAGGCAGCCAGGCAAAGTTGGGCGGCGCGCCGCAAGGACAAATCTGCGTGACGCTGTATGGCTTAAGTGCGCGCGACGTCTCAAAAATCGCCTGAATTACTTTGGGCATGGCCAGGATGGAATCCCGCGGCGACTTGTGATGGTGCCTGGGATTGTAGCAGGGCGGCGCGCTGAAGACGCTGTCCATCTTGCTGCCGTCGTAACCCCAGTCGCGGATAAACCTCTGCACCAGCCTGACATAATATTCCTGAACTTCCGGCAGCGCCGGACAAAGCGAAGCGACATCGCACACCGGGCTGAGCAGGCGCGCGTGCTTGCCCTCTTTGTCGAGGATCAGCCAATCCGGGTGTTCCTGCGCCAGCTTCGAGGTGACGGCGTGTTTCCAGCTCAGGTGCTCCCCCTGGCCGTCGTCGACGGCGAGCGGCTGCCACCAGAGCTGGATATGGAATCCCTGCTTGTGGAATTCATCGGCCAGCTTCTTGATCGTGTCGCCGGGAAAGGTGTCCTGGCGCGGCTCCCAATCGCCGAAATCGTTGAACCACCGATAGTCGAGTGTGGCCCACGTGATTCCGAATTCCTTCAGCTTGGGAATCGTTCCCAGCATCTCCTTCGGCGTAAAATCCTGCTCGTATCCCCAGCCGCACCAACTGATGTTGTAAGCCTGCTTGCCAGGGTCGGGGATGTCCCAGCCCTGGCGCTGAAGCGCGCGGGAATACATCCGCAGGGGTTTGTAGAAGTCGCCTTCGTAAATCGAGATAAAACTCTGCGGCAGTGAATAGGTCTCCCCGGGCTTCAGCGTGGTTGTCGGCTCCAGTTCCATTGAAGCTTCAATGAGCTGGTCGCCGCCCACCTTGACGGGAAGTGAAAGCACCAGCGGGAGCAGCTCCAGATGGCCCATGCCAATTCCCACTTTGTCCGTCCAGAATGCTACTACCGGAATCCCACCGCCCATTCCTTTCGGCGTGGGCCCTCCCATCAGGTTCGGCTGGGAAAACTTTCCCGGAATTTCCTTGATGATATTCTCGCCCCACTTATAACTCGAACCCTGGAAGGACCACATGCGGTAGGGCGGCACTCGGCGGTCAATGAGCGAAGCGTTCAGCCGGTGGCGGTTGGCTACGACGCGGTCGATCGCGAGTTCCTCGCCAGTCATGTTCTTGTAGGTTTCCGTCACCACGGCCAGGTTTGGGAAATTGTCGTAAATCTCCACCGCCAGAGTCTTCTCGATTCCTTCCGGACTCCGGGCCGGCATCTCAATGCGCTTTCCTAACGGTCCGATCTTGCCCTTGGCGTCTGAGATGATCGACTGTGCAAAATCGAACTTAAAGTTGGAGAACCGCTTGCCTCCGCCCACAAGATAACCAGCCGAACTGCTGGCCCCGAAAGCGGGATCGTCGAGCGTCAACTTTCCGTCCTGCGTTCGGAGAAAAGCGTGAACATATCCGGAAGAGAGAACATGGAATTCGGCTGTGGGGGTTTGGAGGATGACCGGCCCACCCTTGTTTACTCCGACACTGACGGCTGAAATTGTCCCGGCGTGATTGTGTGGTGGGGAACCACTCTTGCATCCCACCAGACCCGCCACCAGCGCAATGCCGGTTTGCTCCAGCCACTGTCTTCTGTTCATCACCACCCTCTTTTTGCTCCGCACACGGTGAATTGCACATTATACAGCGCAGGGCCGTTCAGGGTGTCCAGCCGGAGAGATATGCGGCAACTCAGTTTGCCGCGGCGACAACCTTCGGGCAGGCATTGCCGGGCGGTACGAGGTCTGGAACTCAGCGTTACGAAACCCAACCGGAGCATTACCGTCAAACCGGGCGGCGCTGACCTCCTTCAACAAAGCCAGGATCAGCTCAGGGTGGACGCGCAATGTGAATCTCTGCGTAATTCGGAAGGCATGCAGCAACCCGTCAGTTGCAGATTGCATGGCTGGGCACACTTCGAGATGAACAGCGATTGAATTTCTTATTCCGGACTGGAATTCTTATTGTAGTTTCACGACTACATCAGGCTGGAGCCCGCAGGGCAACAGATGGTTTTGAAACATCGCGGTCATCTGAAGGCGCTGCCCCCTCCATGAGCAAGGGACTGCAGTTCCGCTGGATGCTGTTAGAACGTTGCTAAATCTGCTGCCCGAACGTCGCTGAGATCCCTCCCTCGGGAGCAGGATTCGTTCGCGCCTTTACAGTATCCACGCCGAAATTGCGAATCTTGTATTGCAACGCTCTGACACTGATGTGCAGGAGCCTTGCGGCTTCAGTCCGGTTGCCGTCTGTCAGCGAAAGCGCCCGAGCGATTGCCGCGCGTTCCGCTCCCTCTTTTAGGCGACGGACCTTCTGTTTCAGATCGCCAGGTTGCAGTTCCATCCCATTGTTGACAACGGTTTCTGGCTGAACAGCTTCGCCGCCGTACATGCCTCCATCCTGTTGTATTTGTCTGAGAGCCTGCGACTCGTCTCCGATAATCAAATAGCGGCGAACAAAATTCTCCAATTCGCGGATGTTCCCTGGCCATGAGTAATCCATGCAGGCATCCAGGAGCGTCTTTGATACAGGCAAAGGTGAACGATCAATCTGCTCTGACCAGAATGCAATGAAGTGGTCGAGGAGCGCTGGAATATCTTCCTGCCTGTCCCTCAAGGGCGGCAGGCAGATCGTGTAGACGTTGAGGCGATAGTAAAGATCGCGACGAAATGTCCCGGATGCAATCGCCTGAGTTATCCTGGCGTTGGTAGCGGCGATGACCCTGACGTCCACATGAGTTGGAGTGAAGCTGCCCAGCCGCGAAAATTCCCCGTCCTGCAGCACGTGCAGAAGCTTTGCCTGGAGTCCGATCGGCATCTCGGCGATTTCATCCAGCAAAATTGTCCCGCGGTGGCAAGCTTCAAACTTGCCTACCTTAGCCTTCGTTGCGCCCGTAAAAGCGCCTGCCTCGTAGCCGAAAAGCTCGCTTTCGAGAAGCTCAGAGGGCAAGGCCGCGCAATTGATCTTCATAAACCTCTGGGCGGAACGGCATGACAATTCGTGAATCATGCTCGCAACAACGCCCTTTCCGGTCCCGCTTTCACCCAAGAGCAGCACCGGAATGTCGAAATCTGCGATCTGGCGAATCTGCCCGCGGATATCCCTCATCGCTGGGCTGACAGCGACGAAACCAGCCTCCGTCTTTCCTGCTCCCGCTTGTGTGTGAGTTCCGGAATCTCTTCCTCTGCCCATCAAACCATCCAGTGATTTCACAGTGTTAGTCAAACTGCCCCTCCTCTGAACTCTCCGCCCGCATGGGATCACCTCAACCGGTAATCACTTTCCTTTCCCACCGTGCGGTCAGGAAGTCCCACACATTCGTGTGAACCATGTTTAAGACACATGATATGCGCACGGAAATACATCCACAATTGGGCAATTACAGGAATTGTTACGGGGAAACACCGGAAAAATGTGGGGGAATACCCCGGCTGGGGGGCGTGAAATTCCTAAGGCTGCACAAGTCCCCGCCGGATGGCATATCGAACCAGATCGGCCACACTGTGCATGTTGAGCTTGTGCATGATGTTGCTTCGGTGGGAATCCGCTGTCTTGACGCTGACGCTAAGCGATGCCGCGATTTCCTTGGTTGTCTTGCCCTCGGCCACGAGTTGGAGAACCTGGAGCTCGCGGCGGGTAAGTGATTCGCTTTCGCCGGTGCTCTGCTGAAGATAAGCCTCCACAACAGTCTGGGATATTCCCGGACTCAGATACATCCTGCCCTCAAGAACCTCATGGATCGCCTCAACCAGCTCTCCCGACGCACGCGACTTGAGGACGTAACCACGCGCTCCAGATCTCAAGGCTTCCAGGACGTACCGGTTTTCAGTGTGGACCGTCAGCAGGACGAGTTTTGCGGAAGGGACAGACTTTCGGATCTCAGCCGCCGCCTCTATGCCGGTCATGACAGGCATCCCGATATCCAGCACAACCACATCGGGTTGCAGTTCGACCGCCCACGAAACGGCTTCTCGGCCATCCGGCGCTTCCCCAACGATATCGAAACCTTCGCGATCCAGAATTGTCCTCAGGCCTTGCCGCACAATTTGATGGTCGTCAGCCACCAGAATCCGGACAGGCTGGGCAGCCTTTTTCGGATACTGAGAGGGCAATCCGGCTTGTCGCACAATACTGATGACCGTGCCTTCCGCCCGTAAACCCATGCAGTTTCCCCGCTCCATACGCCCAAAATGAGGCAGCGCAAATAGTGTCTGTTCTTGGATAACACTTACAAACTAGCGATAACCCACAGAGAAGACAATCCATGGAAATACCCAAAAGCCCGCAGGTAAATTACTGAGTGAAGGGCAGAAAGTTATGCGACCCGCGTCAGGTGTGGCGAAGGGGCCATACCACAATTTCGGTCCCGTACAGCCATGCCCCAAGAAAACACTTTCCAAGTAAAGGAGGGAAGGGGGGCGTCATTTGCCCCCCTTGGGTGGAGGAAAAACAGCTCGGAAGGTCAGCATGGTGTGACGACTGATTCTTTGCCCAAAGACCGTTAGCGAGCCCGGCAGGGCTCTCGCCACTTGAGAATCTGCCCGACATGGAAGCACAGGCGTGAGAAAACAAATGCTTGGCAATCAGAGGTTCAAATACCCACGCCTTGCCAGACGTTAGACATATGAAGCAAGATCCCTGCCAAATGGTGTTTATGTAACCATTTGATTAGAGGGATATTATTATGGGTGCCAGAAAAGATCGCCGGGAAAGAACTACGCTCAGCATGCAGGTTTTTCGCATTCCATTCGCTGTGGATGCTCGATCAGGCCCGGGCCAATCAGGGGAGGATAAAGGCGAAATCGGCACTCAAGGGTTCCGCTTGACTTTCGCTTTTCGTTCGCCTATTATCGCCTTGTAGAAAGATCCATGGAACGAGCATCGGCAATGAAATCAACTCTGCCCCATAGCACACAAGACGAATTTTACGAATCACTTAACCGTGATCTTCGTGATAATTCGCAAGAAATCCTGTTCAAAAACGACCCTGCCGGTTCACATTCGACCACAATCCAGATACCTCCTTCAAGATCGCCGCATCGAAAGACGCCATGGGTCTTTCCTGAACAAGGTATTGCAGTTTTTCACGGTCCCGGCAGCACCCCCAAATTGAGCCACTACTTTCTGCCGCGTCTTCTGCTCCAGGGCAAGCAAGTGCTCTTCCTTGATGGCGCTAACTCAGCCGATCCGCGATTGCTGGCCCGTCTGGCACGCGAGCGCCGGGTCCCTTTTGAGCGGTTCAACAACCAGATTCAGATTGCGCGCGCTTTCACCTGCTTCCAGCTCACGGAACTGATCGCGCGCGTGCCGCTCTTTCTTGAAAGCTTCCCTGCGGACATACTGGTCGTGACAGCCTTACCGGATCTTTATTTTGACGAGGACGTTCGCGACTGGGATGCGGGCCTTGCGTTTGAGCAGGCGATCAGCAGCCTCGGCCGCCTGGCCCGGCAGCCGCTCAGCATCGCAATCTTTTCCGCTGCGATAACCTTTACGCCTTCCGCAGCCCGCAAAAACTTCTTTGTCCGAACCTGCCACGCGGCCAACGAGGTGTGGCGCTTCAGCCTGGGTGAAGACGGCCGGTCCAACCTGATATGCGAACGCGGCCCGACGAGCGCCAGCCTGGGTCCGGCGGCAACGCTTGCGGGGTGAGGTGAACTATGGGACGAACCATTGCCACATTCCGCGATCTGATTGAACAGGAAATGCTGAACTGGGAGCGCGTTTTCGGGCGGGCGCTGCGCCGGGAAGAGCGCGCGCACTTTGAGGCCATGTTCAATCGCGTGCGGCTCTACATTCAAGCCTGCACGTACGAGTTTCCGGTCAACGCGATGGACGCCATCAACGTGGCCGTGGGCCTCGATCATGAAATCCGACTGCGCTCGATTGAGGCGCAACTGGGGATCAATCTTGAAAATCAGTGGATGGATTCTCGATCTCTACCCTTCCCCGGCGGGGATGACATTGTGGCTGATTCAGCCGAACCAGAACCGACTTCGTCTGATTGACCCATCCTTTCATCCGCGCTTTTACGTCCAGGGGACAGAGTCGCGCCTGCGGCAGTTGAGCCGGACGTTGGCGTCGCGCGCGCATATTCGCTGTGCGTTCGCCGAAAAATTCAGCATCTGGGACGGGCAGTCGATCCGGGTCCTGGAAGTCACCGTGTTTCATCCGGCGCAATTCGCGGCGCTGGCACGCTCCGTCCGACGTTATGATACCCGGTTCACGCTTTACAACTCTGACCTGATGCTTGCAGCTATTTATTGCTGGGAAAAGAAGGTGTTTCCGCTGGCGCGAGTGGATGTCGAAATCGCACGGCAGGACGCCCCGATTATTCGTGCCATCGAATGCCGCGACGACGAATGGGCTCTCGACTACGAGTTGCCGCCGCTACGGACGTTGCAATTGCGTCTGGAAGGGCTGGGCCAAGTCGACCCTCAGCATGGCCGGCGCGGCGCGCTCGTGGCAGAAATCGATGGCGAACTGCAGATTCTCGAAGACTCGGACGAGCCCGTGGCCCGTGGCGTTGAACGCCTGCTGCGCGCACACGATCCCGACCTGATCGTCACCGAATGGGGCGATTCAACACTGCTCCCGGCCCTGATGCGGCAGGCGCAACGGCTGGGGTTTGCGCTCAGCCTCAATCGCGACCGGGCGCCAGTGGGGCACAGCCGCTCACGCAGTTACATGAGTTACGGGCGCATCCTCTACAAGGGAAGTTCGACCACGCTTTGCGGCCGCCTTCACGTCGATCTTCGCAATTCTTTCATCGCGCACCAGTGCGAACTGGACGGCTTGTGGGAACTGGTCCGCATCACCAAGCTCCCTGTGCAATACGCGGCCCGCACCACCACCGGCACCGGCATCTCCTACATGCAAATGGAGACGGCTTTCCACGACGGCACGCTCATCCCGGCCCAGAAAGCCGAGCCTGAGACTCCCAAGCATCCGGACGAACTGTTGCTGGCCGACCGCGGCGGGCTGGTCTTTCCACCGCGCCTGGGGTTCTTTGAGAACGTCGCTGAACTCGATTTTTCGAGCGAATATCCCAACATCATGGCGCGCTTCAACGTCTCGCCTGAAACCGTCAACTGCCGCTGCTGCCCGGACGCACCGCGCGTTCCGGAGCTGGGCTATCGCGTTTGTCAGCGGCGCCGCGGTATTACCAGCCGCGTGGTGGAACAGCTGATCGAAAAACGCCAGCAATACAAACAACGGATGAAAGTCGCGGAAGTAATTCAGAAACCACAATTCCCATCCCAAATGGAAGGCGCTGCAAGTTACAGCCTGCGGCGGTCGGCTCTCAAGTGGCTGTTGGTCTGCTGCTTTGGCTACACGGGCTACAAGAACGCGCGCTTTGGCAAAATCGAAGCGCATGAAGCCATCAACGCGCTGGCGCGGGAGAAGCTTCTGGTGGCGAAAGAAACCGCGGAGCTAAAAGGTTACCGCGTTCTGCATGCGCTGGTCGATTCACTTTACGTCCAGCGGCAGGGCGCCACCCACGAGGATTACCAACGGCTCGCGCAGGAAATCGAGCGCCTCACCAGCCTGCCGTTGGCCCTTGAAGCAGTCTATCGCTACGTGGTATTTCTGCCCTCCCGGCAGAACGCTGAGATCCCGGTGCCAAATCGTTTTTTTGCTGTGGCGGAAAATGGCGAGTTGAAGATTCGCGGGCTTGAGTGCCGCCGGCATGACACACCACCCATCGTTTCGCGCATGCAGCATGAGGTTCTAGAGATTCTGGCCGAGGCCGACAATTTTGAAAGTTACTGCATCAAGCTCGAAGAAGCCCGCCGGATTCGCGACCGCTATCTCGACCGTCTGGCAGACGGAAGTATGGATGTAGAAGAACTGATCATCAGCAAGCGCCTGACACGGGCGCCGGAAGCCTACCGGAAAGACACAGCCACGGCCATCGTCGCCCGGCAATTGGACCGTTCAGGAGTCAGGCTGCGCCCGGGAGAAACCATCGAGTACATTGTGACGGATGCCGGCTCCAAATTCCCTGACGACCGCTTCCGCGCCTTCACGCTGTGGGAAGCCTGGTGCGGCTACGATGTCACCCAGTACCAGCAGGCCATGCGGGAAGCCTTCAAACCTTTCGAGCATTTCGTCCCAACCCGGACAGGCTCGCCATGCCTTCAGACCGGCCGCAGCCGCGCGATCAGCGTTATCTCCTGCGAGAAAACGGTACAGGCCACCCCCGGCACACTCTTATAACTGATCGTGCCAGATACTGTCTGGTAAACCACTGCTTGCGGCTAAGGTGGAATTATGATAGAAATCTAATCAAGTGGGGGAAGAAAAGGGACGAAGGCCTTTTGGGACATGTTTTGTCCACAAAGGCGGCACAATTGGGACCAAGACTGGCATTCAACAGACCCGCGGGGGAACGGCGCTTTTCCACCCCATCCGATAGTCCGCACGCCAACGGCGGCAGCGGTGATGAGAAACAGCCCAAGGGCACGTCTGCGGGACCGCAGTTCAACCTGCTAGGTCCATCACCGGAGGACCGCAAGCGCCGGTGGCTGGTGCTGGGCCTCAGCCCTGTTTTCGAAGCCTTCGCAGTAGCAATCATGGTTTGGGCGTTGATGAGCCTGCCGCCCAATCCTGTTACGCAGATGGCAAGAGAAGAGGTGCTCTACTTCCATCTGGAGCGCCCCGCACCCGTCAAGGAACCGCCCAGGCTCCTGGAGCGCCCGGTCCTACCACATATTGCCGCAACACCTGTTTTGCCGAGGATACGCCAGGAAAAGATTCAAAGGCCGGTGATCACGCATCTCAAGGTTCCTGAAATCCCGCGGCCCAAGATTCAGCTTCCTGAGACGCCGCCTAGGCCAAAGCCCGCGGAAACTTTTTCTGCCGCCAAGGTGTATCAACAGACTCCCAAGCGGCAGATGGCGATGGTGCACATGGGCACGTTCACGCCTGCCGCAAAGGCTCGTCGCCAACAACAGATCGCCATGGTCCATACGGGCGCGTTCAATCCCGGCAGCATGGCCAAGGGAACCGTCAATGATCCGTTAGAAAAGGTGCAGACAGGCGGTTTTGGGGCGGAAAACGGAATCCCCAACAATCCCTCCGCCGACAGTCACACCCGCATCGCGCAGCTTGGATCTTTCGATTTGCCCGTAGGGCCCGGCCACGGAAACGGAACCGGCGGAGCCCAGGGTGTTCGAGGGACGGTAGCCAGCGCGGGATTCGGCAATGGCATTGGCGAAGCCACGGGAAGCAGCCCGAGCGCCGCTGCTCCCCAGACCGTGCACAAGGCAGGCTTCGGCAGTGTGATTGCCGAAAAAAGGACTTCCCAAACCCGCCCCGCAGTGCAGGAAGCAGCGTTTAAGCCGGTCGTCATTCTCTCAAAGCCCAACCCGGTCTACCCGCCTGAGGCGCGCCGCGACCACATTCAAGGCCAGGTCATCCTTAGCGTTCTCTTCGGAGCCTCGGGGAATTTGCGCGTGCTGAAGGTGGAACACGGGCTCGGTCACGGCATGGACGCAGCGGCCATCCAGGCGGCTGAGCAGATCAAATTCAAGCCGGCCGAGCGCAACGGCCGGCCGGTTGACTCCACTGCAATAGTACACATCATCTTCCAGCTCGCTTATTGATCGAACAGAGAGGGAAAAAGCATGAAGGCACTCAGGCAAGTCGCGATCGCAGTACTACTGACGGTTCTGGCAGTGGCAGCGCCTCTATCCGCACAGGAACCGGCACAACCATCCGGCGTCGTCCGGCAGGTGCTGGAAAAGATCGTTACACAGGAAAGACAACTGGTCAAAACATTCAGCCAATACAGCCCCCGCGTTGAGACCTACATCCAGGAAATCCACACGGACAAAAATGGCAAGAAAAGGATCGTCGGCGACGACTATTTTCTGGGGCGGCTGGAAGTCAAGAACGGTGTGGTTGAACGCTCTTTTCTGCCGTCGCACGGGCTTACTTTGGGTAGCCTTATGAGCAAAGTGCTCCTTTACGGACCCATCCTTCACATGATTTCCTTCCAGCTCGAGCCGGGAACTTTTGCCTATCCCATCTTTCTCGATCCCCAGCATTTTGACCTTCAGCACTACCAGTTTGAGTTTGTGGGGCGCGTATTTCTGGGCCAGGTTCGCTGCCTGGTGTTCAACGTAAGTCCACGTCCCAACGCCGGGAAGGGACTGTTCGAAGGCCGCATCTGGGTGGAAGACCGGGGGTATCACATTGTCCGCTTCAATGGAGTTTACGAGCGCCACAGCGACTTCAACTTCCACTTTGACAGCTGGCGGGAAAATCTCCAGCCGGGGCTTTGGCTCCCGGTTTACGTTTACAGCGAAGAAACGAACCTTGCCAAGTACGGCGTCCCTCACCTGGGTTTCAGATCGCAGACGCGTCTTTGGGGGTACATCCTCAAGACAACCAGTCCCAACCAGGAGCTGACGCGAATCCTCGTGGATGCCAAGACACCGGTGGAGGATGCCAGCACCGCTTCGCATGACAATTCGCCGCTCCAGAGCGAGCGCGACTGGCGGCACGAGGCCGAGGAAAACGTCCTGAACCGGTTGCAGAAGGGCGGCCTGCTGGCGCCTCCGGGACCAGTGGACAAGGTGCTCGAAACGGTTGTCAACAATCTTATAGTCACCAACCACTTGGACAACCTGCCTCCGATTCACTGCCGGGTGATGATGACCTACCCGCTGGAATCCTTCACCATTGGCGACACCATCGTGCTGAGCAAGGGCCTGATCGATGTGCTGCCCGATGAGGCCAGCCTGGCCATGATCCTGGCCCATGAACTGGCGCACATCGTGCTTGGCGATACCGTCAACACCAAGTACGCCTTTTACGACCGCATGATGATCTCGGATTCGCAGTTGCTCAAGAAGTTCGACTTTGCCCACAACAAGCAGGACGAAGAAGCCGCCGACAAGGAAGCCATCAAGCTCCTTGAAAACTCTCCCTACAAGAACAAACTGGGCAAGGCAGGACTATTCCTGGAAGCGATGGCAATGATCGCTCCGGACACGCCCAACCTGTTCGGCGCGCACCTGGGCAACCGCCTGATCGATAAGAAACACCAGCTCCAGATGGCCCAACTGCTGCAGGGCGCTCCAAAACTGGAACCCAATTCCCTCAAGCAGATTGCTGCGCTACCCCTCGGCGCACGCATCAAGGTGAATGCCTGGAACGACCAGATCAGTTTGTTGAAATCTAAACCGGTCAGTCTGATCACAGCCAAGGATAAAATGCCTTTCGAGGTGACGCCGCTGATCCCCTACCTGGCCCGCTATAGCGCCAAAGCGGTGCAGCAACAGGCACAGCGCTAGCCTCGACAATTCCGATTCCAACAGCGATCTTCGCTTCACTGGCGGTCACGCCCTGGCTGCCAGTCGCTGCGGAATCGTGTGCTCCGGTATTTACCAATCCCTGAAGATTGATTCCGCAAAGGCCATAACGCAGCCGGGTTGCTGAAGCAAACGACATTAGAATGGTTGAATCGTAGGCGAACGTTACGAAATCGCGAATGGCCCTACATGTGTCATGGCCGAGGGCGACAGGCTCAGGAAGCATATGCTGGAAATGGATTTGGGCTTCGCGGGTTTCTCTGGCAAGAAAAAAGAATCAGCTTTCGGAAGCCAGTTCGGAGGCAGTCGCCGCCTACTGCTGCTTAGGGCTCTCAGCGGCGAGGGCGGCAGCGACGAGCGGCCATCCTTCTGAGACGCTGGGGACGCTCGGTTTCCAGCCGGAGGCTTTCTTGAATCGGGCGTTGGAGACCCGGTGCGAGCGCGAGAGGTAGCTCCAGACGTCCCCGAAAGTGGCCTTGCCCAGCGCGCCCGGGAACCGGAACGGAGAGGGCACGTGGACGGCGTCCGCAAGCGTCTGCAAATAGTCCTTGAAGCGGACGGGATTTTCGTCAACCACGTTGTATGTTCCGGCGGGAAGCTTGAGAGACGCCAGCACGGCGTTGCCGGCATCCTGGATATAGATGGACGAGACGAAATTGGAGCCCGACCCCGGCTGGACCAGCAGGCGCCGCTTCATCATGCTGATCATGTCGGTTGTCAGATTCGATTCGACGCCGTAGAAGCCGCCGAAGCGAAGAACGATTCCGCGTCCCCCGGACTGTGAGAAGCGGCCCGCCTCCTTCTCGCCGTCGAGTGCGGAGCGCAGGACCTCGCTCTCGCCGTCATCGGTAGGGGCATCTTCGGTGATCCACTGCGTCCCGCCGTCGGCGTAGACGAAGGTAATGGATTCGTGAATGTAGACCTGCACTCCTTCCGCCAGGGCCGCGTCCACCAGGATGCGCGCGCCCTCGGTCCGCAAGAGGTTGGTTTCCTGCCAGGCACCGCGCTCCCGCATTTTCGCAATAGGCGGGATTTTGGTGGTCAGCCGCAGGAGCGCCTCAGACCCGGCAACCGCCTGTCGTACCTCCTTCGGGTCGAAGAGATCCACCTGGACCGGCTCGGCTCCAAGGCTTCGGACAACCACAGCCTTTTCGTCGCCTCGGGCCGTGGCGCGAACCACGTGCCCCGCCTCGACCAGCGCCTTCAACGTTGCACGTCCCAGAACACCTGTTCCGCCAGCGACAAAAATTTTCATGGCACTCTCCAGTCTGTTAGCCCTTCACGGCACTTGTAGAATCGTTTGCCCAGAAACGCCAGGACGCGCAGCCTTCGTCAGGCTCCAGCTTCCCTCTGAACTAATGGTACGAGCCGCCAAGCCATAAAACAAGTGTCCAGCGCCGCGCCGAAGACGTAAGGCTGCGGTTAATCGTAAAACTTGCATGCATTGATAATCCGGTTGATACTTGGCCGTAGAAAACATGCAAACACTCGAGTGGATTATCAGCTTCAGTTTACTGCGAAGCGCCGGGGTGGTCACTGGCGCCTGATGATTTCTGGTCAGCTTCGCTGCCGGGCTCGGAATGGTACGGCTCCGATTTGCTCTTTCCGTACCCCGTCAAAAAGGGGATTCAGCATTGTCGGCCTGTGGCGTGTCGATCATAGGCACAGCCTGGAGTGTTAGCAGATGGCCAAGTCCGGCGCCGTAAGCGAGATTGGAGACTCCGATTTCAAATCCGTGAGCCAGGCGGACGTAACCCGGCAGGTAGGAAATATGCGCAAGCAAAGGAGCAACACCGGCGAGGATGGGAAAAGCCAGACCCAGCGTTGCCGCCGCCCTACCGCGTTTACCCTTCATGCCACTAGTAACAGCGAGTCCGGCGGCGACATAGACCAGGCCGCGGAAAGCCTCCATTCCAAGGATGCTGGCAGGCCGCGGAAGGCTGATGCCGGCATAAAAAACTTTGACAAAAGGGAGTGTGGCCACCCCGGCAATCAAGTAGCACAGGATGTAAAACAAATCTCCAAGCACGATGCGCGCCACCCAGCCTGCAGCCGAGCGCGAGACGAGAGGTTTTTTCTCTTCCTGTTCAGTGGCTTTCCAGTAGCCAAGAATCAGCACCAGCAGTGGTGCAAAAATTAATGCCACGCAAAACCCGGACCCCATCAGCCGAAAGACCTCATGGGCTTTCGGTCCGATCTTGAATATCAGCGTTTCGTCCAAGGGGCCGAGACAATTGATACCGAAATAGAG
>JAKAWN010000245.1 GCA_021827245.1 Acidobacteriota bacterium | reverse complement strand
CCTGCGTCGCAAAGTCTCCCTGCGCCCTGCCGCCGACCGAGCCAACTCAGTCATGCGCTGAGACTCGTCGCCCCGTCGCAATCGGCGTCTGTTCAAATTTATTCGTTTTTGAATGCGCGCCGACAAGTGGATCTTTGGTGATGCTGAAACCCTGGAAACTGTGGAGCGCTGGGTGTGTTCGCGCTGATCTTCTGCAGGATAGCAGTCTGAGCTTCCATCGTATGCATTGGGGTTGGCTGTGATATGATGCTGGGGGCGATGGCGGCGGGGCTACCAAATACATTTCATGAATGGTGATAACGGACCGAAGAGACTTCCTGTTGTGGGGAAGCGCACTTGCCGGCGGCTTGGCCGTTCCAGGCCAACGGGGCTGGCCGAAGGATAGGCATCCGGCTGCAGCGGAGATCGTCAAGACCGGCGGAACGCGGCTGATTCCTGTGCGGGGCCGGAAGTATCGCGTCTGGGTGAGGCGCGTGGGCGAGTCATCCATCATGGTGCTGTTGTTGCATGGCGGGCCGGGCCTCAACCATTTATGCTTCCAGTGTTTCGAAGATTTCCTGCCGCAGGCGTGAATCGAGTTCTGTTACTATGATCAGCTTGGTAGCCTTTTTCCGACAATCCTGACGACTCGAGCCTGTGGACGGTGGAGGGCTACCTGGATGAAGCGGACCCAAACGAAACGCGGTACATCGCTGTCCTGATGCCCAACGCCCGAGCTGCCTTCAGCAGCCGCGGGAGCCACCTGGCGATGTACGATGACCAGCAGGGGTACTTTCGCGAATTAGTTGGATTCCTCAAGCAGCCCGCATAAGCGAAGCTGCGTCAAGCCAGGGAGATTTAGATCGGTGAGAGTAAAGCTAGCTGTAGTTGCGGGTATTCTGATGTTTGCCGCCTGCGTGCCGACTGTTCTTCGTGCCAGCGGCAACAAAACTAGTCTGGCGCTTTCGGCCCTGGCGTTTATGGATGTGCGGCTGGATGCTCCGGCAAAGCTCTCGCATTTGAAGCCCGGCGACAAATTGCAGGGAAGGGTGACGCACAATGTATTTTCCGGCTACCGACTGATGGTCCCACGGGGTAGCCAGATTCATTTGACAGTATCCGGGATGAAGCGCGGGCCGAAGATACACAACAGCATGTGGCCATGGCCGATCCGGTACTTTCGCCCGAAATATGAGAGATTGCCTAGCTTTGATTTCGTTGATGTCACTTTGTCCGGTGGCAAGAAAGAGCGTCTGAAGGTGTGGTCGGTCTCCGTGATTGAAAGCTCCGAAGTGGCTGGGAAGCATAGAAGCAGGATAAGGGCCACGGCGAAAGCCGGCTCCTCTTCTCTCCCCACGAAGGAGTCTGACTCCCGCCCGCGCTCGCCAGGCCTCCACCTTGAGTTGGTGGTCCGTGCAGAGTACTTTGAAGTGCCAACCTACTCTGCGGAAAGTTCAGGACGTACAGAATCCAGCGCGGCCACTTTATCGGAGATTGAGACGGTTTCGGCTGGGAGCAACGCGAAACTCGCTCTTTTGGACACCCTGAGCGCTTCAAGAAGCCGGGCTGGAGATCCGTTCAAGGCCCTCCTGGTAGAGCCGATACGGTTGGATTCGGGCGCTCTGTTACCCGAGGGGACGGTTTTCGAGGGACACGTCACAAAGAGCGTTCCCCCGCGCTGGCTCAGCCGACAGGGATCGTTGTACATAAAGTTCACCCGGCTCGTCCTGCCGGCTGAGGCGAACCTTCCTATCGCGGCTTCTATAGCGGGAGTTGAGGCAAGCCAGCGGTCTCGAATCAAAGTGAATTCGGAAGGCGTGCTGAGCGGTGGAAGTCCAGGCAAGGCTCGCCTGTTGTTGGATCTGGGAGTCAGTGCAGGCATTTCCAAAGTGGCAGATGATTCCTATCAGCTCATCACTGAACTTCTCGTTTCGTCCGCCACTGACGCGTCGACGGCCGGGACAGCCCGCCTGATAGGGTTTGCTGTCACGGGCTTGTATATGCTCACCCGCCGTGGACTCGACGTAACGTTGCCGCGCTATACCACAATTACTATCAGGTTCGACCGGGCTCCTTTCCTGCCGTCGTCGGGACTTGTCCCGCAGCGGGAAATTACACGCTAAGATAGTTGATGGGGGCACGATTTTGAGAGATCTACGGATGTCGGCAGCGGTCGGTGGCCCTCAGTCACCGGCTTGGCCCCACGAGAAGCCTATTGTCCCAGATTGTGTACGGGGACGTTAGAACCTGCGCTTTGGTGGGTGCCGGATGCACTACGCTTCTGGGAGGGGGTGGGCTGTGCACACTTTGCCCGACCGGTGCATCTAAGAAACAGGCGGCTAACGCCTCGAAGGTTTCCAGCGGCTTTAAAGATTGCTGTTTGATCACAAAGTAAAAAACGGTTCAGTTGACAGGCGGGAACCATATGCTATACTGAGGTTTGGGTCCGGCGGGCCGTGCAGTTGGGGGACTGGACCATTCCTTCAGGTAGAAGTTTTAAGGACCACCTCACCGTTCTCTTTCAACCTTAACAGCCGCGAATGAGGAATTGTGGAATCTGAGACCTGCAAGAAAGAACTAGTAATAGAAGTACCTCCGGATATCGTCAAACAGGAAGCTGATGCCGTGACGGCGCAATACCGGCGTCTGGCCCGAATTCCGGGCTTCCGCCCGGGGCATGCACCGGCTTCGCTAGTTCGGCGGCATTTTCAGGGAGACATTCGCAATGAGGTTGTCCAAACGCTCCTGCCAAAATATTTTGAGAATGCGATTAAAGAGCAGCAGGTGTCGGTCGTCGGCCGGCCCCGTTTCGCCGATTTAAAGTTTGAGGACGACAGCCCGCTTACCTGCACAGCCACGTTCGAGATCCTTCCCGAGTTTGAACTGAAAGATTATAAAGGGCTTGAAGTGGAGGAGCAGTCAACCGAAGTGAGCGAGGCCGACGTGGCCCGGTCGCTTGAAGAATTGCAACAGCGCGTGGCCACTTTTGAGCCGGTGGACGACAGTCCGGCCCAGGACGGCGATTACGTTACGGTGAACTATCGGGGGATTGATAACGCGGTTCCGGCTGCGAATCCTCTGGAAGCGAATGACGCCATGGTGCATCTGGCTGGTGAAGGGACCGTGCCGGCCTTCACGGAGAATCTCCGGGGTTCGAAACCTGGTGATGTGCGCGAATTTGAGGTAGGCTATCCGGAGGATTTCAGCACCAAGTCCCTGGCGGGCAAGACCTTCCGCTACCGCGTGGAGGTCCAGGCTGTCAAGAAGAAAGTGGTTCCCGCGCTGGATGACGAGTTCGCCAAGTCTGTCAGCGAGTCCAAGACATTGGAGGAGCTGAAGATGAAAATTTCTGAGAGCCTTGCTGCGCGCAAGAAGCATGAGGCCGAGTCCGCCGCCAAGCAGAATCTCTTGGACCAGTTGACGGCGGCACACGGCTTTCCCGTGCCGGATACGCTTGTCGAAATGCAGGTTGATGCCAGGATGGAAAGGCTTCTGACCCGCCTGCTTTCTCAGGGCGTTGACCCACGGACCGTGGGGGTTGACTGGCCGAAACTGCGGGAAGACGGGCGGCCGGAGGCCGAAAAGGACGTTCGGGGTTCGCTGATTCTCGAAAAGATCGCGGACGCCGAGGGAATTGAGGTTACAGAAGAAGAGGTCGATGATTTGATTCGTGAAGCGGCCGAAGAGCGGCACGAAGCGCCGGCGGCGGTAAAAACGCGCTTGACACGCAATGATGAACTGCCTAGTATTAAGCGTAGGCTCCGTAATCAAAAAGCTCTTGACCTCATCTATCGCAACGCTAAGATCCAGCAAAAAGCCGAATCCGTTCCGCACCAAGCCCAAGGTTAAAGGCAGGGAGCGTTGATGAGCATGGAAAGACCAACAATGACATTGATTCCAATGGTAGTTGAGCAAACGAACCGTGGCGAACGGGCCTACGACATATACTCCCGCCTGCTGCGCGATAATATCATTTTCATTGGCACCCCGATTGATGATAATGTTGCGAATTTGGTGACGGCGCAGTTGCTTTTCCTTGAAGCCGAAGACCCGGAGAAGGATGTGTCGCTGTACATCAATTCTCCCGGCGGCGTCGTGACGGCAGGCATGGCTATTTATGACACCATGCAGTTTATCCGGCCTGATGTAGCCACCATCTGCATCGGGCAGGCTGCCAGCATTGCAGCGCTGCTGCTCTCCGCAGGGACTCCCGGCAAGCGTTTTGCGCTGCCGAATTCAAGGGTCCTGATCCATCAGCCGACCATGGGAGGACTCTCCGGCCAGGCCACCGATATCGATATTCATGCGCGAGAGATTCTGCGCATTCGGGCAGGGCTGAACGAAATCATGGCCAAGCACACCGGCCAGCCCCTCGAGAAGGTTGAACGCGATGTCGAGCGCGACTTCTGGATGAGCGCTCAGCAGGCGCGCGAATACGGGATCGTGGATGAGATTATTGAGAAGCACAAATAACGGAGGCGACATTACTTGAAACGATTAGTTTCAGAAGAAATACTACGTTGTTCATTTTGTCAGAAGACGCAAGACTCCGTCGGAAAGTTAATTTCCTCACCGGGTGATCATCCTCGAGCTTATATCTGTGACGAATGCGTAGCGATCTGCAATACTATTCTCGAAGAGGACCAGGCGGAACGGGTTCCGACCGCCGAGGCCAAGCTGCCGCGGCCGGCAGAAGTCAAACGCTTTCTTGATGAGTATGTCATCGGTCAGGACAAGGCCAAGAAGAAGCTGGCCGTTGCCGTTTACAACCACTACAAACGCATCATGCTGACCAAGGTGCGCAATGATGTGGAGCTGACCAAGTCCAACATCTTGCTCATCGGACCCACGGGGACCGGCAAGACGCTCCTGGCTCAGACCCTGGCGCGCCTTCTGGAGGTGCCGTTTGCGATTGTGGACGCCACAACCCTGACTGAGGCGGGCTATGTTGGCGAAGACGTTGAGAATATCATCCTGAAGCTGCTTCAGAACGCGCAGGGTGATGTCCAGCGGACCCAGCAGGGCATCATCTACATTGATGAAATTGACAAAGTGTCGCGGAAGGACGAGAATCCCTCGATTACGCGTGACGTTTCAGGCGAGGGCGTCCAGCAAGCTTTACTGAAGATCCTTGAAGGGACCGTGGCCAATGTCCCGCCGCAGGGTGGCCGGAAGCATCCCCACCAGGAATTCACTCCAGTGGATACAACGAACATCCTATTTATCTGCGGAGGCGCATTTGTGGGGCTGGAAAAGATCATCGAGCGGCGGACTGGGAAGAAATCCCTCGGGTTCCACATACCGGAGGAAGAACAAGAAGTGCTCCGCGGGCGCCGCAATATCGAAATGCTGGAGCAGGTGCAGCCGATGGATCTGATTCAGTATGGCCTGATTCCGGAATTCGTCGGCCGCCTTCCGGTCGTCAGCGTTTTGAGTGACCTGGACGAGAAGGCGCTGGTCGAGATCCTTACCGAACCCAAGAATGCACTCGTCCGCCAGTACCAGCGGCTGTTTGAATACGAGAATGTTAAACTGAAGTTTACTGAAGGCGCGTTGGGGGCGATTGCCGCACAGGCTCTCCAACGCAAGCTGGGAGCACGAGGTCTTCGCATGATTCTCGAAGACTTGATGCTGGACCTGATGTATCATCTTCCCAGCCAGCGTACCATCCGCGAATTCCTGGTGACGGAAGAAATGGTTTTGAAGCACGAAATTCTCTTTGATCCATCTCTTTTTGAAAAGGCAAGTTAATGGATTCCGCTATGTTCTCTGGCCGAGAAAAAGGTGAAACCCGTACTCTGCCGATGATGCCCATCCGGGATGTCGTTATCTTTCCTTACATGATGACTCCGTTTGTGGTGGGCCGCGAGAGTTCCATCCGCGCCCTCGAGGAGGCCCTGGCGGGTGACAAGAAGATCTTTCTGGCTACCCAGCATGATGCTTCGGTCGACGATCCCAAGCCCAATGACATTTACCAGGTTGGAACCATCGCGAACATCATCCAGAGCCTGAAGCTTCCGGATGGAAACATCAAAGTCCTGGTGGAGGGTAGCGAGCGCGGAAAGATTCTGAAGGTTTCCAGTGAGGAGGGCTATTTCCGCGCCAACGTGAAGACGGCGTCATACCGGATTGTCAGCACGCCCAGCCTGGAGCAACTCGTTCAACGCGTGATTTCGCTCTTTGAGCAGTATGTCAAACTTTCTCAAAGCCTGAATTATGAGACGATGATCGCCGCCGCCAAAGTGGAGGAGATCAGCAAGTTTACGGACACGGTGGCTGCCAATTTAAGCATCAGCATCGAGGAAAAACAGGAACTGCTGGAACTTTTTGATCCTGTCGACCGCCTCACCCGACTGGCCGATATCCTGGATATCGAAATTGAAAAGCTGAATGTCGATCGCTCCATCCAGGGGCGTGTGAAGCGACAAATGGAGCGGGCCCAGCGGGAGTACTACCTGAATGAGAAGATTAAGGCGATCCAGAAGGAGCTGGGACGCAACGAGAAGAGCGAAATCGATGACCTGAAGAAGAAAATTGAGTCCGCAGGCATGACGAAAGACGCCCACGAAAAGGCCATGGGGGAAATCAAGCGGCTGGAACTGATGCCTCCGATGTCGGCCGAGTCCACTGTGTCGCGGAACTATCTCGACTGGCTGCTGGCGGTGCCCTGGAAGAAGAAGTCAAAGGAGATCAGGGACATTCGTCGCGCTGAAAAGATTCTGAATGAAGATCACTATGGGCTCGAGAAGATCAAAGAGCGTATTCTGGAGTTCCTCGCTGTCAGGCAACTGGTGAAGACTCCGCGCGGGTCCATCCTCTGCTTTGTGGGACCTCCGGGAGTGGGAAAAACATCCCTGGGCCGCTCGATTGCCCGCGCAACAGGGAGAAAGTTCGTGCGTCTTTCTCTCGGCGGGGTCCGGGACGAAGCGGAAATTCGCGGCCATCGCAGGACTTATATCGGCGCCTTGCCCGGCCAGATCATCCAGATGATGAAGAAAGCCGGCACGGTCAACCCTGTGTTCCTGCTCGACGAAGTTGACAAGATGAGTATGGATTTCCGGGGAGATCCATCCGCTGCTTTGCTGGAAGTGCTGGACCCTGAGCAGAACCACATGTTTGCCGACCACTATCTGGACGTTGAATACGACCTGTCCAAGGTTTTCTTTATTACGACCGCCAACGTGATCCATACGATTCCGCAGCCGCTTCAGGATCGTATGGAGATTTTGCGCCTTTCCGGCTATACGGAACAGGAAAAGCTGGAAATCGCCAAGCGATTCCTGGTGCGCAAGCAGCGCGAGGCTACTGGCCTCAAAGAGCACAACCTGAAGTTTGAAGACGAGGCCATTGTTGGAATCATCCGAAACTACACGCGCGAAGCTGGAGTCCGCAACCTGGAGCGGGAGATCGCCAACATCAGCCGCAAGGTTGCGCGCAAGGTTGTCCAGGCGGGCCACGAACTGAAGGCAGTGGTGAAGCCCGAAGACCTCCGCGAATATCTGGGTGTGATCAAGTTTCGCGATACCAAGGCCGAAGAGAAGAATGAAGTAGGGCTTGCCACCGGCCTGGCCTGGACTGAAGTCGGAGGCCAGATTCTGTATATCGAAGCCACCGTGATGACCGGCAAGGGCAAGCTGACACTGACCGGCAAGTTGGGCGACGTGATGCAGGAATCCGCGCAGGCGGCTTTGAGTTACGTGCGCTCCCGGGCTCCCCGGCTGGGACTTGCGCCGGATTTTTACCGCCGCGTGGACATCCACATTCACATTCCCGAGGGCGCTATCCCGAAAGACGGCCCTTCAGCGGGCATCACGCTGGCCACTGCAATGGTCAGCGCCCTGACCAAGATTCCCGTGGACCGGGACATTGCCATGACAGGCGAAATCACTTTGCGGGGCAAGGTGCTCCCTATCGGCGGCGTAAAAGAGAAGATTCTTGCCGCCCATCGTGCCGGCAACCGGACCGTGCTGCTGCCGCGTGACAATGAAAAGGATCTTTCCGAAATTCCGGAGAACATTCAGGAAGATCTGGCCATCCGGTTTGTTGACACCATGGACGAGGTTCTCGATCTGGCGCTCGAACGGAAGATCGAAGCAATCGCCGACCTTGCAGCCGAGCCGGAAGAGGCTCGCAGCCTCGATACCACGCTCGAGTCTGACCGGGAATCTCTGACGAATTAATGATGTCTGAACTCGAAGACCCCGGGAATGAGAGTAGAGTCCTGGATCAAGAACCGCCTCACGGTTTTCCAGGAGTGATACCAATTCATTGATCATAGGAACGAGATTGGGGTAGAAGGCGGCCCCCATGAACCCGGTAGGCCGGACATTGGCCGGGAAATGCGCGTCCACCCAGGACGGGAATTGAGTTTTTCTCACTGCGTCAGTAAATAACGTCAACTGATCCAAGCCAATTCGGATTGAGAAACCTGGAAATCACTGCCGAAAAGTATACCATTCGGAAATTCTGCTGACTTGCCTTGATGAACCGTCCAACTCACTTGCTGCGATGATCAAGGACTGAAGGAACAGCGGAATATCCCATTCTTGAGAAGGGAATCCTCTACAGGATTTTAAATTAAATTGAATTTGAGAGATTAACATGCCGTCCAAAAAACACGAAGAAAAGCCAATCGTTGTGCAGGAAGAAAAAATCGAGGAATTGAAGGAAAGCGAAGTCCTCGATATCGCCAAGCTGAAAGAAATGAACATTGCGACGCTCACCCAGGTGGCCAAAGACCTGGGAGTCGCCGGGGCCACCGGCATGCGTAAACAGGAGCTGATTTTCAAGATCCTCCAGGCGCAGACCGAGAAGGCCGGGCTGATCTTTTCAGAAGGAGTGCTGGAATGTCTGCCAGACGGCTTCGGCTTTCTCCGCGCGCCCGATTACAATTACCTGCCGGGCCCCGATGACATCTACGTCTCGCCTTCGCAGATTCGCAAGTTCGATCTGCGGACCGGCGACACGGTGTCCGGCCAGATTCGCCCTCCCAAGGAAGGCGAGCGCTACTTTGCGCTGATCAAAGTCGAGGCCATCAACTTTGAGCCGCCCGACGAGGCGCGGAACAAGATCTTCTTTGACAACCTCACCCCGCTTTATCCCCAGGAGCGGCTGCGCCTGGAAACCGCCCAGGAGAACATATCAGCGCGCGTGCTGGATCTGTTGACGCCCATCGGCAAGGGCCAGCGTGGCCTGATCGTTTCTCCGCCGCGGACCGGCAAAACCATGCTGCTGCAGACCATAGCGAATTCCGTGACCGCGAACCATCCCGAAGTCACGCTGATTGTCCTGCTGATTGACGAGCGGCCGGAAGAAGTGACTGACATGCAGCGGACCGTCGAGGGTGAAGTGATCAGTTCCACGTTCGACGAGCCTGCCGCCCGCCACGTCCAGGTGGCCGAAATGGTGATTGAAAAAGCCAAGCGGCTGGTTGAGCACAAGCGCGACGTGGTGATTTTGCTTGATTCCATCACGCGCTTAGCCCGCGCCTACAACACTGTGGTGCCGCCCTCGGGCAAGGTGCTATCCGGCGGCGTCGATTCCAACGCGCTCCAGCGCCCCAAGCGCTTTTTCGGTTCGGCGCGCAACGTGGAGGAAGGCGGCAGCCTCACCATCATCGCCACGGCCCTGATCGATACCGGGAGCCGCATGGATGACGTGATCTTTGAAGAGTTCAAAGGCACCGGCAATATGGAAGTGCACCTCGACCGCAAGCTGGTCGACAAGCGCGTTTTCCCGGCCATCGAAATCAACAAGTCGGGCACGCGAAAGGAAGAATTGCTGGTTCCCAAGGACGAACTCAACCGCATCTGGATCCTGCGCAAAGTATTGAATCCGTTGTCGCCGGTCGAGTCGATGGAACTCATCATCGATAAGCTCTCCAAAACCAAGAGCAATTCCGAGTTTCTGGCCTCGATGTCGAATGGCGGAGGCAGGTAAGAGCCGAAAAGTCTTATTGTCAGGACAGGAGTCCTAGTGCAAGCCCAGCAAATCCTTCTTTCGGGCTAATTCCAGAATCTGCTCAACTACTTCTTCAGCCGTCAGGTGCGTGGAGTCCACAATCGTGGCATCTTCGGCGGGAACCAGCGGCGACACTTTCCTTTCAGCATCGAGCTGATCGTCAAGATGAGCAAT
>JAKAWN010000244.1 GCA_021827245.1 Acidobacteriota bacterium | reverse complement strand
ATCATCCGGGCTCGCTACCTGGATTCGCAGGTCAAGCCTGAGTTCATGAATCCAGGCCAGGTCTACAAATTCGCGATTGACCTTTGGTCAACCAGCAACGTCTTCAAGGCTGGGCATAGACTCCGGCTGGACATTTCGAGCAGCAATTTTCCCCGTTTTGACCGCAACCCCAACACCGGCGCCGACCCGGAAAGCGCCACTCGCTGGGTGAAGGCAACCAATGTGATCTATCATGACCGCGCGCATCCTTCGGTGCTGATACTTCCCGTGGTGCCGCGGTGACCAGAAACGGCCTGGCTCTCGAAAGCCCGCGGGCAGCCTGGAGGTCAGGGCGCCCCCTGCGCGGCCGCCGGCCCTTATCTTCCGATCTCTGGTCGCTACTTCTGGCGGTGACTCAGTTCGTTTCCTATTCTGTGGCACGGCCATCTTGGCCGTGTGTTTTGAGCACAACACCAGCGAGGACGCTCGTGCCACAACCAAATTGAGTCACTACCCTACATCTCTTCTTCTTGCATTTAGGGTGCGCGCGGGTATATATAGCCTTATCTCATTTTTCACGGTTGTCAGTGGCCGCAGTCATCGGAAGCGGTGCGGCGCATGCGGCGGCCGTGAGCAACGGAGGAGTGATGCAACGGAGGGAGTTTGTTGCCGGCATGGCTGCCATGCCAATGCTGGCCGCGCAGGAATATGCTCATCGTACGCGGGGATTGCCGCCACTTACCATTCGCGACGTGCGAGTGATCACCACCGGCGCCGGAAGGGGCTACCAGTGGGTGTTTGTGAAGGTCATTACGAGTGAGCGGGGTCTCTACGGGATTGGGTCGGCAAGCAATCTGGGGCAGGCTGTAACGGTGGCGACGGCCATCGAAAAGTATTATGCCCCGTTCTGGACAGGCAAGAACCCTGACCGTATCGAAGACTTGTGGCAAAGCACGAATGTTCATTGTTACTGGCGCAACAGCACGGTGCTCAATTGCGCCCGTAGCGGGCTGGACATGGCCCTATGGGACATCAAGGGCAAGCGGGCCGGAATGCCCGTCTATGATCTGCTGGGGGGCAAGGCGCGTGACGCGGTCGCCTTGTACGCCCATGCGGATGGGCGGGACACGGCGGAAGTGGAGGACAATGTCCGGAAGTTCATGGAACAAGGCTATCGGCATGTCCGGGCGCAAATGGGCGGCTACGGCGGGGGAGGGTTCATTCCGCCCGGCCAGGGCAGCCGGCCGGCTAAAGGGTTCTCGGGCCCGGCGTTTGATGAAGATCTTTATGTGGATACGATTCCGCAGCTATTTGATCATCTGCGCGCCAAAGTGGGCCCGCGAGTCAAACTCCTGCACGACGTTCACGAGCACCTGAGCCCGCTTGCCGCCGTGGAACTGGCGAAGCGGCTGGAACCTTATCATATGTTTTATGTGGAGGACATCCTCCCGCCAGAACAGATCGCCCACTATCGGCGCATCCGCAGTGTTTGCTCAACTCCGATGGCCATCGGAGAGTTGTTCACCAATCCCCATGAATGGGTACCGCTGATCTCAGAGCGGTTGATCGATTTCACCCGCTGCCGACTTTCGGAGATCGGCGGCATCACGCCGGCGAAAAAAATCGCTGCGCTGTGCGAGACCTTCGGAGCGCGGACTGCGTGGCAGGAAGGCGGAGATAATGATCCGGTCAATCAGCTTGCAAGTTACCACGTGGATCTGTCGATTTCCAGCTTCGGAATCCAGGAAGAAAACCACTTTCCCGAAGTTGTGCATGAATTGCTGCCCGGTACCGCCCAGTTGAAGGGAGGTTATCTCTATGGCAACGACGCGCCGGGGCTTGGAATCGACATCAACGAAACGCTGGCGGCGAAATATCCCCTGAAAGCCTCGCCAAGCGTGGACGATTGGACGAATGTCCGGCGCATTGATGGATCGGTTGTGATGCCCTGAAAGCAAACTGTGACGCCGGGTCCTGCCCACCGGAACGCAGCCGTAGACGTGCCAGCGAAAACGTTCCGCGATCTGCGGAGATTTTTCTGTTGGGATGCTGCATCTGCCCCCATGGGTGTCGTACTTAATTACTGATTGCGGAGACAGAGATGAGAAGGTTCCTCCCGGCGTGTGTGATGTGTGTTCTCCTGACTTTTGCCTCGATCGTTTTTGCCGGTACGGAAAAACAGCCGGTCGATTACGTGCGGCCAGACATCGGCGGCGTCAGCATTCTGCTTACGACCACGCGACCGATGGTTCAGTTGCCGCATGATTATCCGCAGGTCACTCCGCTGCTGAATCCCGGCGTCACGGATTCCTACCTGGCGACCAAGATCTATGGTTTTCCGGCAGGCGGGGTATCGCTGATGCCGACAACCGGCAGGATCAAGACCGACCCCAATGATATCGCCTCAAGTTTTGACCGCGACTTTGAAACCCGAACGCCTTATTACTACGAAGGGTTGCTTGAAGACTACAACATCGAGGCATCGTACACGGTGGGGCATTTCGCCATCTTCTACCGGTTCCAATTCCCTTCGGCTGGGAAGCAGCACATCAACATCATGATGAGAAGCCGGGGCAACATGCGGACAGTTTCTCCAGCCGTTGTCGAGGGATCTACCACCATCAAGGATGTCCCGTATTATTTCTATCTTGAATTCTCAAAGCCATCCGATGGAGCCGTGTCCTGGAAATACGATGGAAAGCCCGGCGAGTTGCAACAGGTAGAGGGCGAGAAGGTCGGGCTTACGCTGAATTTTCCCAGCTCGGGGAATGATGAGGTGCAGGTCAAAGCCGGACTGTCCTTCATCAGCCTGGATCAGGCAAAAAAGAATCTGGATGAGGCTATCGAGGGCTGGAACTTTGAGCTGAGAGAACAAAAGACAATGTCAGCCTGGAACGAGCTGCTGGGGAAAATCCAGGTTGAGGGTGGGACAGAAAAGCAAAAGATCATCCTTTACAGTTCGCTCTACCGGGCCGAAGAAAACATGATGGACATTACCGAAGATGGCCGGTACTACAGCGGATACGATCATAAAGTTCATGATTCCCACGGCAGGGACTTTTACACCCATGACCAGTTGTGGGACACCTTCCGATGCGAGCATCCGCTGCAGTTCCTTCTCAATCCCACGCAGCAGGAAGATATGATTGAGTCTCTCGTGCGGATGTATGAGCAATGGGGCTGGCTGCCTTCGTTTCCGCGGGTGGGAGGCGAGTTTGCCGCTATGATCGGCAACCATGCCGATGAGCTGATCGCCGATACTTACTTCAAGGGCTATCGCGGATTTGATGTTGAGAAAGCGTATGAGGCGATGAAGCACCAGGCTCTCCATGGCACCATGCTTCCATGGAGAAGAGGAAAGATGACGGCGCTGGGCGAAGTCTATCTGAAAAAGGGCTTCTTCCCCGCTCTCAAAGAAGGAGAAAAAGAGACAAACCCGAGAGTGCATCCGTTCGAGCGGCGGCAGGCCGTATCGGTGACGCTGGAGGCGGCCTACGATGACTGGTGCGTCGCGATGATGGCGAAAGCGCTGGCCCACACGGCGGATTACGAGCGCTTCATCAAGATGGCCCACAATTATGAAAATGTCTTCAATCCGTCAATTGGCTTCATGGCGCCGAAGTCGGCTGACGGTGAATGGGTGAAGGGATTCAATCCGATGCTTCCGAGTGGGCCGGGAGGGCGCGATTATTTCACAGAGGGTAACGCCTGGATGTGGACGTTTAGCGTCCCGCACGATGTTGCGGGTCTCATCCGGTTGTTCGGCGGGCGCAAGGCTTTTCTGAAGAAGCTGGACACGCTGTTCGAGGAGCAATACGGCGGGGTTCCGAAATATGTTTTCCTGGCCAAGTTTCCGGACGACACGGGCTTGATCGGAAATTACGCGCAGGGCGATGAACCAAATTTCGATACTGCCTACCTGTATGATTTCGCGGGCGAGCCCTGGAAAACCCAGAAGATGGTGCGGGAGATCATGGAAGTCTGGTATGACGATACTCCCATGGGGGTTCCTGGGGATGACGATCTCGGAGCGATGGGTGCGTGGTACGTGTTTTCCGCCATGGGCTTCTACCCTTTTTGTCCGGGTGATCCCTATTACGTGATGGGCAGTCCACTGTTTCAAGAGACGACGATCCGCCTGGCAAACGGCCGGACGTTCACGATCAAGGCGGACCAGGTCTCAAGGCGCAACAAGTATATCCAGTCGGCAACTCTCAACGGAAAGCCGCTCACTCAGCCGTGGTTCACGCAGCAGGATATCGACGAAGGCGGAAGGCTGGAGCTGCGCATGGGACCGAGGCCGAATAAGAACTGGGGAAGCGCACCCGCTGACGCACCGCCATCGATGAGCCATCATGAATAATCACTTCGCGTGATAGCGGCATGGGTTCGGCGCTTTTGCGCAATGCGCCTGCTACAAGCAAGCCCTGTTGGCGGTTGCCTGCCGCCACAGAGCCCAAAGAATCGCGTTGCTTATGGGGAATCTTCCGAGGGGTCAGCTTGCGACAGACATACGGCGCGGCACGTTCTCTGAGTGGAAAGTTCTGAGGGCCTTCTCTACTTCGGAGTCCATTTCTGCCGCAACCAGAAGGATGTAGTTCGTCATATAGACCCAGGCCATCAGAACAAAGAAAGTGCCGACGGCGCCGTATGCCCCCTCTGAGCTGAAATGGTGTATGAAGGCGTTAAAGCCGATGGTTGACGGAAACCAGACGACAACCACAAACAGGCTGCCCGGCGTGACCCATCGCCATGGGCGATGGGCATTGGGCAGCACGTAATTTGCAAAGCCCACCGCAAGATTCATCAGCGCCAGCGGAATCACCCATCGCAACAGGTGCCACAGGATCATGAAGGCGATTCCCAGTCCGGTCCGCCTTCCCAGCCAGTGGCCTATCAGGCCGCCAAACGTCAGCAGCCCAAATGCTGTCAGGAAGGTCAGGACGAAGACCAGCATCACGCCGCAGGAGAGCAACCGCCTTTTCCAGAAACTGCGGGTTTCCTGCACGTTGTAAGCTTTGTTCAATCCGTCCATCAGGCTCACCACGGCGCGAGTTGCGATCCAGATGGAACTCGCCAGTCCAAAGGAAAGCAGACCTCGCCACTCCTGCGTGAGGCTGCTGACGGTCTTGAAGACGTAGGGCTGGACGCGGTCCGGGAAATATTGCATCACCCACGTCAGGACATGGGGCCACACATTGGTGAAAGGCAGGTAGCCGACAATGGCCGCCAGTACAATGAAAAAAGGAAACAGCGCCATCAAAAAGAAATAGGACATCTGCGCCGCCAGGTCTTCACAAGCGTCGCCGACCACGCTTTTCCATACCCGCTTCAGCCACACTCCCAGTGGCAGATCACATTCCAGGCAGAACAGCCGCGTCCATCGAAATCGATGGTCCTGGCGAAGCTTAGCTTGGCGATTTGTGGCGCGAGGCAAAACTCGCTTCCTCCTGCGGCCGGATCAGCTCTTGCCCCGATTTGCAATGAACGTCCGCTTCCCGCTCTTCAGCGCAAATGCGGGCATCAGGCCAGTGAAGCTACCCATCTCGTCATTATACCTGTTTGGATGCAGGTCGGCAGGGGCTTTGGTTCGGAGAGGCATGCCGCTCGGAGTTGCTGGCACAGTGCGTGTGCCTTCCCTGCCGGAAAGAAGGTGCGCACTCGATTGGTGCAGCCCGGTTCCATTGTTCACCGACGCAGCAGGTCGCGGAGCTACAGATCAGTGACTATATGTGAAAAAAAATGCACAACTAAACTCTCCACCTGGCCTAAGTCTAATCCTGAGTTCAAGGAGGAATATAATCGCAAAAATTCCCGGAATCTCCCGATTGAGCAACCCGATTCGAGGCGTTACCCTTTGGGATGTTGGGAGCCGCATATTAGCACTACAAGGCTCTTCGGCTCCTTAACAGCGCACTGTAAGTCATGGCCGCGCGCGGAAGAACTTTGCCGGCGCCAAAAGAGAAGCTGTGGAGGAACATTTCCCGGCGGAGAAGCGGTGCGGGGCGGAAGTGTCTAGTAAATTTCCGACATAAGACGGTAGCCTCGAGGTCGAGCCTGCCTCGAGCGAATGGCGCGGCGGTCATGCGCCTGCAACGTGAGAAGTGGTTACTTGCAGGCACCAGACGTCTGCCGATGCCAACGACAGGAGGGAGGGGGAATGAACAGATTGTGGGTAAAGTTGTGGTACAGAGACGAAGGTCAGGACTTAACAGAATATGTCTTAATGTTGATGATGATTTCTCTGCTTGCGGTTGCAGTGCTTGAGGTTCTGGGAAACAACCTGCACCACGGGTATTCGAGTGCGTCCACCGAAGTGGTCAGCATCTCAGGAGGAGGCTCGGGCGGAGGATCCGGGTCCGGTGCACGATCGGGGCCCGGTGGAGGGTCCGGGTCCGGCGGAGGATCCTGGTCTGGTGGAGGGTCCGGGTCCAGCGGAGGATCTGGATCCGGTGGGGGATCTGGGTCCAGCGGTGCATCTGGTTCCGGCGGAGGATCGGGTTCCGGTGGAGGGTCTGGGTCCGGTGGAAGGCATGGCTCCCACGGCGGACATGGCTCTGGCGCCGGACATGGCTCCGACCATGGGCATGACACCAATGTCGGTGGACAGGGCACGATGAAGGGGCATGGCTCGAAGTGACAACAACGTCCACCGTACTTGAACCAGGATTGGTTCTTGGCCTCGCTGCGGTTTGCTGGAAATAATCACTGTCTTGTTCCGTAGCGTGCACCCCTTTATTCCAGACAGAGAAGGGCCTTGGAGAACCAGTCCAGGGGCCCTCGCAGCCTGGCGCAGCTTGATGAGGGAGACGACAGATACGAATCTCAGCCTTTTCCGGCTGGAGGAAAGAACATTCGGGCTGGTAACCAATGTGCTTATTAGACAGTGCCTTGCACAGGAGCGTGATCGGCAGGCCAACAGGCCGGAGGGTGGCAGGCTTCGAGAGCGGGTGCGTGTGCCAATTCGGGCCTCTTGACGCGGGGGAAATCCATAGCCCAGCGAAGCGCTCGAAGGAATGAGGGAACTGCGGAGCAAGAGGATTCGGATCGCACCTATTTTGCATTTGAAGGGCACGTAAAATGGAGCGACAATCGAACCACATACTGGAACGTCTGGGAAAACTCCTGGACGCCGTGCGGTTAACTACCCGCAATTTGGCAAATGATTCCTCTGACGGGGCGCATGGCGAGTCCGGCGATCATCCATTTCGACCGTCGCCAGCGACTCACTCCCCGTTAACCTCAAATCCATTGATTCCCACCTTCCTCATGTTCTTGGTCGTGCTGACACTCCTAACCTCAGCCCCAGTCCAAGGGTGGCTCGTTGCCGGCGGCCGACTCCCGAGCATAAACGAGATTCCTGCCAGGATCTGGAATTGGGATAAGCACACCGCCGCACCGCGGGTGAATGAAAATGTGAGCGTCTGGGCGAAAAAGCAATTCGGCTTTTACTACTGCCAGGGCGGTGTTCTGTTCGGAAGGGAGCCGGGCGAGTTGATGACGCAGGGTGAGGCGCTGCTGTCGGGCTACCGGCCGGCTGGGGGCCAATACTGCAGCAGTGACACAGCGAACGAAGTGGCCTTCAACAGCCCCTCTGCCAAGCTCCACAGGTTTATCGCCTCGGTAGAAAACCTCCCGAGTCCAGGCCCGTTGCGGCTGCAAATCTGGAAGAAGAAGTCGCCTCCGCCGAAGGGCAGCGTGAACGTCTGGGCGAAAAAACAGATTGGCTTTTATTACTGCCAGGGAGATGTTCTGTTCGGTAGAAAGCCGGGAAGGCTGATCACGCAAGGTGAGGCGCTTATGTCAGGCTACCGGCCGGCTGGCCATCAATACTGCTCCGACAACAGGCCAGTCGAAGCATCCGCCAGCAGCCGGTCTTTGGCAGCTTCTTCCGGCAACAAGTAGCCCCGGCTTCTCAAGACTTTGCTTTCGATCCTTCCCTTGTGACCCGCTGGCGGCGCGACACGGTTTTCAGCGCAGTTTCCGCCCTGATATAGCCGGCCAGAGCTTCTCAAACCCAACCGCTTGTTCGTGTCGCAAGGCAAATACTCGCCCGCATGGCGTGTGCCTGATCCTGGGCGCGAATACTGCGCATGGATGCCTTTCTTGCCGCCTTCCTGCTATCATTTCCGTTTGGGTGACCCTTGACCACTGCAACTGAGATGGAAAAACCCTCTGCCTGGGGAACGCTTCGCCATCCAATCTTCCGCAACTGCTGGGCATCCTCGGTGGTGTCAAACGTGGGGAGCTGGATGCAGGACACGGCGGGGACGTGGCTGATGACTGCTCTCACCACCTCACCGCTGCTGATCGCGCTGATGCAGACGGCTGCCGGCCTGCCGGTTCTGTTGCTGGGCTATCCTGCCGGCGCCACGGCGGACATCCTTGACCGCCGGCGCCTGCTGATCTTCTGGCAAGCCTGGATGCTGGCTACCGTCGCGGTCCTCAGCGTCCTCACATTTGCCGGCATCGTCTCACCCTGGACGCTGCTGGTTCTTACCTTCCTGCTGAACATCGGTTCGGCCCTGAACGGTCCGGCTTGGCAGGCCATTGTGCCGGAGCTTGTTCCGCGCAATGAGTTGCCCAACGCCATCGCGGTCAACAGCGCCGGTTACAATCTGGCGCGGGCCGTGGGTCCGGCGCTGGGTGGCTTGATGGTTGCCGCGTTTGCCACCGTCATGATGGGAGCGGGCACAGTGTTTCTCGTCAATTCGCTCTCTTTTGTTGCCGTGATCGTTGTGCTCTATCAATGGCGGCGCGCGCCGCTGTTCAAAAGCGCGCTTCCCACGGAGCGCCTGTCCGGCGCGCTGTGGTCCGGGCTTCGCTACCTGCGCTACACGCCAGAGCTTCGCGCCACTTTCTACCGCACGTTCATTTTTACGGGATTCGCCAGTTCCGTGTGGGCCTTGCTGGCGGTGGTGGCCCGGCAGGACCTTCGCCAGGGAGCCCTGGCGTACGGCCTCCTGAACGGGTGCCTGGGCGCGGGCGCTGTGGTCGGGGCATCATTGCTGCCACGCGTTCGCCAGCGACTGTCGCCGGATGCGATTGTTGTTTGCTCGTCTTTGGTTTTTGCCGGCACGCTGACGGTTCTTGCGCTGGAGCGCACCGTTGCCCTGATTGTTCTGTCGCTGCTGGCGGCCGGATTTGCTTGGACCAGCACCACTTCGACGCTCAACGTCACCGTGCAACTTTCCACGCCGCCCTGGGTGCAGGCGCGCGCTCTTGGAACCTATCAGATGATTTTCTGGGGCGGCATGGCCGCGGGCAGCGCGCTGTGGGGATTCCTGGCGGAACATTTTTCCACGCCAGACTCCTTGCTGGTGGCTGCGGTCAGCGTGCTGATCAGCCTGCCTCTTGCCCGCCGCTTCCATTTGCTCCACGAAATCCCTCCCGACCTCAGCCCCTATCGCCTTAACCGCGCGGCGCCACAGGTGGTGATTGAGCCCAATCCCGATGACGGTCCCGTGATGGTGACTATCGAGTACAAAATCCGGCAGCAGGATTTTGCCGAATTCACTCGTGCGATTCACAAGGTGAGAGAGATGCGGATGCGCAACGGCGCGATTCGCTGGGGGGTGTTTCAAGACACGCAGCAGCCGGACCGTTTGATTGAAACGTTCGTGGTGGATTCCTGGCTCAACTTTTTGCGCCAGCGCGAACGCTACTCGGTTCCGGACCGCGCCCTGCGAGACCACGCCTGGAGCTTCCACCAGGGCCCGTCACCGCCAGCCGTTTCTTACATGCTGTACGCGCGCGAGTCAGCCACCTGACGCTGGGTTTCAACCGGCCGCTAAAAGTGCTCGGGCATTGGCAGAGTGCGCTCATAGACGAGGCTAAGGCCCCAGTCGATGTTGGAAGGGAAATCCGGCAGATGGATTTCTCCGATGATGTCGGACTCGACCGTCCCATTCCCCACGTCGGACCACGTCCCGTTGCGAGAGTCGAACCACCGCGCGCGATAAACGCTCCTGAGGTGCGCGCCGCGCACCAGGCTGCGCGGGCAGTCCTTTTCGAAGTATGCGAGAAAAACATTCTTGTCGGGAGTGCGCGCCGCGTAAGCCCAGCCTTCATAGCCTTTTTCAACATGCGTCTTGCTGGGAACAACCAGCTCCGAATCGGGTTTCAATTCCTGATAGCGCTTGCCGATGGAAAAGACAAACGTTCGCAGGTGCCGCATCTGGGTGAGATCGG
>JAKAWN010000243.1 GCA_021827245.1 Acidobacteriota bacterium | reverse complement strand
AGCCGGTCAGAAGTTGGTCCGCCCTTTCGCCATAGTGACGGAATGAAATGCTATCTCATTGCCAATGCGATACTTCACTCGCCCGAGCGCGGAAGTCAGGTTAGCGACCATAACGCCTTTACTGAGTCTTCACGTACCGATAGAGATTTACTGCCTCGCGCTTCCCAACCAAGTAGCCACAATTGTAACAATCCTTGCGTCGAACGTCCTTGTTCTCAAGAATAATTCCTCTCATTCCCCGATAAAATCGCTTCCGGAAGGGTTCCCTGATGCCCGTCGTCCATACTAAAAATTCGGTTACCGCTAGGTTTGCGATGATGCCATTTAGCGACACGACCGCGGGCGCCACAACTTCTTCCCCAAGGCCGTACCCGTGTGCCTTTCGGAGCGCACGAACGTCTTCAGATTCTAATTCCGCCTTTGCCATCTCAAGGTCGATCTCGTTGGCGCAGGCTAGACAAAAGTCCCCTGGGCGACATACGACGACCCGGCCGCCGAAGTCCTCAATACGACTTTTCTTAGAATCGGGCACGATCTCTGTCGCGCAATCAATAAACGTGATTTCGTAGGCACATGCCAGCTCCATGAGAACCAGGCGTGGCCCATCATGGTCTACGCAGCCGAAAATCGCGGTGCAGGATGTCAAGGCATCGATCGCTTTTGCAGACCGCAAATTCTGGGGAATAGGGTCGATCTTGGCAGCAGGCGCGACTGCCCAAACAAGTCTTTCAGCCACCCGAATTTTCAAGGTCTCTTTCTCGACGTCCTTTGCTGTGCCCCCGATCAACCTGTTCAAGTTCGACTCCTCGACATAATCATCGTCGACCAACACGAAGCTTTGAACCCCGAAATAGGCAAGAGCCTGAGCGACGTGAGAGCCGATGCCACCGAGACCGACAATACCGACGCGCTGCGCTTCGATGGAACGTTGACCCTCCTCGCCGAACGCCAGTATCTGACGCGAAAATCTAGTTTTCATGTTTGGTTAGTCTCAGCTTTCTGCCTCGCAACGATCTCCTAGAAAACCAAGTACCACGGGGAACAAGAACTCGGCTCATATTTCTACCTGCAAGAATCACCTCATGGACATGGCGAGCTTGTTCGAAGGCCCCATGCCACACAACCGCATCGACGGACATTTCTCCCCAGACCATGGCAGTGTATGGCTGACCCGGAAGCTTCCACTTCGCATAGGCAGAGAAATCGGCAATGCCAGCACGATCGCTTGCGGAGAACTCCACATGATCATGAGAGCCGGGGTGAGAGTGACAGTCAATAATTGCATGCTTGCCGTTGCGAGCCATCTTCATGATCTTTGCTCGCTCAGCGTCCTTCATCTCGAGATGTACGTCTGACTGAACCTCCCATCCTTCGGGCGGTATCAAGTACATCTCGGTGGCCTCAAGCCGTAAGGAATTCTCGGAACTGCCTACCACATAGGTAAACAGGAAGGCTCCCTGTTCCAGATGATTCCGAAATAGGTGCTTTTGGAGCTGCTTGTTCATACTGGCCGGTATGGAGATTGAACACTTCATGCTGACTCTTCACCCCGTAGGCATAAATTCACGCCGCGTACGAACGTCAGGAGGTTGTCCCCTTCGGCGATAGAAGCTGCGGGTCGCCAAGCCTTGGGGTGCCATGAAAACCATCCCCAGTTCCCAGGCCGTGGAGCCGCCCCGCTAGTTGATTGTGAATTTGGGTTAAACCCGGGCGGGGGCGTTCCGTTCCGTAAACGCAACTCGACATCAACAAAGAAGTTGTCCGGCCCCGTGTTGGGATATCCCACCGGTATCGTGAACAAAAGCTGAGTTTTCTCCCTGTTGAATCGGTTAGGGGGGAGTTCGAATTCTGGAACCGAAACCCAGTTCAGTTGCTCACCATGCTCCAGTGCCGCATATTTCTTGCGGAGTAATTCGATCTCCTGCCTAACACGCTCATGCATTTTCTTGCCCCCGCTTATATTTGGGAGCCCGACCGTGGCGATGCCCGGGCTTTAGTTCAACCACTTCATTTTCGCCCAACGTACGCTCCGTGCCGTCAGGGGCTTCCTGAATGATGGGCTGGTCTGGCGGAATATTTCCGAGGGCGCGAATCTGGGCCACCGTAATGGTGGGGGTGTCCCAGGTGTATTCGTGTCCCTCAATATCGATGAAAAACTTTTTCCCACTGTGATCTTCGGTTGTACCTTGCTGAGTTTCCGTGATATTTTCCATTCCGTTCTCCTGTCCGGGAGGGATTAATCCGGCCTCCCCACATTTACCTAATGCCCGGTCTCGGGAGTGTTCGGAGAAAAAAGTAATAAATTTCTCCGCAGAGTAACTGAGGTCGGCATAGGAAGACAGGGGCCAACAGTAAGGGCCAGGCATGGCGTCTGAAACTCCGAGGCGAATACCGGAAGATACAGCAGCGACACGCGAGGAAATTGACCACGCGATTGAGACCTTGACCAGCGGGCAACTGTTGCGGCTTCACAAATTCGCCGCTTGGCGAATACGAGGTCTAGGGCGAACGAGTCCATGGCACGAGGCTGACGATCTGTTAAATGACGCAATAGCCTCGACTTTGGCCGGTGCTGAAGGCCCAGGCGAAGGAAGACACTGGAACAAAAGAGTTGACTTCGTAAAACACCTAACCGGAGCCATGCGGAGCATGACACACCACCAAAAGCGCAAGGGTGTCGAAGAAGACGACACGCAGCTTGAATCTGACCTCATCACAGCAGACCCCGAAGGGAAAGAATCTTCGCCCTTAGATAGTGCCCGCTCAAAAGACCCCCCGGCAGACCGGGTGCTTTTTGCGAAGGAAGAGGTGGCTCGGGTTTTCAAGATTGTTGAAGGGGATGATGAGGGTATTCTTATCCTTCAGGGATGGGCCGAAGGCATGACCGGTACTGAAATCATGGGACTCGGCTTTACCAAACAACAATACGAGGCGGCGGTAAAGCGCATTCGCTACGCCGTGCGAGGCAGAACACACGGAGGCCAGAGCCATGCCGAATAAGAATAGATACGACGAACAGCTTGCCAATATCATGTGTGGACTGGCGGATTCGGTACTTGAGCTCTCGGACGAACAGATCCTCAGCGAAATCCGTGAGGAGGGAATTGACCCTGCCATAGAGGCAGCACGTATTCGAAACGTGCTTCGGCAGGCCTCAAAAGCTCATCGGCAGAAGAAGCTGCGGGAAGCGAAGCATACCTATGAGCAGAGAATTGCTGAAATGCGCACGAGGCAGTACGATCTACCAGCCTCGGCCGCCGAACGGCGGGATCTCCTGGCAGCGGTTTTCGCGGCGCGGCCCAATATCCAGTCGGCAATGCTCACGACTCAGCACCGCGATTTTAGGGAATTATCCGATGCCGATGTCGAAACCTTCCTCAAACAATTGAAAGAACTAGGCGTCCTCGACAGTTGATATAGTCTAATAATCAGAATGATGGCACGTTCCTTCACACCCCCCGAAGCGTTGCTCAAAGAACTTGGCATTTCCGAGCCTAATGAAATCGACATCGAGGCGATTGCGCAATATTGTGGTGCTACGATAGTTTACGAAGTTTTAGAAGGGTGTGCGGCGCGCGTTGTGGGCCACGGTGACCGAGCGATTATCACTGTCGATTGCCGAGCACAGCGACCACGACAGCGTTTCTCGGCAGGCCACGAGTTAGGTCATTGGATGCTGGACCGCGGGAAAGTAGGCTTTGCCTGTGCAGAATCCGTGCTCAATTCGGAATGGACTGCCGACAACGCCGAACGAAGGGCAAACGAATATGCCGCCGATTGCCTTTTGCCCGAGTTCATGTTTGTTCCCAGGGCACGCAACAAGGAAATTACGTTTGATACTGTGGATGCGCTGGCGCACCAATTTGTTACCAGTATGACCGCAGCGGCAATCCGATTGGTCCAGCATGGTTCCTTTCCAGCAATGATCATTTGCAGCGAGGGAGGAAGACGCAAATGGTTCATCCGAGGCCCTGATGTCCCCGAAGTGCTGTGGCCGCGGGAGCGGCCAGAAGACGATACCCTTGCTAGTTCCTTGACTCACGGAGAGCTCAGTGTGAAGCGGCCGGTCGAGGTCTACGCCGATAGTTGGATCGATCATCGGGATGCAAACCGGTACAGCCTAGTGGAAGATTCCATCAAAATTGGCTCTGACCAGGTCCTGACACTGCTATGGTGGCGGGACGAGCAACAACTGCTTGCTCTCAGCGAAGATGAAGAGTTCCCGTGAGCGCAGGCCGACCAAGCACGGAGGGTACAAAGCGCCAGATCTGGCTGTTTTCATCCCATGTGACGTGTCCGTACAGGCGGATGCGGGCCAGGTGTTCCTGGGGACTGGGGGTGATTTCCGCAACCTTCTGCAATTCCACTTCAAGTTGCTGCTCGTTGGATAGTTTCTCGAATTTGACCCGCTCAGCATGCACTTCGTTGATCGCGAAGTCCGGATAAGGGTCCGGATCTTTAGGCTCCAGCCGAATCGTGAAACCGCGCAAGCTCTGAAGCCGGTCGTGCACGCATCCGACCCGGTGCTCGCGTAATTCCGCGCTCGACATCTCCTGATCGCAGCCTGGACAGCGTCTAACGACGGGACGCCCTGGGCCGCGATGCGGGGTCTGACGGCGTCCGTTGCGCCGGGCCAACTCAACGCGCAAGATTTCATCCGGGATCTCGGCAACCACCTCAGCGACCTTGATCTTGGTATGGCAGCCGGGGCACTCATAAAGGAAAGGCTCTTCTTTGTTCATGCCTTAATATAACCACTTGTGGTTTATATAAGTCAAGTCGTTATTTATATAACATAACGTCCTTTATGTTAGAGTCTCTAGGCCTCGGCGGGGCGGGCCCGGATCTTTACAATACGTAGGTTAATATATATAATTACCTACGATGCGTAATGCCTCCCCTTCCGTGACCGACCGCGTGGCCGAGTTTGCCCGCCGGGCCGGCATCCTCCGGTCGCGCGACCTCGGCCCGATCCCGCGCCAGTACCTTCGGCTCGCGGAAGCGCAAGGCAAGGTCAGGCGCGTCGCCCGGGGGCTTTACGTGGCGAGCGACGCCGAGGTGACCGAGAACCACGACCTGGCGCTGGCCGCCAAGCGCGTCCCGCACGGCGTGGTCGCGCTGCTTTCGGCGCTGCGCTTCCACGATCTCACCACCCAGCTGCCCCACGAGGTGTGGCTCGCCATCGACACCAAGGCGCGCCTGCCGAAAATTGACTATCCGCCCCTGCGCATTGTGCGCTTTTCGGGAGCGGCGCTCGATTATGGCGCGGCGCCGCATATCATTGAAGGCATCCCGGTGCGCATCACGACGCCGGCGAAGACCGTGGCCGACTGCTTCAAGTACCGGAACAAGATCGGACTGGACGTGGCCCTGGAGGCCCTGCGCGACTGCTTTCGCCAGAGGAAGGCCACGCTCGATGAGATCTGGCAGGCGGCGAAGGTTTGCCGGGTGGCCAAAGTGATGCGGCCGTATATGGAGTCTCTCACGTGACCAAGAATCTGACCGCGTCTGTCCGCCAGCGCCTCATGAACCTGGCGCGCGCCCGGAACGAAGAGTTCGGGCTGGTTCTCACCCGCTACGGGATCGAGCGCCTGCTCTACCGTCTCAGCCGGTCAAAATACCGGGGCCTCTTTGTACTGAAAGGAGCCCTGCTCTTTGAGCTCTGGACCCGGCATCCCCACCGCCCGACCCGCGATCTCGACCTGGCCGGCCAGCGGGAAACGACGGTGGACGGCATGAAGGAGATTTTTGCCGAAATCTCGGCTCAGCCGGTCGAAAGCGACGGATTGATTTTTGATCCGAAGGCGGTCCGCGCGGAGATGATCCGCGAGGAGCTTGCTTACCAGGGAGTGCGGGTGCGGTGTCTCGCGCGCCTCGGCAACGCCCGGATCCCCTTGCAGGTTGATGTGGGCTTTGGCGACGCCATTACGCCTGGACCGGTGAAACTCGAGTATCCCACGCTGCTCGATTTTCCGGCGCCACGCCTCGAAGCCTACCCGCGCGAGACCGTGGTGGCCGAGAAGTTTCATGCCCTGGTCAAGCTGGGCCTCACGAACAGCCGCATGAAGGATTTTTACGACCTGTGGATTCTGGGGCGCGAATTCAAGTTTGAGGGCCGGCTGCTCGCCCAGGCAATCGAAGCCACTTTTCGAAGACAGAAAACTGAAATGCCCGCCGCCGATCCCCTACCCCTGACAGCCGAATTCGCCGAAAGTAAGGCGACCCAGTGGCGGGCGTTTCTGAGAAAGAGCGGGCTTGGGGCGGAAGGTGTGACCCTCGAGCGCGTGACGGAGGACCTGCGGGGGTTTCTCCTGCCGCCTGCCCACGCGGTTCGAGCGGGTAGGAAGTTTAATCGATTCTGGCCCCAGGCCGGGCCTTGGAAAGCGCATCACTTGAAACCGGGCCGGTAAGCTGGAGATTCAACAGAGGGAGGAACGCGGATGTCAGAAAATCGCCACTTGGCAGAGATCATTTCGAATCGTCACTACCCCACCCCGGTTGCGAGCGCCCATTCCCTGCCCTCGCTCATCGTCGACGCCGGCGGAGATGCGCCGGAAAAGTTCCTCGAGTTTTTCGCGGCGCGGATCCGCAACCGCAACACCCGGGAAGCTTACGCGCGGGCGGTGGGGCAATTTCTCGCCTGGTGCGAAGAGCGCGGCCTGTCGCTCGAGACGATCCGCCCGGTCCATGTCGCCGTCTACATCGAAAGGCTTCCGCTTGCTCCGCCCTCTGTCAAGCAGCACCTGGCCGCCATCCGGATGCTTTTTGACTGGCTGGTGGTGAGCCAGGTGATCCCCATGAACCCGGCCGCCGCCGTACGGGGGCCGAAACATGTGGTGAGACGCGGCAAGACGCCCGTGCTCAGTCCGGAACAGGCCCGCAGGCTGATCGATTCCATCCAGACCGGCAATATGGCCGGGCTGAGGGACCGGGCCATGATCGGGGTGATGGTCTACAGCTTCGCCCGCGTGAGCGCCGTCACCAAGATGCGGATCGGCGATTACTATGATGACGGGCGCCGTTCCTGGTTCCGCTTTCACGAGAAGGGCGGCAAGCGCCACGAGGTGCCGGCCCATCACAATGCTCAGGAATATATGGACGCCTATCTTCGGGCCGCCGGGCTCAAGGAACACGGCGCGAAAGAGCCGCTCTTCCGGAGCCTCAACCGCCGGCGCGAGTTGACGGACCGGCCGCTCAGCCGGGTGGAGGTGTTCCTGATGATCAAACGCCGGGCGCGCGCCGCGGGCCTGCCGGCATCCACCTGTTGCCACACCTTCCGCGCCACCGGCATCACCGCGTATCTCGCCAACGGCGGCACACTCGAAAACGCTCAGGCGATTGCCGCACATGAGTCACCGAGGACGACGAAGCTCTACGACCGCACGAACGACGAGATCACCTTGGACGAAGTGGAGCGCATCCAGATTTAGGTGCTTCTATCTGGGGCCCAGCCGCCAGCTCAATAGCCCTGATACTTTCGTACCATTGAGCCGATATCATCAGGAGAGTACGATGATGTGTGTTGGCTGCCCCTTTCAGGTGGCAGCCAAACGGGAGGGGGACCTTGACCAAAGCGGAGAGACGCGTCTTAATTACCGAGAATGCTTCGGTTATCCGGGCGGCGCTCTCCCTCGTCCTGGGACTCATCAAATCGGAGGCTGACGTAACGCCGGGCACCCGTGACACCCTTCAGCGGTGTGCCCAGTGCGACCGGCTGGTTCTGGATCTCAGAACAGCCAAGGGACTACCTTGTGGAATTTCTCCGGGAGTCAGGAATCTCAGAGCGAGCCAAGTTGGGAATGTCCTGGTGGTAAACGGTGAGGTCACCAGCCTCCAGATCCTGCAACAAGTTCAAGAACTCCGTCACCGGCATTTTCTTCCGGAAAAGCTTACCTTCGTCCTGCGCCATTTTGTCCATGCACTCTTTTGAGCGCCACAGTTTCCGGCCAGAATTTTCGCACAGTCACAGGCCATCAGAGCTGTGCACACCCTGATTCTTTTGGAGCCGGTGGTAAAGACCGAGTATTAAAAGAAGTCTGAATTCACTGGCATCACCTCCGCCCGTGAGCTGGATCACTGTATCGCCCCCTCTAATAGATCAAGTTTAGATAGATTGTAGACTCTCGCCCGGTGATCTGTCCCAGGCGGTCTTATGCTTATCCGGTTGTTTCAGCAAACCCCAAGGGGTAGTATAGGGGCGTGCCGCGCCCACCGTTTCCGAAAACTCTGCGCGAGTTCCAGTCGATATTCGCTACGGAAGAAGCTTGCCAAAAGTATCTGGCAGAGTGCCGCTGGCCGGATGGCTTCATTTGCCCACGCTGCGGGAATCACCGTTCCTACGAAATCGTGAAACTGCGCCGCTGGCAGTGCACCCGATGTCGGTATCAGGTCTCCCTGACGGCCGGGACGATTCTGCATAACACGAAAACGCCGTTGACGGTTTGGTTCTGGGCGGCCTACCTGATGACCACGGATAAACGCGGCGTCTCGGCACTTCTGTTGCAGCGCCAACTCGGTCTGCGACGTTACGAGACGGCATGGATAATGCTGCACAAGTTGCGGCAAGCCATGGTCAACCTGGCTCGAGAACCGCTTCACGGGGAGGTGGAAGTGGACGACACCTGGATCGGTGGTACCCAAGCGGGCCTCCGGGGAAGCCGACAACTCAGGGGCCGGAAGGCCGCACTCGTCCTGGTGGCGGTGGAGAAGCGCGGCCGTGCGACCGGGCGCGCTCGCATGGCGGTCATCCCTGATTTCAGAGCCGGAACCCTCATCGTGTTTCTGCGACAGAACGTTGCACTGGGCTCTGTCGTATACACCGACGGGCTCAAGAGCTTCAGCGGATTGGAGGAGGCTGGGTTTCGCCATGTGCCCCGCATTCAACCCTCGCGAACGGACCTGCACAAAGGCGCGAAGTCTGTGCTTCCTTTGGCAGACCTCGCCATCGGCAACCTGAAACAATGGTTGCTGGGAACCCATCACGGCGTAGGCAGCGATCGGCTCCAGGCTTACCTTGATGAATTCGTCTTTCGCCATAATCGTCGGAAGCAACCGATGGCTGCATTCCAAATCCTGCTCGGTCTCGGGACTGGGCACAAATCCGCGAGCTATAAGGACATCTACATCGGGCGGACGTTTTCAAAACGCTGATCCAAGGCAGACCACAAGCTGTTGGGGGTTGCTGAAACAACCGGATAAGCATAAAACTCCTACTCGAAACAGCACGCCCTCTATCGGGCCCTGAAGGCCTTTGGACAGATTCCGAAATCGCTGTTTATCCTCCAGGTCATCGACGATCCGGTACTGAGGCAGGCCATCGAAAAGCAGATGGATCGGATCGAGCACGTGCACCGCTTTACACGGGCTGTCTCAGTGGGCAATCCGCGGGAGTTTCTGCAGGCGGAGCAAGAAGACCAGGAGATGGAGGAAGCCTGCAAGCGCCTCATCAAGAACTGTATCATCTGCTGGAATTATCTGTACCTGTCACAGAAGCTGGAGGAGATCAAAGATACTGCCGACCGGGAGGCATTTCTCGATGCGGTGGCCCACGGCTCGGCAGCTGCCTGGCGACACTTTAACCTGCTGGGCGAGTATGATTTTTCGGAAGAAAAGCTACGGGACAGCATCGGAATCCGGCTCCCAAAATTGACCCCCTAAACAGGCCAGAAATTTGGTGGCTGCCGATTCAACTTATCTCTCTGAGTCAACAGGAGTTGCAAAGAAATCTGTGGAACTTTACGTACCTTTGTTGGAATTTAACCAGATTCTCTCGATGGGTAGCGGGCCGCATGCCCTCTTCACCTACGCCGGCGCTTCCTTGACTTAGGGCGTGCTGACCTTATTTCCGCCCTCACAAACCGCAAGGTCGAGGCAACCCCACACGCGAGAATGGCCATGTGGAAAACAAGGAGCTCCAGGACACAAAACAGCCGATCTACTTCAAATAACATAATTTTCTCATTGGGCGAGAAAGATGGGCGAGGAATCATTGTAACGCGGCAAGGTAATTGAAAGCCGGTGATGCTTTCAATTACCGGAATTCACCCTTCCGCCCCGTCAAAGCTCCGCTCATTTTACCTTTTTGAGGGGTTGGGTAAGACGCGCTCCATCGTCATCGGAAAGCTTAAATTTTGTCCGCGGGCTGAATGATGTTCTGCTTAATCAGCCACATAATATG
>JAKAWN010000242.1 GCA_021827245.1 Acidobacteriota bacterium | reverse complement strand
TATTCGTCACTATTATGGCCTTTCGGAAAGCCCCCACTGAAAACAAACCGTTTGCTGGCTAAAAAAATCAAAATCTCGCTTCCGAGCGCGGAAGTCAGGCTAGATTCAAATTAATGTGACTTGAACAGAAACCTGTCACAAAATGACGACCGTCCTCTTTTCGAAAGCAAGGTGGAAACCTAATGCCAATACTTCGGAAGAACACACGCATCAACGCCGGGACTGGGAGGAGTTGTCGATGTCACTGAATCGTAGAGGCTTTGTTGGCTGGTCGGCTCTTGCCCTTGGAGCGATAGCAACTCCTGTACTGGTACGCAGGATGTCTGCTGCGCGAATTGCGACAGGCGCGCATAGCCATCGTGCAGTTTCTGCAGTCGAGCGAACTGCTGGAGCAGAGCCAGAAGTAGAGAGCCACCTCACTGTTCGCTGAAGTCGATCATCTTGGGCGCCAGGCGGAATCCCCGCGTCGTAACGCCAATGTACGCCAAGCCAACTGCGAACCAGAGACCGCCCACGATCTTGGCAAGAATATTGAGATTCCACCAGATCATCCCGCAGAATGCGAACCCCCCGAGAGGCAGGATAGCGTCTCCCAGAATGCTCTTCCACCCCTTGGTACGGAGGCGGATGCAGAAGTGCCAGAAGGTTGAGAGGTTCACGCCCATGAAGGCAAGGAATGCGCCGAAATTCAGCAGTTCGGCGGCGTGCTCATAAGCGTTGCCGAAATAATTCAGCGCAACAGCACCGGCGAAGGCCACAAAGCCTATCAGAAGAATATTGTAAGTGGGCGTGTTGGTTTCGCGATGCAGATGACCAAAAAACTTACGCGGCAATACGCCGTCGCGCCCCATGCCAAAGAGCAGACGAGCCGCACCCAGCCCTCCTGTGAGGCCGCTGCCCAATGACGCCAGAACCAGAATTGCGCCCATGGCCTGGAACAACGGCATTCCGCCCACGCGCCGGCAAACGTCCATAAAAGCCGTCTCAAGGTTGACAAAGGTGTGCCAGTCAGGCCAGACGCGCTGTCCCAGATAAACTTCAATGCCGGCGAATATGCCTGTCAGAAAACACACCAGAACGGTGGCGAGCAGGACATTGCGCTTGGGATTCTCGACATCTTCGGAAAGCGTGGTGATGCCATCGAAACCGATATAGGTGAGCGCAGCGAAAGATGTCGCCATCCAGATGCGATGGCCGTTGAACGTCTGCGGATCGTAGAACGGCTGAATTGAAAAGAGACCGGCCCAGTGTCCGGCATGAAAAAGGTATCGCACCGCGAGATAGAGAAACGCGGCGATGACCGTGCACATGCAGATCAAGAGGATTTTGTTGGCGCGCGCTGAGGTCTTGATGCCACGCAGATTCAGCGCCGTCATGAAGGCCACCACTAGCAGAGCGGCGACGGCGTAAGGCATCTTCGGAAGGTAGCGGCTGTGGATGGCCGTGGCAATCCAGATAGCGTTCAGCAGAGGCTGGAGGATGTAGTCCAACAGCATGGCCCATCCAATAAGAAAACCTAAATGGGGGTTCAACTCTTTGCCGACGTAGGTGTATGCCGACCCTGCCGATGGATAGATGGATGCCATCCGGCCGTAGCTGAAGGCCGTGATCATCATCGCAAACATGGCGATTAGAATCGTCGTAACGGTGTGGCCGTTTGAGAGCTTCTGAGCAACTCCGAAAAGCGGAATCGGGGCCGTAGGCTGAATAAGGACGAGACCGTAAAAGACAAGGTCCCAGAGTGTCAGAACCTTTCGTAGCCGCAACTGGCCGGTATCTGTTGATGTAGCACTCATTGGCATAATTTCGGTGGAAAAAACGACCTGTAATCGCTACTCCCGGCGCTTGTGCCTGTTCACTCTGGAACTCTGGGCCAAGTGAGAATAACGGCGACGTTGCGGAAAGTAAAGAACAATTGCTCCAACGCAGGGGAGGGCGCGTCCTGTGGAAAATTCCGGCCCTCTTTAGGAGGTGGCAGGGGGGACGGACGGGTCCTGTGACCTGCCCTGTTCTACAACAAAAATGCAGATTGACACCCCACGGGTGGAGGGTATATATAGACTGTCCGAAAGTCTCCCGGCGGCACCACGGACAGAAAGCAAGCGGGCACGCCAGCGAGTCCACGTTGAGAAGGTCAGGCATAGAAAACAAGCCAGTTATATGCTCTGGAAGCGTCAATTGCCGCTTCGCACGCATGTGGGTGTTCTGCGGATGGAAAGGGCGAAGATGCCGATACTGAGAAAAATCCTCATGCGAGACAAGTCCATTGAAGGTGCTTTGGCCTGCCGCAAGGGCGGGCGTCCGTTGAGAGGAAGCGGACGTTTCCATAGTGAGCTGACCGTTGCCACTGTTCTCTTCGCACTCGCTCTTGCCGGCGTAGTGCGAGTCTATGCGCAATCGTCCGGCGGGGTCCCGATCTACCTTGACCCAAAGCAGCCAATCGAGCGGCGGGTTGACGACCTGTTGAGCCGTATGACGCTCAAAGAAAAAGTCGGTCAACTGAACCTGCCCTGCGTTTATGTCAATCAACTCGGAAAGACGATTCCTGAAAAGATGATTGCGTGCAGGAGATTCGCCGCAGGAACTTATACAAATCAAATCGGGCCAGGCTGCGGCTTCTTCACGCTGGCCGATACGATCCTGCACAAAGGCGTCAAGCAACAGGTTGAATATTTCAATGAACTGCAGAAAATCGCCCTTACCGAGACGCGGCTGAAGATACCGCTTCTCGAAGACGAAGAAGGCACCCACGGGGCGATGTTCCCTGGGGCGACGGTCTTTCCCGAAGGGCTTGCCATCGGCAGCACGTTTGACATGCCGCTGGTCCGGGCCATTTACGCCGCTGCCGCGCAGGAGGCAAGAGCGGTAGGAATTCAAGTCCTGTCGACGCTGGTGCTGGAACTGGACCGCGACCCCAGGATGGGGCGCAACGACGAAGCCTACACCGAAGATCCTTACCTTTACTCGCGGATTGCCAAAAACATCGTTCGGGGTGCGCAAGGAAATAACGTCGATGCGCCGGACAAGGTGATTGCACTGATGACGGATTTCCCGACGCAGAGCGAGCCGGTCAGCGGGTTGGAGCGCGGCGCCATCGAATTGTCGCAACGGATGCTTCGTGAAGACTTCCTGCCCCCGTGGATTGCAGCGTTCAAGGCAGGTGCGCTGGGCGTGATGGCAGGATACCCGGAGATTGATGACGTGCCGGAGCACTCCTCCATCAGGTGGAATACGGACATCCTTCGGCATGAGTTGGGCTTCAAGGGAATCGTGGTGAGTGAAGGAGATGGCTTCGGAACGCTGATCTATGAAGACATCGTTCCCACCCAGAAGCAGGCAGGCGCACTGGCCTTGAGGGCCGGGGTTGATGTAGACATCACTTATGAGCCTGCCTATATGGGTCCGCTGATTGAGAACGTCGAGGAAGGAAAGGTGCCTATCTCCCTGGTCAACCGGGCTGTGCGCCGGGTGCTGGCAGTGAAATTCCGCTTAGGACTTTTTCAACATCCCTATGCCAACCTGGCGAGAGCCGAGGAGATTGTGCATTCGAAAGCACACCAGCAGCTGGCCTTGCGGGCCGCTCGCGAGGGCATTGTTCTTCTCAAAAACCAGAACGACCTCTTGCCGCTCAAGAAGGATATTAAGTCGATTGCCGTGATCGGTCCTGACGCGAACAGCCTGTCAAACCAGTTGGGGGACTACAGGCCTGAGGTTGTCCCACAGCATGTGGTGACAGTCCTTGAAGGGATCAAGTCGCACGTCGCTCCCGGGACACGCGTTACCTATGTCAAGGGCTGCGGCGTGCTGGGCAACGACAAGAGCGGCTTCCCCCAAGCGGTACAGGCGGCCAAGCACGCTGATGTGGCGATTGTTGTGGTAGGTGAGCAGTTTGACCGAGATACACAATCCAAGCTGGAGGGATCGACGGACGGGGAAGGTTATGACGTGGCCAGCCTGGATTTGACCGGCGAGCAGGGGGCTCTTGTGAAGGCAGTTGAGGCGACCGGCACGCCGACGGTTGTAGTGCTGATTAACGGCAGGCCGCTTTCTACCCGCTGGACGGCGGCCCATGTTCCGGCGATCGTGGAAGCGTGGGAGCCGGGTGAGCGCGGAGGAGAAGCGGTAGCCGATGTTCTCTTTGGCGATTACGACCCGAGCGGACGGCTGGCCATCACCATCCCTCGCGGCGTGGGACAACTGCCCGACTACTACGACTACAAGCCATCCAAAGCCTATTGGATCAATCACGGCTGGACGCATCTTCACGGGTACGTGGATATGCCCGGTACGCCGCTTTATCCATTCGGATACGGGCTGAGCTACACGCACTTTCAATTCAGCAACCTTCGCATTGATCCTGCACAAATCTATTCAGGAGGAGATGCGAAGGTCAGCGTGGACGTGGAAAACGTGGGAAAGCGGGCTGGGGTGGAAACCGTTCAGTTATACCTTCACGAGCGCTATGCACCGGTTTCCACGCCGGTCAAGCAGCTTCGCGGGTTTGAGCGGGTGGCACTTGAACCCGGGCAGAAGAAAACCGTAACGTTCACGCTGACGCCGAAGGATCTCCAGTTGCTGGATCGCAACATGCACTGGGTGGTCGTGCCAGGAACCTTCGACATCATGGTCGGTAAGTCTTCGGCGGATATCGTTCTGAGAGGAGCGCTTGAAGTGAAATCCTCCGGCCTTCTGGCAGGTTATCAGTGAGAAGTGTAGTTCAATTGGACAAACTGGCTTCATGACGGCGCTGAATTGAGCATGCGAACTCGGCAAGAACGTATGCTTCTGAATCTATCGTTGCAATCCAGTCGCCGGACGCCCAGGGGGCGCGAGAATTGAGGGAGGAAAGAACATGAAGGAAATAAAAGACGGAGATCCAGCCCCCAAAGGAGAAACGCCTCTCCGAAGCGAACCGCTACCACTCGAGTTTCCAGGGGCGCACTATTATGACCAGGAAGAAGTGGACGCCGTTGTCCGAGTTCTGACGAACCGCTCGCCCTTCCGCTATTACGGGTTGGAGCCACAGCACGAAGCGGAGACCTTTGAGAAAGAGTTCGCCAGCTTTCTGGGAGTTCCTCATGCGGTGGCAGTCAGCAGTGGGACCGGCGCGCTGCACGCGGCCCTCTCGGCCCTGGGAGTTGGGCCTGGGCAGGAGGTTATCATTCCCGCCTACATGTGGGTTTCAGTAATTGCAGCGGTCGTGAACCATGGCGCGATTCCTGTGCTGGCGGACATCGATGAGACCTTCGGGCTCAATCCGGCTGCGGTTGAAAAGCAGATCACTCCGCGCACCGCGGGAATCATCGTGGTCCATATGAGCGGAGCGCCGGCCAACGTCAAGGAAGTACGCAAGATAGCCGATGCGCATCATCTCTTCCTGCTGGAAGACTGCGCGCAGTGCTGCGGAGGCCGTGTGGATGGCCAGCCGGTGGGAACATTTGGGGACATGGGCATCTTCAGCTTCCAGCTGAACAAGAACATGACGGCCGGTGAGGGGGGCTGCGTCGTCACCCACGACGAACGCCTCTGGCAGCGTGCCTTTGCCGCCCATGACCTTGGCTATGCCCGCGACAGCGCGGGGCGCCTGATTCAGGACGATCCCTCCCTTCGCCTGTGGGGACGGGGCTACCGGATGGACGAAATGCGCGCAGCCGTCCTGCGAGTCCAGTTGCGCAAGCTTCCTCGGATCATTGAATCCATGCATAGGAGCAAATACCGCATTCGAAAAGTTCTGGAACAATTCCCCCAGGTACAACTGCGCAGAATCGTGGATCAGCCAGGCGACACCGGATGCTTCCTGATAACAACCTACGCGGACAATAGGACGGCACAGGAGGTATGCAGCGCGCTGCGGTCGGAAGGCATCGTAACCTACCCGGAGGGCCTGTCCAACATTGTCATGACCGACTGGGGACTGCACCTTTACACCAACAATACAAGCCTCCGCCAACGCTCCAGCACCGATGCCAAGGGTTTTCCCCTGGAATCTCGTCGAAAACTCGGAATCGCATCCGAACTATGAGCCAGGAGCCTGCCCGGTAGCCGATAGCCTTTTCGAGCGAAGTATCATTATCGCCATTCCATCCCGTCTCACAGCGCAGGACGAGGACGACATCATCCGCGCCTTCGAAAAGACCCTTAATGCGCCTCGCGGGACTTCAAGGCAAGGCACTGTAATGTAAGAATTCCGGCAAGAACCAGCATGAACTTGCTTCTCCATTCTGCGGCCGGCAAGCTTCAAATGGTCAATCAGCCTTGTGGCTGAGCGTGGGTTTGTCCTGCGCAGGAAAGCAGGCGATCGGTGGCGACGGGTTTATGCCGCCAGTGGGTTCGAGTGGCAGGAGATGAACTCGCCGCTGCGGCAGCGTCCGGTCGCCGTACACATCGCACAAGGCGCGACGGGCGCGCCAGCCCGGGGGGCGAATCATTCGGGCTCGGACGACGGAAGAATCCAGGGGACTTTGGCCGAAAATTCGAGCTGAACAACCGGCAGCCCGGCAGACGGCTTTCGCACCAGTCCCAGGCGCGAACTGAATCCCAAGCTGAAATTCTCGTCGATTGCCTCAAGGTCGGCCTGCCAGAGGTTTTCTGCCACTCGCCTGGCGGCGTCGGCGCCGGAAAGAATCGACCCGACGAAATGGAACGAGCCGCCATAGAGGTGACGGTTGGGTGCGAGCCGAGCCATGTGGTAGATTTCCACCTCACGGTCCGGCGAGATGCCGAGCTTTTCAAAGATGGCGAGCGCCTCAACCGGATAGATCAGAGCCCTGGCGGCAGCGAAATTCAGGCAAGGTGCACAGCCGCACTGCTCGGGCCCGCCAACGGGCACGGAAGCGTAGGCCATTCAAGTGGCCTCCCGATCACAGCTTATTTCCCATCGCCCAAACCGAACTGGCTGCACGTTGGAAGTCCTCGCTCACCGGTTCGACACTCGGGGAGCATTATGCCCCAAACAGGGAGGCGGGGGACGCTTTTTATGCGTGGGCTGACTTGGGAGCGATTGGGAGCAAGACCCTTGCGGCCTTGCTCGCAATCTCCAGATGTGACTCTCACCCATTGTGAACTGGCGCCTTTGCACGGCGCACCCAGACAGAAAGCCATGATAGCTTCACTCCATCTTGACGGCGCATAACATACAGGTTGGAGTTCCGTCCGAAAATACGGTTACAATAATCGATCGATCCAAGCGCACAGTCTACCGCCGAACAGACCGCGATCATTGGGGGCGCTTATGTCATTCATCGGCATCGACCTTGGCACATCGTTTATTAAGGGCGCTGTGTTGGACCTCGAAACGCGCATGCTCCGGCACGTGCAGCGAATACCATTCCCGGGCGCAACGGAGAGCGAAAGCCCCTTGTTCCGCGAGTTCGATCCCGGCGCGATCATCTCTGCCGTCCGAATCCTCATTGACGGCCTCACGCTTGACGCACCGGAGTGTGAAGGCCTCGTGATGTGTTCACAGATGCATGGCATGGTTCTGATGGATAAGGATGGCAAGGCAAGGTCCAATTTCTTGTCGTGGCGCGATCAGCGGGTCTTGATGCCACACCCCTGCGGCTCGGGGTCTTACTATGACCTGATTTTACGGCAGATCAGCTCCAAGCAGCGGAGGCAACTAGGAAACGAGTTAGATCCCGGACGACCGCTGTGTTTCCTCTTTTGGCTCGGAGAACAAGGAAGGCTCACTCGAGGTCTGATTCCGGTCTCCCTCCCAGACTTTGTGCTCAGCGTCTTGTGCAATTCATCGCCCGGGGTCGAAACCACCAATGCTCACGCTTACGGGACGTTCAACTTAGAAGCCTTGGACTGGCACCGCGAAGTCATTGCGGAGCTAGGCCTCGACGGTCTCTTCTGGCCTCCACTGCGCAAACCGGGTGAGGTAATTGGCCGTGTGAACATTCAAGGCGCACGGGTACCTTGCTACACGCCGGTGGGTGACTATCAATGTGCCCTGACTGGGGCGTTGTTCAACGAAGAAGAGATCTCCTTGAACATTGCCACCGGCGCACAAGTGAGTCGAATGACCCCACGCTTGATCCAGGGTAGTTATCAGACTCGCCCCTTCTTCGATGGGAAATTTGTAAACACTTTCACCGGTCTGCCGGGAGGTCGTTCGTTGAACCTTATCATAGATCTTCTCAGTGAATTAGCGGCGACCCAGAATATCGCTCTCCCGGATCCTTGGGTAACGATCGCGCGGGCAGCAGGCGAGGTCATGGACACGGATCTGGAAGTTGCTCTCGGCTTTTTCCCCAACTCGTTTGGGGAACGAGGCCAGATCTCGAACATCCGGGGAGATAATTTCACGCTCGGCCATCTGTTCTGTGGGGCCTTTAAGGACATGGCCAGTCGCTATTACGACGCTGCGGTTCGCATATGGCCGGAAAAGTCGTGGAAGAGAGTGGTGTTTTCGGGAGGTCTGGTCGCGAAGCTTGAAGTACTTCGGGGGATCACTCAAAAGAAGTTTGGCACAGGCAGTCGGTCAGCCCCTTTCGTTGAAGACACGCTTTTCGGCCTGCTCATTCTGGCCACGGTGTTTAGCGGGAGAGCCCATTCTATTGGGGAGCTAAGCCAACAACTTCGCCAAAGCTACGTAGAGTGACGCGACGAGGAGCTTTTGTTCCAGGTGAAATATGAGAGAATTCGCCTGTGAGCGCCGGCAAGTTTGCTGGAAAATGTGTGAGCCGCAGATTCACACGGCAGAATCTAAAGGTTCGAGTCCTGTATCGCCCACCATGCAATATCGCGGCAACGCTACCTTGATCGACTTGCATTCCCGACCGCATAGACCCTTCGGTGCCTCACATAGCGGATGAGACGCGACTTGCCTATGTGTCTGTTGTTGCCGACGACCTGCCTTCGAGTGCGGCGGTGTGGATGCTCAGTGCGGGGGTGGTTGGCTGCCAATTATCTCAAAAGACATACGGAAAACAATTTCCTGTCGCAATGCCACTGATGATGGGATAAACTTTGGCCAATACGCACAAGTTCGACCGTGGTAGCGGAACTTTGCTGGTCTTCTTGAATCCCAGAGGGTGACTTTTCCGACAAAGGAGCAGGTTATGAACAAGGACGTCTCTCGGAGAAAGTTTCTAGAAGGGCTTGCGTTTGGCGGGGCTGCGGGCGTTGGATTTCTGACGGGCCTTCGCGGGACGGCGGAAGGCGCGGTGACGCAGCGGCTTCCTCATCGGGCACTCGGCAAGACAGGGGAAAGCGTCTCCATCCTCGCTTTTGGCGGTGGCAGCCGTTTTGGCATGTACAAAGACAAGGAAGCAGCGCTGGCGGCGCTGAACCGTGCGCTTGACCTGGGAATCACCTATGTCGACACGGCGCATTCGTATGGCGGACCGAATGGCGAGAGCGAGCGGCGCATCGGTGAAGTTCTGAAGACTCGGCGCAAGGGAATCTTCCTGGCCACCAAGATTGAGAACCGGACCCGCGACGGTTTCATGCGTGACCTGGAGATCAGTTTAAAACGTCTTCAGATGGACCAGGTGGATCTACTGCATATCCACAGCCTTGGATTTGCCGAGGATCTGGAGAAGATCGAAGCTCCTGACGGAGCCATGAAGGGGCTGATCGAAGCCAAGGAACAAAAAATGACCCGATTTATTGGCATGACCAGCCACACCGACGGTTCGACCATGGCCAGGGCGATCGAGCGGCATCCGCTGGACTGCGTGCAGATGGCCTTAAATGCCGCGCGCAACGGGAAATTCGAACAAACGGCGCTTCCAGTCGCTCGAAGAAAGCGCCTGGGCATCATTGCCATGAAGCTCACTGGGCAGGAGTTTCTGCTTGGGTCAGGATCCGGAAAGACAAATATCGACGAACTGCTCAGCTATTCGATCAGCCTGCCGGTTACGACTGGAGTGATTGGGATGCCGACAGTGGCGGACATTGACCACAACACTGCTTTTGTGCGCCACTTCAAAAGACTCAGTCCGGAGGCGATGAACCGAATCAGAGAGCAGATGGCTCCTTCCACTGAGCCGCTGACGAAGAGGCTGGTCGGACATCTCGACATCGACCATCATTCCGTGTGCTGGGGCTAGCCTGACTTCCGCGCTCGGAAGCGAGATTTTGATTTTTTTAGCCAGCAAACGGTTTGTTTTCAGTGGGGGCTTTCCGAAAGGCCATAATAGTGACGAATATATTTAACATTTATCTTGACATGG
>JAKAWN010000241.1 GCA_021827245.1 Acidobacteriota bacterium | reverse complement strand
GGTCTTCGCCTCAACAATCAATCCAGCCTGTGACCCGTCTACTCCGAAGGCTGTTTTCAACCTTCGAAGCGTACCGCCTTCGAACTCAAACATTCATACCATCTCCTTCCTCGACTTGATTTTCTGACTTTTTCCGGCCTTATAATTCTTTGGTCGCCCCCACAGGAAAGAGTCAGAGCATTCGGCCCTGTCGTTATTTGCCCTGCCTGAGACACTGCAGTGGCCGCCATAAAGCGGACGTTCTGTCTTCCCATCGAAAGCCTCCTTCTCAGTTCCCGTCGACAGTCCGCTTAATCACCAGGGGCGTCCATCTTTGTTTCGAATTTGCAATCCCCTTCAGCCCTTGCATGCAGATGCACACGCGGCGAGCGTGACGGCCAGACTGCCAAAAACAATAGCTACTCCGGTAGCCCATCGTTTTGGCAAAATTTTCAGCACAGGTTCGTGTGGAAAGAATCACGCACATCTGTAACCAAGGCTAAAGTCACGGTCGCCACCTCGAGATCCGAATTGGGCAGCGCACTGGATTTCCAGTCCCTATAATTCCGGAGAAGAAAACGTGAAAGAACATCCTGACGCCTCTGTTTCTTCTCACCGCTGGACCACCGGTGGACTGTCAAGTCCTGGCACGCGCACGTGCATGCACGTTTTTCCCCATCCCGGCTATTCCGGAGCAACTTCCTTTCCAATGTCGTGAGCATTGACAAGCGACCTTCCCAATACAGCTGTTCCACTAGCGAGAAAGCTTAGGAATCCGAATGAATACCAAGGTGCCTTGCGCTTTTAGTAAAAGGTAAATGTTACTGTTAAGATGAAGTTGATTGTTGCACCTGCGGTCAGGGCATATGGCCTATTTCGGGCTGCAAAACGCGTATGAATTCTCGTATTGGTTCGCCAAGGTGTGAAAAATCTTCCAAGTCCTTCCAATACATGGGGCAACAGAATTCGAGTTAGCACCTCCTATTTCAACTGTTTCACTCAATAGCACTTTTTGGCCCACCGATTGCCCCTGATAAAGGCGTGGGCTACGGCGCGTAGTATTGCAGGCGGGCAATTCACGATCTCAATTCTCGGGGTAAACTCGCCGCCCGACAGAGAACGCCACACTTCGCCGTCTTAATCCCGAGCCGGAGGCGATAAGGAGGTTGATGATGCTCTACTGGACAATAATATTCCTCATCATCGCAATTATTGCGGGCGTCATGGGCTTCGGGGGAATTGCTTTTGCATCTGCCGGTATTGTGGGTAGATCTTGGAGACTCCAAACAGTTACGTAAGGAGAAACGAACGTTATGAACTGGCACCAGATCGAAGGAAGGTGGCGACAGCTAAAAGGCTCAGCAAGACGAAGGTGGGGCAGGCTAAATGAGTCTGACCTGGAAGTGATCGGCGGCAGAAAAGATGTCCTTGTCGGGAAGATACAGGAAAGGTATGGCATCGCCAAAGAGATTGCCGAGCGCCAGGTTCAAGCCTGGTATAAGGCTGTTATGAAGGGATGACATGTCAGGATTGGGCGAGCTTTCGGCAGACACTTTCAGCGCTCGCTTAAATAGGGAGGTCGCAGGCTCTGATGAGGAAAGCGTTGCCAAACGCGTGCAACCATGCAAGGCATCAGAGATTCATCGGATGTTCCAGGAATCGCAGAATCGTTCTGCGAGGTCTTCTCAATTGCATGAGATTGTTTCCAACCTCTTTTCATTCACAAGCCGGTTCGGCGGATTTGGCCTCTTTGCGCTAACCCTCCTCGATGCTTCATTTCTGTTTATTCCCTTTGGGCCAGATTTGCTCCTTGTTGTTATGGTGGCTCGAGAACATGTGATGGCGCCCTTTTATGCTCTATTAGCAACTGCAGGATCTGTTGCCGGGTGCGCGATCATTGATGCGATGGGCCGGAAAGGAGGAGAGAATGGTCTCGAACGACTATTATCGCGGCGTCGGATTCGATCCGTTACGAAGCGTGTCAGGAAGAGCGCCCCATGGGCTCTATCAGTTGCATCCGTGATGCCGCCACCGTTTCCATTCACTCCGATCGTCATTGCGGCTTCGGCCCTGCAATATCCTCGGAAGAAGCTTTTGACTGTTGTCGGCATAGCTCGTCTCGCGCGCTATCTGACCGAGGCATTACTGGGGATCTATTTTGGCCGGCAGATGGTGGAGATTTCCAGCTCCAGAGGTGTCGAGCTGGTATTAATCGGCCTGATAGTCATCGCCGTAGGAGGAAGCATCGTAACATCCTATGAATGGATCAAGAAGAGCAAAGAGCACAAGAAGGCCGTTCGATCAAAGGCGTAATGCACCGCCGAGGCTTGCTCTATTCTGGTGGTTCATCCTTCGGGCTTATCCGTGCGAGATTGGCATAACCGGGACAGGAAACGCCCCGTTTATCGTGTCACGTTGGAGGTTTCACGTTTTTTCCCGATCCCATCGATCGGGTAGGGCGCAATACAATCCGGTCTCAGGCCTTCAATGACGTGTTTTGAGAAAGTGCTTGATCAACATTCACGATAAGGAGATTGCCGCACCGGAGAAAACTGTTATCCGCTTTTTCGGTCCAGCGGAACCGGTGGAAGATTGAGAGCCTGGACTATAGGAAGGCCCCTGACAGGCGAAAAGGCCCATTACGGCGCGGCAACCGACACATTATCCCCTGCACACAGATGCCGGGAAGCGACAGGCAGCAAAGCACCGTCTTCCCATGCTTGCGGGAGGCGGTGCTGCTGCGGTTGAGCCTAAAGGGTCACAAAGTGATCAGACGTGATGGGATGCCTTCATGTCCGCCTTCGCCTCGTGCTTCGCCTTTTTCACTTGAGACTTAATCTCCTTATGGCTTAGATTCGGGTTCAGAGAGTGGACGGCCTTCCCCAGGCTGTCACCGCTTGTCACCCTGTCCTTGAACTGGTCAAAAGGAATGTTCAGGTTGTGTGCGACGTGCACCGCGGCAACAAATTGTCCAAGATTCTTGAAGCCGGAAGCAGCCTCCTGAGCGTTTTCACCAGTGGGTAGCAGACTCTGGAGTCTCTTGGACAATTTAGTGTTTCGTGCTAGCAGTTGGGATGGCGTTTTCTGGTGCATCATTGGCCCGTTGGTTGAGGTGGTTGTCTTGCCGCCCATACCCGGCTCACCCATGCCGGGCTCACGCCTCATGGGCCCATTTCCTGGTCCTCCTGGCCCCATTCCGGGGCCCTGACCCTGGCCCATGCCAGGATTGCCACCCATCCCACCGCCGCCACGCCCCTGCGCCATCAGCGGAAAAACGCTGAGGCCAAGCAGAACAGCAAACGCCGTACTAAGCAAAATTGCTCGTTTCATCATCGTTTTCCTCCTTCTTACTCAAGGCAAGTCCTCCCTGGCCGCCCTCATCTCCATATCTTTTTGCTCAAAACCGACTTAGAGGGTCTCGGTAAAGAGGCTTCGCCCAGAGGTGAGCTGCCCTGTTGTGTTCGTTTTTTTTAACTGGGCGCAAAATCCACTACCAGATGAGGTCTGACCGTTGGATGTCGGCCAAATTGTAAACTCGATCATTTTGCCCAGCATCATCGGAGAAGCAATCAGCCATCCATTCTCAATGGCTTCTATTTGTTGAAACTACAGGCGTTGTGGTTAATTACATGCTAAAGAATTCCTGGTGATAAGCGCCGGCAGGGAAAATGTATCCGCAGGTATGTGTAAAATATTCGGGTCTCGGGTCCGCACCCGGCGTCCCGCCAAGTGGTGACGACCCATCGGGCACCAGCTAAACCGCCGAAGACTGAGGAGCTTCTGCGGCCTGGGTTGCCGTAACCCTACCACACAAAGGGAATCAGTCTCTTCACTTTTTGTTTGTACTGTACGTATTCCGCTCCGAACTGATCCATCATAAACAACTCTTCCCTTCGAGACTTCAACCACAGGGCGAGAGCCGCCACTCCAAAGGCCAGCAAGCCACGCGTCTCCCGGAATGCGATCGCTGTGCCCAACAAGCCTAGCAGGGCGCCGGTGTAGATGGGGTGCCGGACCAGGGCGTAAGGGCCGGTGCGTACCAGTTCGTGATCCTTCTTGACCGTCACCGCGCCGCTCCAGTTCCCTCCAATGAAAATGCGCGCCCAGATGGCAAACATGATGCCGACAAACGTGACGGCCAGTCCGATACACGAAAAGGCCGGCCCCTTCGGCACAAAAACAGCTCCCAATGGACCGAAACTCAAACTCTTATCGAAGAGTAGAACGACCGCCGCCACTGCCAGCACCAGGTGAATCACACGAAACCGAATTGGCTCCCTTCGAACGGTTTGCTTCTGAAGGAGTGCTCCGACGCCCCATACTATGAGGAACCCGATCCATAGAAACCCGATCCACTTTCGAATGTCTGGTTGCATGTCTTCGCGCCACCGCTCGTGAGGCAAATGTTGAATCTAGGCTAAATTGGGGCCGCGGTCAACGACGGCATTCATGGTGTTTGCTATAATCTTTGGTTTACTTATCAGGCCGGATCATTCACCGTGAATACGTGGGAACGAGTGGACGCGTTCCACCTGTTTCGGATGAGGGAACTCACTTTGTATCTGGAAATTCAAGACAGGATTCGTCGGAAATATGAGCAGTCCGTCAAGAGCGCACTCAACCTGGAAGCTGACCCTCCCGCGTTCGATTTTCCACCGCGGCCGGAGCTTGGCGATCTTTCCATCGCTGCCTGCTTCGAGCTGGCGAAGAAGCTGCGCCAGCCTCCTCGGAAGATCGCAGAGAAACTGGCCGAACGCCTTCTTCCCATTGACGGGGTCGAACGCGTGAGCGTTGCAGGGGCCGGCTACCTGAATTTCCATCTAGACCGCGCAGGGCTTGCAGCAGCGATCTTCCGGCAACGTACCTTCCCCGCGCCTGTGGGCACTCTTCGTCCGGGCAAGGTTCTGGTGGAGCACACAAGTATCAATCCGAACAAGGCGGCTCATATTGGCCACCTGCGCAATGCCGTGCTGGGCGACACTTTTGTGCGGCTGCTCCGGTTTCGCGGTCACAATGTCGAGGTCCAGAACTATATTGACAACACCGGCGTGCAGGTGGCGGATGTGGTGGTTGGATTCCAGCAGCTCGAGCGGAAAAGTGTTGACGAAGTTCGCGGCCTGATTGAGGACACGGGCCTCCGGTTTGATTACTACTGCTGGGACCTGTATGCGCGAGTTTCCCAGTTCTATTCCGAGAGCGGCGACCGTGCACTGCGTGCGGAGGCGCTGAAGGCTATCGAGGAGGGCCAAGGCGAAGCGGCCGAGATGGCCAGGCTGATTTCGACGGCTATCGTTTGGCTGCACCTCGAAACTATGCAGCGCATCAACGTCCGTTACGATCTGCTGGTGGAAGAAAGCGAGATTCTGCGCCTCGATTTCTGGAAGACCGCGTTTGAACGCATGAAGCAAATCGGCGCGATCCGCTTTGAAACAGAGGGAAAGAACGCTGGCTGCTGGGTGATGGACCTGGGCAACTCCGCACCCGAAGAAGACGAGGGCGAATCGGCGTCAGAAGATGTCAAGATCATTGTCCGCTCTAATGGCACGGTGACTTACGTCGGCAAAGATATTGCCTACCACATGTGGAAGTTTGGGCTGCTGGGGAAAGACTTTTCCTACGCGCCTTTCTATCGCTATCCAGACGGCAATACCGTCTGGCACACGGGCATGGAGTCCCAGGGAAATGCGCCGCCGTTCGGCCGCGCTTCCGAGGCTTATGCCGTGATCGATACCCGGCAGGCGTATCTTCAGAATATAGTTGCGGCTGCTTTCCGCGCGCTCGGATTTCTCGATCAGTCGGAACACCTTCATCACTTTGCTTATGAAGTGGTCGGTCTGTCACCGGCTTGCGCTCAGGAAATGGGTTATGAACTTCGCCCCGAGAATCTGGAGCGCAGTTACGTTGAAGTCTCGGGGCGCAAGGGCCTGGGGTTGAAGGCCGATGACCTGGTCGATATGCTGGTCGCAAAAGCCACCCAGGAGGTCCGCTCGCGTGAAATGACTCGAGATCCTGCTGAGCAATTGGCTTACGGCCGCATGATTGCTGTTAGCGCTCTCCGCTACTTTCTGCTGAAATTCTCCTGCCACGTCATCATCACCTTTGACTTCAAGGAAGCGCTCGCCTTCGAAGGCGAGACAGGCCCATATCTTCAATACACCGTAGTTCGCGGGCGCAACATTTTCCGCAAATATGCAGATGAGCATGAGGATTTCACGCCAGAATCCCTGTCGGGAAAAGTTCGGTTATCTGAATTGAAGCGGTTTCTTGATGGTAATGACGGAACAGCTTTCTGGGAGCTGGTTGTGCTTGCAGCGCAACTTGAAATGGTGTGCGATCAGGCTATCTCCACCACAGAGCCGGCCACAGTTTCCAAGTATGCCTTCCGGCTGGCGCAGGCTTTCAACAACTTCTATCATCGCTTCCATATTCTCAGCGAGCCCGATCCCTCCCGCCAGGATTTCCTGCTATACCTGGTCCAGGTCGTCGAACATACCCTGACACAGACTCTCGATCTGCTCGGCATTGAAGTGCCAGAACGGATGTAGGCACAGCAAAGCGGGGCCGCACGGTAACCGAAGCTAACCAAAATGCCGGAATGAATCGTCTCGGGTTGCTTGTTCAGCAGACAAGGATAGAATAATGATACGGAAACAATCGTTCACCCTGAATAGCAAATCCCATTTGTTCCAGCCGATGGCGGCCTTCGGCAGGCGAATAGAGATGGCTGGCAGGCGGTCCCCCGGGACGTTCGGCTTCGGAATTCCAATCGATAAAAAGAGCTGATCCGCCCGCCTTGAGCAGTGCTTTCAGGTTCTGCAATGCCTCGTCACCCAACTCGTGGAGGACGTTCAGGGCAAGCACGCGATCCATCTTTCCTCTGTAGTCTTCTAAGTGTACAGAGAGCACCGGCGTCAGGTTGGCAAGCTCCGTAGCCTCCGGCTTGGCGCGCAGCAGGTCAAGCATTTCGGGCTGCTCATCGACTGCGACCACTTCGACGTCCGGGCGTAGCCTGGCAAGTTGGATAGCATAAGTACCCGTCCCGGTTCCGAAATCGAGCACATTGCCTCCCGATGGAATATCCAACATGCGTGCCACCTCCTCAGGCGGCAGGTATTCAAACCTCGCGGGATCGTCCAGCCGCGATGCCCGTTCTGGATTGAACCTTTCAGGCTGACGGGCCCCGCTGCGGTCGTCCAGTTCATGTAAATGCTTGCTCACAGAGTTTCTCCTTCGGCAGAAGTGTGCTCTTCCAATTTTCGACGTAAAGGGTAGGCCGTAGTCGCTTTTCCCGTGAGATTCTCTCCGTGGCTTGCCGGCATCAACCCCTTGACAAAATCTTCCTTGCGGATGCCTCCTGCGCTTGCGGAACAAATCCCAGAAGCGTGTCACCGCTCTGAAGAACCGCGGAATCGATGGATGTCAGTACCTCGCCACCCCGGATGATACCCAGAATCCTGCAACCAGCGGGAAGGCCGATCGCCTTGGCTTTCTTCCCTGCCAGCATCGACCGCTCATTCACGCGAATTTCCATGATACCCGCTGCGCATGAAGCGAGATTACCGACGTTGATCATCGGAGTTTGAGGTACCAGATTCCGGACGACGTTGAACAGCATTGTGGTAGCGCTAACCGTTGCGTCAACACCGAGCCGACGCATGACGGCTTCATTCTTCAGGTTTTTGACGCGCGCGACAGTTTTGGGAACGCCGAAGCGATACTTCGCCATCTGGCATGCGATCAGATTGTCTTCATCATGGTTGGTGACAGAGCACAGGATGTCGGCGCGGGCTGCTCCGGCACGCTCCAGCACCGATGTCGTTGACCCATCGCCCAGTACCACCGGACAGTCAACCTGCTGGGCAATCATGTCATAGGTTGCGGAGTTGCTCTCAACGATCGTGACTTCATGTCCATTTTTGAGTAGCGCCCGGGCAAGATAGTAGCCTACCAGACCTCCGCCAACAACCAGCACATAAAATGACCCGCCATGCCCTTCCAAAGCTCTGACCGCCATTCGAGGGCTGGTTGCCGGAACAGGACTCAAGGCAGCCGAGGCTAGGGCGGGCGGCACTGAGGCGCCGGTTAACCCCGCGGCCAGAAGGTCGGCGCCGACTACTGCAATCGAGAGCGTCTCGATGCCGGCCTCGTGGAAATAGGACTCTCGGTCAGGATCATAGACCACGGCAACAACCCGCGGAATATTGAAAATGACTCGCGCAATCTGGGCTATCATCAGGTTGGTGTTTTCGTCGCGCGTCAAGGCAAGCATCACGTCAGCGCTCTCAGCGCCCGCCTCACGAAGCAGGTCCTCATCGATAGCGTTTCCATAAAGGAATCGAACGCCTTGCGGAGGTTCCGCGCGTTCGAGGGCGGAACGTTCCTTATCGATCACCACAACCTGGTGGGCGGCCTTGTCGATTTTCCTGATGAACTGTGACCCGACACGCCCGTAGCCAATTACGATAATCTTCATGACGAAATACCTGCGCTGTTAAGAGGATTAGCCGCTTGATGCCCATTGCTGGCCGCGCATCTTTCCGTCAGCCTTCCAAATGCGTCAACGCATGCACGAGAGTCCGAACGGGGACCCCAGTGGGTCCCTTTGCCAGATAAGGCTTCTCTTCCCTCGACCAAGTCGTCCCCGCGATGTCGAGATGTACCCACGAAGTGTCTTCGGCAAACTCGCCCACAAACATCGCAGCGGTAATGGCACCGCCATAACGCCCGCCGGTGTTAGCCAGGTCGCCGATAGAACTTTTATAGAGTTCCCGGTAGTCGTCATCCACCGGCAACTGCCACATTCTTTCGCCTGTCTGGTCCCCACTTGCAATCACCCGATTGACCCACTGCTGATCGCTGCCGAACACCCCAGTTGTGATATTGCCGAGCGCGACCATTACGGCGCCGGTGAGAGTGGCGGCATCGATCAGGACATTGCACCCAAGCTGCCGCGCATAGGTCAGCGAGTCGGCCAGCGCCAGACGACCCTCGGCGTCCGTATTTAGAACCTCAATGGTCTTCCCGGACATTGACGTGATCACGTCGCCCGGACGGTAGGCTTTGCCGCTGGGCATATTCTCCGTAGCAGGAATCAAGGCGACCACTCGAATCCTGGGCTTAATCTGGGCAATTGCCTTCATCACGCCCAGCATTGCGGCGCCGCCGGCCATGTCAGTTTTCATCTCATGCATATCCTGGCTGGGTTTGAGCGAGATTCCCCCGGAATCGAATGTGATCCCTTTACCTACCAGCCCGATGACCGGTGAATCGGGAGCGTCAGGCGGAAGATACCGAAGAACCAGCATGCGCGGCGGTTCATCGCTGCCTTGGGCGACAGCGAGGAAAGCTCCCATCTTCAGAGTGCGAATCTCCTCTACGCCCAGTTCCTGATATTCAAGGCCCAGGGGCACTGCCATCTCGGCCGCCTGCCGGGCCAGGATCGTGGGGGTCATGCGATTGGCGGGTTCGTTCACAAGATCGCGGGTGAAATTCGCAGCTTCGGCGATCACCCGTCCGCGTTCGGCTGCCGCGCTCAGCGCTTCTAAAGCGGCAAGGTCGTCGCCGGCCAGAATCAATGAATCGATGCGAAAATCGCCATTGCGTTCGGTGCGGTACCGATCGGAATCATAATCAGCCAGGACCACCCCCTCAACGACCAACTGAATCTGTCCCGCATCGGCCTCGTTCCCGACGACCCATGCCATCTGGTGCACTCCCCGTGCTCGTAGAAATCTGGCCGCTGCGCCAGCCAGCCGCGCAAATTCAAAAGGCTTGAATTTTTCCTTTTTCCCCGCCCCGACCACCAGCAACTTCTGGGCGGCAAGTCCGGCGGGGCGATGGATGAGAGTCCGTTCGTAAGCTTTGCCCCTCAGCTCACCCCCCTCTTTCAAGTCAGCCAGCAACCTACGGGTCTCTTCCGGAAACAGCGCCACGGTTCCGCTCGAAAGGGGATCATCTTCATGACAATAAACAGCAATGGCCGGCACCGCCAGCCTTGCCGGTGATTCGCGCTGCAACTCGATTTTCAATGCTGTACCGCTCCTGCTCGGAAGGTGTCGGAAACAAACGTGTTGAACATCTTTTGCTGAAGGCTACTCCTAACACTGCTTTCCGCCAGAAATGAGTAAGTATCCTCCGGCAAAGCCGGAGGCTTTAGGTTGTGAGCCGCTCAAAGCGGCTATTGGGCGTCGCTAACGCGGCGCCGTCTTTCGGGGCCACCT
>JAKAWN010000240.1 GCA_021827245.1 Acidobacteriota bacterium | reverse complement strand
TGAACAGCAAGGCGGCGGTGTCTCCAAAATCTGCCCCTGGCTTGCTCCTGTTCGAGCCACGACCGAAATAAAGCGCCTGAAGGCACGCGACGGACCTCCCGGACCTCCATCAAGCCGCACGAAGGACCTGAAGTTTGAGTTCCGTCTCCCGTTCGCGAATAAAGCGGGCTAACTTCCCTCCCCGCGCTTCTTCTTTCCTGGCGCGTTCTTTCAACCGCGCCTCGACCTCTGCCTTCTCCACTTCCGCCTGCTCGCGCGCCTCGCGCTCTAATGCCTCCTTCGCCTCGCGAATCTTCCCCACCCGTGTCTCCCGCCTCGCCAGTTCGGCCGGCAATTCGTCCCCCCGTCTCCCTTTCCCGTACTTCGCGTCTTCCTCCGCGTCCACCCGCGCCGCTTCCCGAAGCAGCGCCTTCACCTCCGCTTCCAGCTTCTTCTCCGCCTCCCCCATCCGCTCGTAACTCATCGCCTTGTGCTTCGAAGCGTTCGCCTTCACCTTCGTCCCGTCCAGCGCCACCTGCCCCAGCTTCACCAGCCCCGCCCGCTGGCACAACCGCAGCACCTCGACGAACAGTTTCGAGAGATTCTCCAGGTGCTCCTTGCGAAACGCCGCAATCGTGTCATGATCCGGATGCTGGTCCGCGGCCAAGTACCGGAACGCCACGTCCTCGTACGTCGCCCGCTCCATCCGCCGCGAACTCGCCACCCCTCGGCTGTACCCGTAAATCAGCACCCGTACCATCATCCGCGGGTCGTACGCCGCCAGCCCCCGGCCATCCCCCTCCTCGTACCGAGCGTAGATCGCCGACAAATCCAGCGTCTCGACCACCTCCGTCACAAACCGCGCCAGGTGCCCTTTCGGCAGCCACTCCTCCAGCGACGGCGGCAACAACAACCTCTGATTCAAATCGCAATTCCGAAATCGTTTGCTCATGCCGCTATCCTACTCACCTTTGCCGCCCCGTCAACCCTAATCTCGCCCACCCTGCAAAAACCTTGTCATCTACATCTGACGTCGAAATTTATTTCCGACACACTCCTAGCCGTATCAAAATTGCAGCACAGGTTTGTGCGTCGGGCAACTCAAATCCGACCTTCGTGGAAGCGTGTTTGACAAGCGGGTGCCCTGGGAACAATCTCAGTCTGCTCGTACTCCGTGATATACACTTGCTTGTCTGCCGTGTTTAATGACCCAGGAATCGCAACCCATCCTTCAAAGTCATGTTCGTTCACGTCAAAGCCGTTTTCGCATCTTCGGCATTTCATGTTTTTCAGTACATTAGGTGCTATCAATAAGTCGCGGAGTTCGACGAAACCGCGTCGAAAAGAATCACGGCGTCAGGCAAGCCACCGGTATCGAACTGTTGGGTGCCGGAGGGTACGAAACTGCCGAGGGAGGTCTTAGTCCCGTCACCCGGATTGAAGCGCTCGACATGGACACTACTTCCGGAGTTCACGCGCGAAAGGTTGAGCGTGGCGCTCGAGTTGCTGCCAAGGATGTACACCATTGCGGCTGTATTCCCTTTGACAGAAGCAATCACTGTGCCGCCGTGACTCGTGACGAATCTGCCGTTGTCTGGAACATAATTTAGCCAGCCTCGCTGGACCATGAGATTGCGAGCGATACGGCTGTAGTCGATTCCGGGTGTGTCTTGGGCGTTTTGGCCCGCATAGTTATTAGCCTGTCCATAGGCAAGATAGCTGCCCCCGCAAAGGTAAACCTGATACGCCTCGCTACGTACGACATCCGCACCCACCGACCCTTCGTAGGCGCCCTCACCAAGCCCCGTTCGTTTTCTCAATGCGTAGTCAGATCTCACCATTGAACTAATTAGTCTGGTATTCGGTTGCTGGATCATATTGAAGGTTAGCCAGCGGTCGTTCTTAAACCATTGAGAACTGGACTCCCCTTCTCCGGTTGAGAAAGCTGTCGGGTGAAAAGTCATTGCCTGGGTCGCTCCGGAGTCCCTGATCCCTCGAGCAAGAGACCTCGTCAGCGGAACAACAGTAGAGCTTGCACCCGGGTCGACGTCACCTCCGAGCACCCAAATGATATTGGAGTAATTCCTATATCGTTGGCCGACGTATTTGCCATAATTGTAGGCGCGCTTCTCGCCGCTGTAGGTATCCGTGAACGCAGCTACATAGGTGTCGGTGTTGCCGTTGGACATCGGGAGGAGGCCGACGGTGATATTGTTTGCCTCCGCCTGCCGAACAATGTGGTCAATATAGGCAAAGCCGGCATTATTAGGCTGACTCACGTCAGCAACCCACCTGCCTGTGCCGGTTCTCGTCACGGAGACATCGTTCGCCAAAAATGGCGTTTGTCCGTTTCCCAACGCAGTGTTTTGCAAGCCCCAACTAGCAACCCCAACCATCATTGCGTTGAACCCTTGGGAGGCGCGGGCTTCGATGTAGGAATCTACGGTTGCCTGGTCGGACAACGGCAATATCCACGCCGTGTCCCAGAGGTTAGGGATCGATGCCGACACTAACCTTGGATGTAGCCTCACTGGGTGGGCCCGTCTTAGGTACAACACAGCCACAAGGATTGCCAATACAAGAATTAAAAAAGCACGACGATGAATTCTTCCGTTCATGGCTGTACCCCTTCCTTGCTAGTACTTGATGACATTGAATAGCGCTCGTTCATCGGGACCTAAACGCTTCTAATTCATAGGCCTAGATATAACGCGTACTCCCGTCACTTAGTACTAGCCTGCGTTCACCGAAGGTTTTCACAAAAGCGTGACCACTTTGAGTTCAAGCACTTGAGAATTTCAAGGCGTAAAAATCCTAAGCATCGCATCTCATTGCAATTGTGTCCCTTCATGCTTACGCTGTAAAAGCGAGGAGTACACGCAGCGGTCAGGTCCCCGGATTGAATACAAACTCAATTAAAAGGTTCCTACGAGGCAGCAGCAATCCCCAGCGTCCCGACGTGCCGGCGCGAGGATTTTAACAATGGGCCCACTGCTCGCATGAACTGTCCTGCAACAGCTAAAGGGCCGAACTGCTTGGAGAACGCCTCCCGGGGAGCACGGCAGTGCAAAGTGCCACGTCGAAAATCCGCATACAGGCCGGCAATCGCGGCCTGGATCGCCGATGCGTCGTCAGGGTCCACTCGCAGCAGTTCACCCACTGCTGCCATGTCCGCCGCAACGCCGATTCGTGGGCTCAGAGCAAGGATCGGCTTCCGCACAGAGATATAGTCAACCAACTTCGATGGCAGGAACATTCCTTCGTCCATCTTTGCCTCAAGCAAGACGCAGACGGATGCCTGGGAGATGCATCTCAGACTCTCCTCATAACTTATCTGACCCACATGGACCACCTGTTCTCGCAGCCCGAGTTCTTCCACCAGCAACTGTGTCTGCTTATCGCCCGGGCCGGCCAGGAGCAAGCGCACAGCAGACCGAGCTTCGGGAGCAGCGGCCAGAAAACCAGCAAGCCCGGCAAACATGCCTCGCGCCGAGCGACCGGAAATTTCAGTAGTCCCCAACTTTCCGGCATGAACGAGCCTGAAAAGTGGTCGCCCGCCCGCTGCGCCATTCCCGTTATCATCCTGTTTTGGACTGCAGCCGATATGAGGAATGATCACTGCTGCAGGATGCCTGCCCGCCAGCCTGAAATGAAAATTCGCAAGGCGTTCCGATGGAAACATGAGTAGCTGTGCGTGTCTGAACGTTCTTCGTAGCCAAAAACTCCCGGAAATGCGGTCCAGCATCGTCCCATGCACGGCTTCTGATCCCGGCCAAAAGCATCTATCCCAGGGATCGTTGGTATTGGCAACCCAGGGCAGACCAAGTGCCCTAGAGCACCAGTAACCTGCTGCGTGAGCGACCATCGGCCAAGATCTTGAATAAATCAGGTCGAATCTACCTTCTCGATGCAATCTTCTTGCAAATTGGACAACGGCCTCCACCCATCGCGCATTGAGAGACTGATAACGAACCGTAGTCCGCAGGCGACGAAACCTTTCCTTTTCCGCTGGCACTGGAACATTCGTGTTAAGACCCCGGGTGAACTGCCAAAGGGGCGAGTGGTCCAGCGGAAAGCCCGGCCCGTTGATATTGTTTGCTGAAATCACTCGTACGTCAGCTCCAAAATCGGTCAGGGCCTTGACCATCTTTGCTCCGCAAAATGCCTCGGAATCCGCGAGTGGCACGAAACTGGGGCTGATGCACAGGATCCTGATTTGGTCAGACATGTTCATGCTCCCTGATCGGCAAGGCGAAGTGTTCTTTTAGCGCACGCAGGATCCGGTTGGTCGCTTTGCCGTCACCGAAGGGATTACGCGCGGTGGCCATCGATTTGTAATAAAGGGTGTCCGTCAACAGTCGGCTCACTTCGTGCGAGATCAGTACAGGGTCTGTCCCCACCAGTTTCGCCGTACCCGCAACGACCGCCTCCGGCCGCTCCGTGGTGTCACGGGTGACCAGCACGGGTTTCCCAAGGCAGGGCGCTTCTTCCTGGATGCCTCCCGAGTCTGTCAAAATCATCGTGGAACGAGCCATCAGCGCGACGAACTCAAGGTACGGCAGCGGATCCAGCAGATGGATGTTTCTTGAGTTTCCTCGTAAGCCATTCCCCGTACCCAGCAATCGCAGCACAGTCGAACGCACGTTGGGATTGAGATGCACCGGATAGACAAAGTGCACCTGTGAGAACCGCCGAGCGAGGTCGGCTACGGCTTCACAGACGGCGTGCAGCCCTGCTCCAAAGTTCTCGCGCCGGTGCCCAGTAATAAGAACCACGGGTTCACAACAGTTCCCATTGAACAATGAAGCATCGAGTCCAGGAATCTCGGGATGACAGTCTCTCACTCGCCCGAGCGCTAGGAACAGGGCATCGATGACAGTGTTGCCGGTCACGACCACACGCTCGGGGAGCACGCCCTCCTTTAACAGATTCTGGCGAGCAGCTTCGGTTGGCGCAAAATGCAAGCAGGCCAGGTCCGACACAAGGACCCGGTTTGCCTCCTCCGGCCAGGGAGACCGCAGGTTTCCAGTACGGAGACCCGCCTCCACGTGACCCACAGGGATATTGTGGTAGAAAGCGGCAAGTGAGCTGACAAATGCCGTCGTTGTGTCTCCTTGCACCAGAACAAAGTCGGCCTTCCTCTCTTTCAAATAGTTGTCAAGCACTCGCAAGGCCCGCGATGCCAAACCACACAGAGTCTGGTCGCGCTCCATCAGATTCAAGTCTGTATCAGGGACTATCTCGAAGACTTGCAGAATCTGGTCCAGCATCTCACGATGTTGCGCAGTCACGCAAACGTGGCAACAGAAGAGAGGGTCTGTCCGTAGGGCCCTAACCACAGGAGCTAACTTAATCGCCTCGGGTCTGGTGCCGAAGATGACCGAAACTTTCGCTTGTTTAGGAAAGGGCATAAGGGTAAGCCCGACAGAGCCGGGGGATTCTTACCAGGATTCCGCGTCGGTAGAAATCCAGCATAACCCTCTGAAGCGTCTGATAGGCGGCTCCGGGCTGTTCAACCCCCAGCTTAATTCATGCCATCCATCTTCCCCGACGGCCCCACCCCAAAGCGTATTGTCCAGCTCTAGGACGAGAACCTTGGCGATTTTGCCTGACAGCGGATGAAGAAAACGGAGCCACTCTTTCACCAGGGGAAACATGTTAGGAACTGCCCTCGGCAATCAAACGGTAAGCCACTTCTCCTCATCCGCCCGGGCAAGCCGTCCGTAACGTGCCACCAAGTCGTCATAGTCCAAGATGTAGATGCCGTTTGTCTCACCAGCCAACCTGCGCTGCGCAGGTTGGCTGGTGAGCATTTGTCAGAAGTACAGTATTGAGCATTGGATCGACGAGAATGAGCCTCACAGGCGGTCTACGCCGCTGCCTGCTTCACTGTGAACAACAGGCTTCCTCAGCACCGGAGGTTCGATTCGTTTCGGGCGCTTCTTAAGGACCTTTGCCGGAACACCGCAGGCAATCGCATTCTCCGGCACATCGTGCGTGACAACTGATCCGGCTCCAATCACTGCTCCCCTCCCAATCCTCGCCCCGCTCAGCACAGTCACTCCATGACCCAACCAAACTCCGTCCTCCACAACAATGTCGCCTTTGACAACTAGGTCCTGACCGGTTATATCCTGCCCTTCAAAAGTACCGTGATCGTGTGGATAAAACGCGCAGTAGGGACCGACAGCTACACCAGATCCGATCCGGATTGATGCCTGGGCTGCCGTTACGTAGCAGTGAGGTTGAACCAATGTCCTATCTCCGATAACGACGCTTCCGCCTTTTGAAGCTTCGATGACCGTATCTCGGGCGATAATGGATTCTGCGCCGATGCTGATCAAACCGTCATTCTTTCTATGGAAGATTACAGCGCGATCGTCAACAAAGCTGTTTCGTCCCAAGCAGATGTCCTTGCCATGCAACATGGCTTTCGGCGATACAAAGCCCTTCGGATTCAAGAAACGTAACTCCCATCGATCATAATTCGGCGGAGCAAACCAAGTAACCAGCCAAGCGGCAACGCGCCCCGCCGGCCCCACCCCCACAAAAAGCATCCAGAAACGAATCCACGATTGCTTTATAAAACCGAGTACTCCCCGAGTACGAAATGACCTGATAAGCCGTGCACTGTAAGATTCTTTCTGCGTGGCCATTCTCAATATCTCCCTTATCACATCCGGCGGTCGCACCGAAGGCTTCTGAACGCTAGAAGGACTTCAGCATAAGCCTGAGTACAATTTCGGTAACCTCTGCGCTCCGCTGGACCGTGAGCAGGCCAACCAGCAGCGCGGTTAAGGCCACCGAATCAAGAACATCTGCAAGCGACTCTGCACGAAGCACACCAAAGGAAAAGCTGGACACTTCAACAACAAACGGCACGCCTTGCCTGCTAGTCACGTGTGGTCTGCCCGCCAAACACCATCTTCCCCGCCACATGCCTCTGTCGCGCCTGTGGGCGGATTGAAGAACTAACGCAATAACCCTGCAACATTCAGTTCGTGCACGATCGGCTTGGTGCCAGAAAACCGGGCTGTGGCGATCACTTCTCACTATGTACTATTCGCCACTTTGAGCGGCGCGGATTCGGAATCCTCGCACATGCGCGCCATGCGCGCGGTATCCCCAGCCGCAATCGTACGCGCTGGCACGCGGCACGACATCACGGAGCTAACGACCACCAGGGCGTGCTCTCCTATATGAGTTCCCGACAAGATGATTGATCGCATTCCAATGCAGGTATGATCGTCAATGATGATCGAACCCTTCATCGTCAACGGCTGCATTCCTCCCATTTCGCGCCTTCGAATAGGATTGCGAGGCCCGCCTCTGTCATTTCGCGTTCCGCTTCCAGACAGATCTTTCGCCAGCTAAGAACGTGCAACAGATAAGTGTCGACGAGCACTTAATCCATATCGACAACAATAGCGGCCGACTTTTCCTACGGGTTCTTTGCCGGCTCCATATGCTGTGTGTCCGGGGCCAGCTTAGGAATACGGATTGCGGTTCTGAGCGCCAGCGGGTGATTCCTGCTAGGTCTATGACCGCCTTAAAAGACTCCTTTTATAGCCGAACTTTGCTCGGGCCTTTCTCCGCGTGAACTTCCAGTTGATCTTAACGCGCAGCCGATTGACTTGGCGATTCCAGGCGTGGGATTCCCTTCGTAGGACGTCCAAGCTGGAAATCCGCCGCCGCCCCAGGCATTGCCTGGTGAACAGACTGATCTCGATTTCCGCCTGGTTCAACCAACTCCCATGCCTGGGCGTGTAGTGGACCGTGAGGCGTTTCCAGAGAGCGTCGCCCCTTTCCATTCCGAAATGGTCAGTGAGCGACTTCCGGCCATGGATGTTGAGATTGTCCATCACCACATGAATCGTTTGCGCCGAGGGGTAACAGCTTACAATCGTGTCCACGGCCTGGGCAAATTCGGGAGCGGACCGATCCGGGGTGGGCAAGGTGAAATGCCGTCCGGCCTTCGGCTCCACGACGCAGAAGACGTTCGCTGTGCCGCAGCGCTTGTACTCGTTGTCGCGTTTAGCGATCCGGCCGGGTGCGGCCGGTGTTGGAGACCGCAAGTCGGCATGCAACACCACCGGCTTCTCGTCCAAGCAGACGACCGGCTCGGCGGGATCATAGGGTTTTTCGTAGGTTGCCAGAACGTCTTCCATCTTCTCAACGTACTCCTGGTTCAGTTCCGCGACGCACCACATTTTTTCCCCGGCACGGCTTCAGGTCGTGGCTGAGCAATAAGACACGAACCGTCTCCCGGCCCACCGTCGGAACCAGTTTTCGCTTGACGGCCTGCTCGGCCACCAACCGGACCGTCCAACGCGCGTAGCCGGGCGGGGGCTGGCTGCACACCATGGCGATGATCCGCTGCTTTTCCGAGGCGTCCAGCAGAGGCTCCGCACCCCGACCTTGCCTCTCGTAGAGCGCGCTTTGGAGTCCGCCTCGCCGATACCGGTGGCCAATCCGCCGCACGGCTTGTGGCGTTAAATGCACGACCTTTGCCACAGCCGGCGCCGTCATGCCCAGCGACAACTGCTCCAGCGCCAGGGCGCGCAAGACCACCCGGACCTGCTGAATACCGGCCCGCAATAGTTTCTGGAGTTCCTTCTGATCTTTCGCAGATACCTTCACCTCGATAGGGCGTCGCGACATGCCCCAGTATAGGCTCGAACATCCCAACGGGGCAAGAGATTATAGAATCTCTTCATGCGGTCATAGACCTAGTACGACTTCTGCATCGGGCGGATGGTGATGTCCGTCACCTCGGCTGTCCGCGGCAGCGTGAGGGCGTTCAGAACCACAGAGGCAATATCCTCGGGTTGCAGCAAAAACTCCGGCCGATATTCAGCCCCCGACCTTGCATACAAGGCGGCCTGGCGCGAAGTAGCCGTACGTCCTGGATAAACGCTCAGAACACGGATACCGTCGCCGTTCACCTCGGCGCGAAGGCTGTCCGTCAGTGCTCTGAGAGCATACTGGGTCGCACAGAACTGGCTGGCGTTGGAACGTGCAGCCAGGCCAGCGCTGGAGTTGATAAACACAATCTGTCCACGGGAGACCTTCAATAGAGAAAGCAAGGTCTGCGTAAGCACGTAGGGAGCGCGAAGGTTGGCGGCATATTGGGCGTCAAAGTCTCCGACAGAACTCTGCTCAACACTGGCGTGAGAAATTACCCCGGCTGAGTGAAGAAGCGCATCGAGCCGCCCGAACTCATGTTCAATCTTGTTTCTGATCGATTGGATATCTTCAGCACGAGTCAAATCAGCAGTAAACACACGTGCGCGGTTGTCACTGCAGCAGGACAGCGCAGCTTCAAGCCGTTCGCGCTTCCGTCCCACTGCGAAAACGGTAGCACCTTCGCCAATTAGCGATCGAGCAAGGGCAGCACCAATACCGCCGCCAGCGCCTGTAACAACCGCAACTCCACCGTTCAAGGAAACGCGCATATTCATCGACTAACCTCGCATATCCGCCGGGCGAAGTACACCGACAAGCGCCCTCACCGACCGTGTGATGCCGTCAGCGGACAATCCATTCTGCTCAAGCATGTATTGCTGGGTTCCGACTCGCGAAGAAAACGCCGAAGGCACACCCAGGCGCTTGAAAACGGGCAGTGGCTGTCCCGATTCGGCCAGGACTTCGGCCACCGCGCTGCCAAGGCCGCCCACGATGCTGTGCTCTTCGATCGTGAAAATTGCGGATGACTCGCGAGCAGCGGCGAGAACGGATTCCTTGTCGAGAGGCTTCACGGTGTGCATGCTCAGCACGCGCGCGTGAATGCCGTTTTCGGAGAGGCGATCGGCAGCTCCGAGGACGAATCGCAACATCCCGCCCGTAGAAATCAGCGTGACCCCGTCGCCCTCGCGGACTCGGATTGCCTTGCCAATTTGGAAACCGATGTCGGGCTTGTGAATCACGGGTTCGCCGGCCTTGCCCAGCCGCAAGTAGCACGGTCCGGCCTGATCCACGACTGCGCGAGTGGCGTGGCGCGCTTCGACCGGGTCCGCGGGAGCGATCACAGTCATTCCGGGCAATATCCGCATGACGCCCAAATCCTCGGTCGCATGGTGACTGGCTCCTGCTGCGCCGTAGCAGAAACCTCCACCCACGCACACGACCTTCACGTTGGCGTTGTGGTAACAGATGTCGTTACGAATGTGTTCCAGGCAACGAAGCGTCGGGAAGTTGCCTATCGAGTAGGTAAACACGATTTTGCCGCTCAAGGCCAGATCGGAAG
>JAKAWN010000239.1 GCA_021827245.1 Acidobacteriota bacterium | reverse complement strand
CCGGTGCGAACGTTCCCGGCCGGCTGCAGCGCATTACCGGCACTAATAGCGCGGACAACGTCATCCGGCGACAAGTTGTAAGCGCGCAGGCGGTCCGGGTTCACCGTCACCACGATCGTTCGCTGGTTGCCGCCGAAAGGTGGCGGCGCGGAAACGCCCGGCAGGGTGGCAAACACCGGCCGCACTCGATTCAACGCCAAATCCTGAATCTCGCTGAGCGAGCGCGTTTTGCTTGAAAACACCAGGTAGCCCACCGGCACCGTACCGGCGTCAAAGCGGATGACAAACGGAGGAACGGTGCCGTAGGGCATGAATGAGTGGGCACGGTTCACATAAGAGATGGTCTGGGCCAACGCCTGGCTCATGTCCGTGCCGGGATGGAAGGTGAGCTTCAACAGTCCGGCGCCTTGAACGGATTTGTCCTCGACGCTTTCAATTCCGTTGATATAAAGGAAATGAAATTCATAGTAAAAGACCAGATAACCTTCCATCTGCGCCGGGCTCATCCCGCCGTAGGGTTGCGCAACATAGATGACAGGGAGATTGAGATTCGGGAAGATGTCCGCGCGCATCCGCAGAATCGCCAGAATCGAACATAACGCCACGGCGATCACCAGCGCGATGACTGTGAGCGGACGCCGCAAGGCTGCGTGAATCAATCCCATGGCTACGGACCTCCCGGAGGCTTCCGCAGAAGTTGAAGGAAGGGTTCAAGGCTTCCCTCGGCGGAGGCCACGGAAGCCAGGTTCTGCCACACGGCGAGCCGTGCCAGAGCATCGTCAATTTCAGACTGCAAAAGCAGGCTTTGGGCATCGGTCACATCCACGATGGTTGCCAATCCCGCCTGGTAACGGGCGATCGCCTGCGTTTCTGTGTCGCGCGCCGCGTGGAGCTCGATGGGAGTTTCCTGGGCGACCCGGAGCGCACCATCTAAAGACGCCCGCGCTTGCTCGGAGAGACCCGTCAAGTCCTGAATCGTTTGATCGTAAGTGGCCGTTTCGGCTCGCTCGTTCGATGCTTCAATTTCCTTCTTCGCGCGGATAGAAAAGAAATCAAACAGGGGGAACGTAATTGTCATTCCTGCTGCCCAGTTCATTCTTTCCAAGCCGAGACCGTTCAAGCCGGTAGCGAAGGCTCCGTTGGTGTTTGCCCCGCTCCCCCGCCCATAAATGGTCGATTGAAAATTGAATCGAGGGAAATAGGACCGGTCCAAGAGGTGCTCTCTAGCACGCGCCTCTTCCACTCTTGCCTTTTCGGCGATAGCGACGGGGTGAGCAGAGATTGCAGGCCCCGCCAAGGCCGTTGCAGGTGGGAGCTCGAGCAAGTGCCCGGGCTCGATCCGAACCTCAGTTCTGGCGATTCCCAGGGCTTCCGCCAGAGCCGCCCGGCTGATTTGTTCCTGTTCTTGGGCTCGAATCAAGCCAATCCGCGCCCGAGCCAAGTCCGCGTCGGCGCGCGAAGCATCGGCGCCAGGTCGCAGTTGGTTGTTAACGAGCACATGGACGGATTTCGCAAAAACCTCTCTTCGGCTGACATCGGCCTTGGCGGCGCGGACAGCCCGTTCGGCGGCAAGAAGGGTGAGAAACGCGTTTGTAGCTCCGACCGCTACATCGAGGCGGGTGACTGCGACTTCGGCGTTGGAGCGGTTTTGGCTGGCTCGCGCTGCCTCCACGGTTGCGCGGCGGTATCCGAAGTCGAACGGCTCCCACGAAAACAAGAGCCCGGCCGCGCTTCCCCAGACGCTGTTATTGGAAGTGGAAGCCAGGGCCGGGCCTGAAATCGGCGAGATTATCGCCTGAGGCAGTAGAAGTCCGAAAATATTGTTTCGCGTGGCGCGGTTTGATTGCCATAGGGTATCGGCTCGGGGGAGATAGCTTGTGCGCGCCAAGCTGACCCCCCCTCGTGCTGCAGATACCCGCTCTAGGGCGGCCCGCACGGCAGGGTAATTCGTCAGTGCGTAGGTTATGGCCTGCTCCAGCGTAAATGTCTTCGCCGGCTGACCTTGAGAGGGTGAGGACTGCGCTTGGCAAATAAGCGGCGGCAAAATGAAAATGGCAATTATCAGCAGAGGATGGGTTCTCTTTGTCGTCGGCACGGTCCATATCTCCTGGTTTACACGGTTTTTTTCATTCCGAGGGTCAGGTAGAGCGCATCGAATAGCTCAAAGCCTTTGCGCAGAATTTCTTCATCAGGCCAATCCATCTTCCCCCACCCTTTCGTGATGAGCTCGATGGCCTTGCCCTCAGGTCTTCCGAACTTGTTATCATCCAGATCGGCGTCGTGAATGATTTGAGCAATTTGGTCGAGACACTTATCGCGCAGCTTGAAGTGCTTCATGAGCGTTTCGAAAGTGCAGTCGTCGCCCACGTGTGTGAATTCGCCGCCGAACATGTCGAATCGAACAGCTCCTGAGTGAGCCCCCGGGTCGGATGAGAAGACGAACCTCGCCTTGGGATCAATGAAGTGTTTGATCAACCACGCGGAGCCGACGCGATCGACTTCCGGGCGGGTCCTCGTCTGCCATAATCGGCCGCGGTATTCTCCAGGCTTCTTATGGCTCCCTGCGCTGTCCGCTCCGTTGCCGCGGGCGCGTGCTTCGAGTTCCTTTATCAAGTCCTCGGACTCCTTCCTCTTTCCACACCCAAAGAAATCGATTGCGTTCAGCTCGGTGAGACGACGATTCAGCCTGCTGAAATCCAGCAGCTGCTGTGCCCTGCTTCGGCTCGCAGCGGCGCGCAGAGCAAGCCGGATGTCCCGAATCAAGCTCTCGTACGGGCGCGCCCGCGCGTTGTTGAATAGCATCATGACCTGTCTATCGGTGTGCCCGTGGATCCGCAGGACTTCCACGACCGAGGCGCCTCCCTGATACTTCTGGACTTCCGCAACAAGCCATTGGAAACGCTCTAGGTTGCTCCCGTTCAGCGGTAGAAGGTAAGCGCAATTCTTCCAGTTCAGCGCGCCGTACTTTTGCAGCTTCCGCCATACACTCACCCGCTTGCTGGCTCTCTGCGCCGAAAGGTGGAACATAAAGAGTAGCCAGCGCGGTTCGGTGCTGACATTCCTCGTCTGCGTCACTGTCATATTCACGTGATATAAGCATACCATCCCACCGAAAGCAAGTGTAACCCGCCTACCTGAAAATTACCTGAATGCCCACTGGCCAGGCACACCTGCGTCCGTGGAGGGGCAGTGCCGGGGCTTTAGGGGATAAGAGCGAAAGGGATGAAAGGAGGAGAACTCGAATAGTTACCCTTTTTCGAGTTCGGAAGCAACTGCGTCCAGTATATGCGGCCAGGCGGTCAGCGTTCTGGGTCGGCATCTCACCGCGCGCGTCGGCCACGACCTTTGGGGATCAGTTCGAGCGAAGGTGTGAACGAGAATGTCAATTTGACTTCAAAACGGTCCTCCCTGAATTGCTCGACGTTGGAGCCGGACAAGCTGGCGAAGCGCGTTCCCGTGTTGTAGATGATGAACAAATTGCTGAACGGGTCGTCGTGCCGAAATTGATAGCGCAACCGGAAATTTCCGCTAATCGCTTGTGTATTGGATGTGTCCATTTGGATCAAGGTGTCGGCGCTCAGAAATCGGGAGAGCGAGTAGCTTGTCTCAAGGCTCGCCAGGGCGACCGAAAAGTTTCCTTGGGACAGGCGGAATCGGTCCCAAAGAACACTTGTCGAAACGTTGAGCTTGGGACTGGCCCGGAAAGCGGCTCGCACGCGGGCTTCGTTAAGGTGTCCCGAATAGTACGTGCCAAAGCGTTCAAAGAGGCTCCAAGTAAAGCGGCGGTCCAGGCGCGAGCCGTAAGTCAACTGGTGCCGCGCGAAGTGGTAAATTCCGGGAGGAATTGAGATGTTCTTGTAAATATTGAACGGTTGTGTGAGCCGTTGCGTGAACGTGTCATAGATGTCGTCGTCGGTGTAGGCCCCGTCGTTGAATTCCATCCGGAATGTCCCCTGCCACTCTTGAGTCTGGAACACGCCGCGCGTATCCGGCACATGGTCAATGAAGCCCTCGAAGTTCAACTCCCTCACTCCCGGGATCTTTGGCCGGGGGGCCAAATTCAAGTCAGCAAAACTTTCGTTAATATCCGTGCGGTTCACGAAGCCGACCTCGGGGTTGAAATTGGGCCCCACACGGTCTTGCATGGCGAAAAATTGTAACCAGTCAGTAAGGTAGGAAACGTCGGCGCCAACGTCGGAGTTTGCTCCAGAGATTCCAGCGGAGCCCGCGGCCGTCCCATAGGCATGGACGACAACGTTCTTCCGGATAACGAGGCGCGTATCGAGGCCTCCCGTGCGATTGGAGGGATCGAGTTTGTTACCAGACTCCTTGTCAACGCCGAGAACACCTACATAGGAATTCCCGAACAATGAACGCTTGGCGCGCACGACAGCATAGTTCGCAGCCGGGTTGGGGCCGTCGGATCGCGTCTGCACGTCCATGACGCCCACATCATAATCTCCAAGCGTTCCGGTCACCTTCGCGCCTGCATCAATGGGGACAACCTCCCCCGTGACCGGGTCGATGCCTATCTGCCGGCTGAAAAACAGAAGGTCCTGTTGGCCCATGGGAAAGGCGAAGGTCCCGGCATTCTCCAGAAAGAAGCGGCGCTTCTCAGGGTAGAAAATCTTGTATGGTGTCAGATTGAATTGCAGTTGGTCCACTTCGGCATCACCGAAATCGGTGTTGGCGGTCAGGTTGGCCACGAGGTTGGAGCGCAGGCCGTACTTGATGTCCAGCCCGCCCGTATGGAGGAAATCCGTTCTGGGGTTGTCCGAGAGATGGTCTGTGCCCATCAGGCCATAAGGCTGGAGGAAGAATAGTCTCCCGCTTCCAATTTCTGTGATGCCTGTCAGCTCCCCTTCTTGCGAAACCTTTGCGATCCCGAATTCGCGATGCCACGCCGACCATAAATCCTCTTCGTTCTTCCGCCGGATGAAGCGCTTAAAGTTTAGGCCCCACACGACATCCTTCGTTTGCATGAAGTTTAAGGTCGTGAATGGAATGCCGACGGTCGCCGTCCAGCCCTTGTCGCTAATGCTTGCCTCGGCGCTCCACACCCCGTCCCAACCAGGGTCGAAATCCTGGTTTCCCCCGGATTGTTGCTCCTCGGTGATGGTTCCATCAGCCTGGGTTCCGAGAGGATTGATTTGGAAAACATAGGCGTTCCGCCGTTCGAATGTGGGATCAATCGAAATCTCAAAATAGTCATCGAGATTTTGAGGTAAGTCCCTGCGCAGCCCCGTTGCCACGATCTTCTCGGGATCAGCGTCGTAACAAAAAATGCCGAAGTAGATTTCGTGACGTGTGTATAGAATTCGGACTTCTGCCTTCTCAGTCGGTGCCCGGCCCTCGTAAGGCTCCCGCTGTCGAAATTCGGCAGTCGGCTCCGCTTTCTGCCAGAGGGGATCATTCAACGTGCCGTCCAGTCGCGGGGCACGGTCCACTTTCACCGCTCGGGCGATCTTGGGCTTCTTTGACGGTGAGCTTTGGCCTTGTCCCACTCGAGCCTCAAGGTGGAGCGGAAGGCAAAGTGCAATAACTGTGACAACAAGGCAAGCGTCAAAGAGCTTTGAGGAGGAACTGCCCTTCCGATGCCTCGGAAGGATCGATGTCATAAGGTCTTCTCCAATCGAAGACCGCGAGACCGGCATAATGAGCACATGGGAGAGCGTTTCCATCTCGTTCGCGCATGGTTCAGTGTGGGCCGTGCTTGAGATTTCAAGCGATTCGCCAGAATTGCGCCTGGCAGTCTGACCGGTCCTCAGAAAACACTGTAGTTAGGAAACCTGAATGTAAGCTGAAAGAGGCCAGCATTTTTGTTCTTGCCGAATCTGCGGGCCGCGAAGTGTGTCCGTGTGCACTGGCATTTTCTGCCATTTTGAGTCGAAATTAGAAATTCAAGTTGCAGGCTTACGACGCATCCTAGACAGAACCGGCCGGAAGAACCTCGAAGTCTAACGGAGTGAATTCAAGCATTAGATGCTCACTCGCTGCTCTCCTCCGCACGCGGCATTTGAAACCATTACTGACCTCTCACGGAGGTCCAAAATCACAGAAAAGATCCATAGAACGTCATCATCGAAGATTGCTCGCAATCAACGGCGTAGGGTATACCTAACTGACCGACTCCTGGATTGTCGGTCACCCGGAAACAGTCGACCTGACGGTTAGTCGGCAAATCGGAGGCTGACGATCAGAGGATACTGCGAGATGAAACTATGACGACAACTTTTTCGTAGCTAATTCCATTTTTCCCCGGCTTATCACTCTCCGCGCATCCCGGCATTGGCGAACGATTTGCCACAGGAACTTCTCACACATTGCCCACCTCAACAGCCACCTTCCTGTGGCTCAAGCCCTCTGGCGAAACTGTGGCGACAACGTTTTCATAGCCTGTTCGATGTTTTTTCGCCATCCATCCCTCTTCGTGTGCGACCGAGGATACAGCGCAACGAAAGTATGGCTACAGATGTTTCATAGCTTATTCGGATTCATCTACTGGTGGATTTGCGCGGGTTTGCCACGGCCTGTCGATTCTCCTACCGTGCGTGAGTTTGGCCTAACCGCTCTTCTGGTTGTACCCTAAACGTCGCAATGTTTTCCTCTCTCGCGGAATTGTCGGAGAAGCTTCGGGCCGTCCGTTACGTGATTGACCCGGTTGCGCTCGAAGTAGCTTACCTCGCGGCCCGGATGCAGAAGCCGCTGCTTGTCGAAGGGCCGCCAGGGTGCGGCAAGACGGAACTTGCCTACGCGATCGCGGCAGCCGCCCAGACTACCGTCGAACGGCTCCAATGCTATGAAGGAATCACCGAAGAGAAGGCGATAGGCAAGTTCGATGAGGCCCTACAAAACCTCTTCCTCAGAACCCAGGCCGAACGACTCGGGGAGGATTGGGAGAAGGTCCGAGAACGATTGCATTCGCTCGACTTTTTCTCCGAAGGGCCGCTCGTGAGAGCTTTGGGCTATAGCGATCGGCCTTGCGTCCTGTTGATTGATGATCTCGACAAGGTGGGCCAGGCTTTCGAGGCCATGCTGCTTGAGATACTGAGCGCCTGGCAGGTGACGGTGCCGAAGCTTGGCACCGTCAAGGCGAACGCTATTCCCTTCGTGGTGCTGAGTTCAAATGAAGAACGGCGTTTGGGTGACCCCTTGCGCAGGCGGTGCTTTTACCTGCGTTTCGAGTACCCCACGGTGGAGCGCGAAGCTGAAATCCTGGCTCTCCAAACTCAGGGGCAAGGTGAGGCTTTGCGAATGCAGCTCGCGGGCTTGGCACGTGCCCTTCGTGGCTGGAACATGGAGAAGCCACCATCGATCGCCGAAATGCTCGATCTCGCGAGGGCGCTCGAGATTCTTGGGGTTGAAGAAATTTCCTCAGAACAGCGGGACGTGCTCTTGCCACTGCTCGCCAAGACACAGGCCGACAGGAAACGATTGCTGATGCGAGAGGGTTTCGAGGGTCTCGTATTCGACTCGAAACGTTATCGGGATGAGTTGGTACAGGAAAGACAGGCACGATTCGAAGCAACAGAGGCGGCAGTGACTTGAGATGCAGATATTTGGTTTACTTCGGCGCACTGATGATGTTATGGGCTTTGCCGATGAAGGCGGCGAGGCCCCAAACACCGGCCGATCTTTCGGCCCAATGGGCGGCATATTACGCGGCCGCGTATCACGTGCCCGTGGAATTAGTCGACGCAATTATCGAGGTCGAATCGGATTGGAACCCTTACGCGATATCGAACAAAGGCGCCGTGGGCTTAATGCAGCTGATGCCCGAGACTGCTTATCGCTTCGGCATTCGCGACCGGTTCGTGATTCCCCAAAACATTCGCGGCGGCGTGGCCTATCTGGCCTGGCTGATGCGCCTGTTCCACGGAGACCTGCGGCTCGTCGTGGCGAGCTATTTCACAGGCGAAGAGCGGATCATGGGGCGAAAGCTTGCATATTCTTCGCTTGAAACTTACGAATATGTGCGGCGCGTGGCCGCGATTTATCGCGCCATGCGGCGCGCGGAGGTGGCGGATGAAGATTGTTCCAGGAATTCTTCTTTACTTTGCAATCAGCGCCGCGGCCCAGACAGTTCAGCCGCGAATTGTGTCGAAGCCCCAAGGTAACGGGCGAGTGACTCGTGTTGAAGTCGAAGCGCACTTCGTAACAGCCATCAGGATGCCGGACGTGGTGAATTCTGTCGCGGTCGGCGATCCAGCGCTTTTCCAGGTTGAACACTCCCCAAACGAGCCGCACCTTGTCTTCGTGAAACCGCTTGTGGGTAAGCCCGCGGAAACGAACCTGCTGATCTCAACGGGCAACGGCCACGAGACGAGCCTCCTCGTTGTCAGCAAAGGCTCAACAGCCAAGAGCGTTGATTTTGTTGTGAATTACGAGCGGCCAGGAAGTTTCCTGATTGAGCCTGACTACCCGTCGCCGCTCGTTGGAGAAACCGTTTCCGTATCGTCGGCTACCCCCGGCCCTGATGGCGCCGGGGCCGAGCCCGCAGCCAAAAATGCGACTTCGTTATCAACACATTTTGCGGGAGCAGCGGAATCCTCTCCGAACCCGAATCGGCCTGACAGCTTGGACAAACTCCTTGCGAGGCAAGAGCGCGCGCCTTTGCCGGCCCTTTACGGCGAGCATCCAGGAATTGAGCCGGCGGGCGGCGACTACGTGAAGGCCGGGGTGAGCGAAGTCATCGATGGGGGCGACCACGTTATCGTGCTCTTCAGCACCGTAAACCCGACAAAGCATGCCATCCTGCTAATGCCGCCTCAGGTGCAGTTAGGTGGCCGAACCAATGGAGGCCTGCCGCACGGAGCTCACTGGACTACGGCGGAGCAACTGCCCATCGAAGACTTCAGGCTCAGCACACGCCGACTTGCTCCGGGCGCGAGGGCCGATGGGGTGGTCGTTTTCGAGCGCCCGCCCTACAAGCAAAGCAACGAAACGCTGTTTCTCCAAATTGCCGATGCTGGCGCCGTGGACCATCCGGCGCTCGTTCCAATTGGGTTTGGGGTCAGTAAATTACGAGCGGAGGCCGAATATGCCCCACAGCAATGAACCGTCCGAAAACTTCGAAGTTGGAGCGAAGGAAAACGTTGAGGAATCTCTGCCTGTGCCGGAAGCGCCTCAAACGCCCTGGGAGCGAATCAAAGCGGTATTTCGCCGAGCCCGCCGAACTTCTCAAGCTGCGAAAACTCCGGCACGCCGTGAGATGGGCAAGGACCGAACGAAGTCTCTTGTGGTGCTTCTGGGAGCGGCAATCGGCATGGTGTTGTTGTTTTTGGGAGTATTCTCCTCGCCGCAGAAACCGCAAAGCGTCGTATCGCGGCATGTGACACCGGACTTGGGGAGGCGAACGACTCCCGGGCAGGCGGCGCCTGGAGGCCAAACCGGATCCGTAACACCCCTGATGAGCGCAAATGCGGCGTCAAACCAGGCCGAGACGGGAGGCAACGAAGTAACAGCCGCTGACATTGGCCGAACAGGGAAGCCGGTACCACCGGCTGCCGCTTCCGAAGAGGTTTCGAATGGCGCCCATACGCTTGGCTCGATTCATTTCTCCGATCAAGCTTTGGACCGCGAGTACGCGATGCATGGTTATGTTCCCGCCCCTCCTCCACCCAACCCGCCAACGCCCACGGTTCCTGCCGAAGCGCCCGCGGCGCAGTCCGCCGTAATTAAAAACGATTTGAAAAAGCCCTCGCTGGTTTTTGTCAGGGCTGCGGAAGCTGTTCAATCAGGCACCGTCGAGCCACAACTCGCCGTTTTGCAGGGAAGTTCAGTAACAGATCTCCTTGCAACCGGAACGCGCCTCGTGGCGCGGCTCGAATCACCCGTCAGCTCCGCGGTCGAGGCTCCGGCCGTGGCGGTAATCGAATACAACTACGAGCGGGATGGAGAAATCGTGGTGCCTGCCGGGGCGCGAGCACTCGGCAAGCTGGAACAAGCGAACAGGTCCGGATACGTGTCATTGCATTTCGATGGACTTCAGATGCCTGACGGCAGCATCGAGAAAATCGACGCAAGCGCGATGGGGCTCAACTACGAGCCACTCAAGGGCCATGTGACGGGAAGAAGGCGTGGGACCCGGTTCCTCGTTGAATCACTGACAGGGCTCGGCACGGTGGCGTCGTACCTGGTTGGGAATAGCAGCAGCGGTTTCAATGCGCCTTTCTCATCGAGCGCGCTTTTACGCGAGCGCCTGGCCGGGAACGTCGCCATCGCTGGCCAGAATGAACTCAACGAGATGACGCTCA
>JAKAWN010000238.1 GCA_021827245.1 Acidobacteriota bacterium | reverse complement strand
CACCATGAAAAGTACCGCGAATATTCGGGGAAGATTTATGAGATCTTCCAGGAATTCACGCCGGTGATTGAGATGGTTTCGATCGACGAAGCCTACCTCGACCTGACAGGTTCGGAGCGGCTGCACGGAGGAATGCTCAAGGCTGCCGATCGCCTGATCCGCACCGTCAAGAAGCGGACGGGGCTGGACTGCTCGGTGGGAGCGTCGACGTCGCACCTGGTGTCGAAGATCGCCTCCGACCAGGCAAAACCTCATGGTCTGCTTTATGTGCTGCCGGGATGCGAAAAGGCGTTCCTCGCAACTCTTCCGATTCGACGCATGCCGGGCATTGGAAAAGTGACAGAGCCGGAACTGCTCTCGATGGGCATTGCAACGATTGGCGATCTGCAGACCTACGGCGCCGAGCGGTTGAAGGAGAAATTCGGCAAGTATGGCGAATGGCTCTATACCAAGTCGCTGGGTAAGGATATCGAAGCCTATGCCTACGAGGAAGAGCCAAAGTCAATCAGCCATGAAACCACATTTCCAGAGGACACGGCAGATGGGGACGAGGCGGAGCGAACGCTTTCCTATCTTTCCCAGCTTGTTGCAGGACGCCTCAGAAATCATCGTCTGTTCGCCCGGACTGTCGGCCTGAAACTCCGCAATCACCGCTTCAAAACGATCACGCGCGACACCACACTTGATGAACCGACCCATCTGGATTCGGTTATATTCCAGAACGTCCTGCGAATGTTCAACGCTGCTTGGAACGGACAGGATCGGATCCGTCTGGTGGGGGTCCGGGCATCGAATCTTGAGCGCTCGACTTTCCAGCTTGGCCTATTTGAATCGGCGGACCATGAGAAGCTTGACCGCATCCTGAGTGCGGCCGACCAGGTTCGTAGTCGTTACGGTTTCGATGCGCTTCAACTGGCGCGCTCGCTTGAGCGGGAGAAGAAGAGATCCATTTAATCCTTGCCGAAGCGTAATCGGCAGGGTTGCACAGGATCAGGGCCAGCCAAACCATGTGACTGGGTTGGAATTCGATCGAAAGGGAAAAATGGAACCAAAGCGCAGGGTTGCGACTGAGATTGTCGAACGTTTGCGGGAATCGGGTTTTGCCTCCTATCTTGTGGGTGGGTGCGTGCGTGACATCGTGATGGGGCGCGAACCGAAGGACTACGACGTCGCAACGGCGGCCACTCCCGCGCAGGTGGTTGAGATGTTTCCGGATAGTCTGACAGTGGGTCTGCAGTTTGGTGTGGTGATCGTTCCGCGCCAGGAAGGCAATGTCGAAGTCGCGACGTTCAGGAGTGACGGCCGCTATGCGGACGGACGCCATCCCGTCAGTGTCGAGTATGCGAAATCCGTTGAGGAGGATGTGCGGCGCCGGGACTTCACCATCAATGGTCTGCTCTACGATCCCCTCGAAGAGAAAGTGATCGATTTCGTGGGAGGCCAGGCGGATATTCGAGCCGGGAGGATCCGCACCATCGGTGACCCTGTGCAGCGTTTCAGCGAGGACCGGCTGCGAATGTTGCGCGCGGTGCGCTTTGCCGCCCGGTTCAACTTTGAACTGGATCCCGCCGCCGCGGAGGCGATCCGGGAATTGGCGGGAGAAATCCGCCTGGTGAGCGCCGAACGCATTCGGGACGAAATTCTGAAGATTCTCACTGAAGGTCAAGCACGGCGCGGATTTGAACTGCTGGACAACACCGGACTTCTGGAGCAAGTTTTGCCCGAGGTCAAAGCGATGCAGGGCGTGGAGCAGCCTCCGGAATTTCATCCCGAAGGCGACGTCTGGACGCACACCCTGATGATGCTCGAAGGGCTCCGTACGCCAACACCGACGCTTGCTTTCGGTGTGCTGTTGCACGACGTTGGAAAACCTCGAACCTTCGCCGTGCGCGAGCGCATTCGATTTGATAATCACGTCGAGGTGGGAGCAAAAATGGCGGAAGAAATCTGCAATCGGCTCCGTCTCTCGTCGCGCGACATCGAGCAAGTCGTCGACCTTGTCCGTCATCACCTGCGATTCAAGGATTTTCCCCGGATGAAGCGATCGACGCAGATCCGCTTCCTACGAATGGATGGCTTTTCGGAACATCTGGAATTACATCGGTTGGATTGTCTGGCGAGCCACGGAAACCTGGACACCTACGAGATCGTCAGCCAGATGCTCACACAGCTTCCAAAGCAGGAGATCAAACCGCCCAGCCTCCTCAATGGAAACGATCTCATCCGCGAGGGATACACGCCCGGCCCAATATTTAAACACATCCTCGAGGCTGTGGAAGACGCACAGCTCGAGGGTCAAATTCATACCTCAGAAGATGCACTTCACCTCGTGCGCCAGCGATTTCCTCTTCCTCACCTCTAGTCACTTTCCAAACGGCACGAAGGCAAAGAAATAAATCACACCGCCGAAAGCGGCACACAGAACAATGAACAGACCCACCTTCACCCACAACATCTTCCTGTCTTCCGCGGTGGGCTTTTCTTCATTGATCATCTGGAACATGGGACCCTCCTTCTCCCGTCGGATCAGCAAACGGAATCGATTGACGGTGAGAGTACTACCTTGGCCCTATGGTTCGGTCGGAAGAATAGCAAGCAGCTTGAGCCGTCGTCGTTTCACACCGGGATCTTGTATCCGAACCCGCGTATCGCAACCCGATCTCTGTGCCTCCTGCTACTACTTTAGACCTTCGTTTCCAAAAGTCAAGATGACAATGCAACCACAATTTGAAAGTACCTTGCAGCCCGCCAAGAACTCATTTCCAACCCTGGGCTCCAATAAGAGACAATGAACCGCGGCAGAAGAAAGTAAGCCTGATCTGGAATCGATCTGACGGCCTCTTGCAGAGCTAAATAACTAAGGGCGAATGAGTTGGGTGGATATTGGAAAGATCTCTTAGGCCGTTGTTCTGCCAGCTTTTCGTCATAAGCGGGAAGTGGAAGCTTGTTGCCGTCGTTAGTGATGACACGAAGAAAGCAAAGCGCCTGACTGGCACCTTCGGGGCAAGTGCCCGGTATACCCATAACTACTATGACTGCAAGCTGGAAATCGTCCATCCGGCATGCCCTATGAGCCGGAGTCAAGAAGCCCTGCGCTAGTATGCAAGGTGCGCGGCGAGGTTTGATTGGATCGCCGGGTCGCAGTGGGAGTGATCCAGCCGTGTAAATTCTTCCTGCCTGTCGAAATCTAGTCTTCGTCCTTTTCCCATTCGATTTCAATGGACCGCCGTAATCCATGGAAAATGAAATGGTTGCCAGCGCGCGACTATGGCATAACGCTTGCTACAAAGGATAGCAGCGCTTTCTCCCAGCACTTGGCGAGGAGCGACTCTAATGACGATGAGGCTGCTGAAAAGCCAGCGCGTAACACCACGCCCCAAACGCTGCAGGCGAAGGAGTATCTTGCCCTCGAGCGGCTCAGGCAAGACCGAATTATTGATTTTGCAGAGCCGGCGACCCTATGGAGAATTTTCTGCGGCCCCACAGAGAGATTAAACCATGACCGAGAACCCAACCGAGAACAGCACCAATTCTGAAGAGCCCCGGAGATCTATCAACCCGCTCTGGGTGGCGGTGGTCGTCTTCCTATGCCTTGCAGCCGTTGCCATGGGATTCATCGTGCAGGAGCAAAAGGTGGCAAGCCAACTGTCCACACGCAATCAGGAGTTGAAGGCGTCATTGACGCAGACGAAAGACCAGCTTCAATCGCTTTCGTCGGAATTGAATACCCTGCAGACGAAGCAGGCGGAACAGGCAGAACGTGAACGGGTAGAAAAGGCTGCTCGCCATGAAGCTGCGCTCAGGCGCGAACGCATGTATCGCGGTGTGGCTGCAAAGAAGGTGGTGAAAAAGGACGACCCGCGATGGAAACAGGTGCAGGCCGAGCTTGCCGCGCACCAGAGAGCCATCGACTCAACCCAGCAGGACATCGAAAAGACCCGGTCGGAGCTCCAGTGCAACCTGGATTCGACGCGGAACGAACTGAGCGGCTCAATTGCCAAAACTCACGCCGAGCTGGTCGAACTGGAAAAGAAGGGCGAACGCAACTACTACGAGTTCGACATGTTCAAGTCAAAGCGCTTCCATCGCGTGGGGCCGATCGAAGTGTCGCTCCGGAGGACCAACGCCAAGCATCAGTTCTGCAACCTTCGCGTGATCGTGAACGACCGGGTGCTGACGAAGAAGCACATTAACATTTATGAGCCGGTGGTTTTTTACACTGAGGAAAACGGACGGCCCGTACAGCTTGTAATTAACCGTATCAACAAAAACCACATGCACGGATACGTAAGCGCCCCGAAGTATCAGGGAAGCCAGATGTCCGCGGCAAATGCCGGGGCTGGCGCCGGTGCGGCCTCGGGAACAAGCGCAAACGGAACCGGCGCGGTCGCTGCCCAACCCACGGTCGTTGACTTGCGTCACAGACCTACGGCCGTGAACTAAAAGATAACGCCTGAGCGAGGCAACACGGCGGAGTCCGGAGTGGCAGAGTGGTTGAGCCTGAGGGAGCATTTAAAAGTGCTGTGCGATGTTGGGGTTTTGTGTGCCCGTAGGCAGCGAGCGGCAGAAGGCTTAAGCTTGTGGCCGGAGCTGTTGAGGAGGTTTGGCCTCTGGGCGGCGAGGTGCTGTGGGCCACTCCCGGGAACATCGCAGGAAGGACTAAAGGTGGGCAATGTTACCACTTGGTTACTTATCAACCTTCTATTGCGCCGTTTCGCGCAAAGATGGTACGAGAATAGAGGGGGGAGGGTGATATCCGACCTGCCGTCCGGGTATCAGGAGAACAATAAATAACTGGCTTTGGCGAACGGCTGCAGAGCAACCTTCTGCTAAGGCTGAACCATCCACAATCCGTCGGGGTCCCTTGTTTTGGTTCCGGTGATAGCGAGTTCAACCGTGATGGAGCAGACACCGGAGAGTTCGCGAGGGAACATCCATAGCCTGACGCAATAAAGCAGAAAGATCACCTTGCTCAAACGGGAGAAACAACGATGAAAAAGAGTGGAATTCACAGCTATACAATATTGGCACTTTCGTTGGTTTTGTCAGCGGCTGTTATCGCGATGACCGGTTGCGGCGGCAGCACGACTTCGAGCAATGCAAATACTGGAACGGTCAGTACTTTTCTCAGTGACCCTCCTACGCCGACGTGTTCGGACAACTTTGCCGGCGTCTACGTGACAATTACAGAAGTCGATGCGAATCTGAATGCCAATGCTGGGCCGAATGACAGCGGCTGGCAGACGCTGGTTAAACTGAGCCCCCCCCAGCAGGTCAACCTGATGATGCTCTACCCTTCGCCAGACAATCCAAACTTCTGCGGCACGTTGTACATGCTTGCGAAACAACAGCTCCCGCCCGGAAAGTATCAGCAGATCCGGCTGATCCTGCTGGCGAATAACGCGTCAGGGACCGTTTCGAACAATGCCTGCACAACGGGAGGGTTTAATTGTGTAGTTCCGAAGAACCCTGATGGGACGCCTGGGACGCCGATCGAATTGCAGTTGCCCAGCGAAGCCCAGACGGGCATCAAGATTCCCGCTTCACAGATTGCGAACGGCGGGTTGACCGTCATCAAGGGGCAAAATACCGACTTTAACATTGACATCAACAGTTGTGCTTCCATTGTGAAGGCAGGCAACAGCGGCCAGTATCTCCTGAAACCCGTGCTGCACGCCGGCGAAGTGAGCATCAATAACAGCGTGATCAGCGGCAAGGTGGTGGAGGCTGACACCGCTCCTAGTCCCGGCAGTCCGGTGGCCGATGCCATTGTTCTGCTGGAACAACCAGACCCGAACGACGCCTCGATTGACCGCGTTGTACCGGACGGGACAGCAACGACAGCCTCCGATGGAACTTTTTCCTTCTGCCCGTTGCCAGCCACCGGTAATTTTGACATTGTCGTGACCGGCCAGACAACCGAATCCGGTGCGACGACCACTACCACCACGTACAACCCCACGGTTCTCTTTAAGGTGCCGATTGGTAGCCAGGTTGGCAGCATCCCAATTTACGCCGAGACTGTCGCTGGTACCTCGGGCCTGATTACAACCAACCCAGCCACGATCACCGGCACGATTGCGACAGCAGGAAGCGGCGGGGCGGTGTCAGGCACTGTCCAGATTTCCGCGCTGCAGCAAGTGACGAACAACAGCTCGAACATCAACCTGACGATCCCTGTGTTTGGGGCCATGTCGGAGCCAACTGAATTCACCACAGCTTCCGGTACTAGCTGTCCCTCCGGAACCGATTGCACGTCTTATAGCCTGCCAGTTCCGGCTAGTTCCCCTGCGATGGGGACCTACAGCAGCAGCTCGTCATTTACCTTCACGCCTCCAAACAATGAGGCCCAGGCAGCCTACACGGTGAACGCGGTCGCCGATGGATCGGACAGCTTGCTGACTTGCTCTCCAACGTCGACGACTAGCAATTCGTTCACGGTGAAGTCCGGCGACACGGCCGCCCCGGCAAGCGGAACGGGAGTAACGGTTGTCGAGCCTTCACTCGCTTTCAGCTTCACGGGCTGCCAGTGACCAGGAACGCCGTAACCCTTGCCAGGCTTGCCATGGCTCACTGTCAATCTGGCCAATGAGCCATGCTGGGATGGCGGTTGTTCGAAAGCCTGGAGACTCGACACTGGGAAAGTAAATGCGGCGTGAGGGCGCACGATGTACCTCACGCCGATTTGCCTCATATGGGTCCGCAAGTCCCTTGCTCCGTCTGGAGCGAATCCCTTCCACGGGGCATGCCGGGCATAACGCTCGGAGCCATCGCCATCCTCAACGGCTTGATCTGCAATTTCGCTTGAGACTGAAATCACGGCCTTTTCAGTAACGCCTGTGCGGAAGTCGGCACCTGTGGTGTGCAGCCTGCATCGCTCGATCGAAGCTGGAAATCGGCAAAGTCTCCGGCCTCGTCAAACGATCCCAGGCCAACCTTGCCGCAGGTAAAATGGTGGTCAACCACGGAGAACAAGGGCTGCTTCTGAACGTCGGAGTAGACCTGGATCAAACCGGTGCGGGCATTCCGCACCACGCGAATGGTGTGCCAATGAGTATCGGGAAGAGCCGGTTGAGCATGGAGGCCGGCGATCCGCCTGCGCGGCCCGCCATCAACGATGAAGATGCCGTTATGGACCGGCTGAAAAGTTCCGCGGTCTCGAGAGACGTGCGCGTAATAGAAGTGCAGCGTGTCGACGTAGTTGAAGACGATGATCATTGAGCGGCCTTCGCGGCGAGTCTTGACGCTGAGATCAAAACTGCCGACATTTACATTCTTCAGCCGCGCAAATTGCAGCGGGCGGCGGGGAACGCCAGGCTCTCCCGGACGCAGCATGTGCAGATAATAGTGGCCGTTTTCCCTCCTACTGACCCAGTCTTGGGCATGCGGAAATTCCCACTCGGTTAGTTCCTTCGGGCTGAAGTTGCAATGGATGTTTAACTTCTGCAGGGCGGCAAGCGCGGTGTTTGAGTAGCCGAGGGCTAGCGCAATCAGGCCCACACTGAGAGAAGCTGCCAGCACAACTTGTGACCAACGCCTACGGCGCTCGGTTCTCTTCCCGATTTTGTCATTTGGTTCCATTGCTTAACGCCTCCGTCTTTTTCTCCGCAGCTTCGGATTGGCGGCCCGCTCGGTTTCCCGAGCGGCCATCGTCTTGCGTGCTGTGAGCATTGTTTGCCCTGGGGCACTTTCGTCAATTCTTTCTGCACACATTGCTGCAGCGATGCGAGAGACCAAAAGACATGGTGCCGAAGAGAGGACTCGAACCTCCACGCCCTGACGGGCACTACACCCTGAATGTAGCGCGTCTGCCAATTCCGCCACTTCGGCGCAAGCTATCGTGGGAGCCGCCACAAATCAGCGCCCTCCAGCAGAGGAAAGACTGATTCCGACGGCAGGTTTCATGTTGCCATTGGCCTTAAATCGTGTCAAGCAGCACAAAGCGCCTGAAAGACATTCAGCGAGGCAACATCCTGGTCTTCCCATTCCGCTACCCACTTTCCCGCTCAAGAGCTCAACACCCTGCACAGCTCAGAACCCAAAGCGGATCTGTTCACCACCTGGCGCTCCCTTGCGGCCGGTTGGCCTCAGCGGAACGCAATCAACCGGACCAGAAGAACAACCCCGCCCAGCAGTTTTGCGCCGTCGAGACCCGTAAACATCGCGTGCAGTTTCCAGAATCGCTGGTAGCCGGGCGGCGGTGGCGTGCGCGGCAGGAAGTCGATGTTGCGTCCCAGCGAAATGATCTGTGGCATCACTCCCAGCGTCAATATGATCACGATAAAGAGCATGACGGCGGCAATCGCCGGGTTCAAGGTGTCCCGGGGAGTCCTCCAGGCCAGCAGGGTGAGGAGAATTGTTCCGAGCACAAGCTGTCCCCATCCGTAGGCGCGGAAATAAGTACGATTGATTTCTGAGGCGAGGTAGCGCAGAACCTCGCGTGCCTGCTCGGCCTTCATGCCCTCGACGTCGTGGCTGAGCTCCGGCGGAGGCGATTTCAGCACTTCGTCCACAGTTCGAAAACTACGGGTGGCCGCGAACCACATAAACAGGGTCCATCCGACCCACAGGCTGAGAACCGCGATGGCCAGTCCGTGAATTCGTGTCATCTCAGTCAGCTCACTTTCCCGGGGGCCAAACCACATTGCCTTCAGGTCCGATGCATGGCCAAAGTGCTGCCCCGGAGCAACTCTGCGCCTGCCTTAACCGCCAAGAAGCATACTACAGCGGCTGGCAAGCGCAAACCCTGAAGTAGGGGACAGTACTGAGCCCGGATTCCTTCCGGAGCCGCTATCTGAATTGAAAGGCTCGACGGCCGGACGACGCGGCAGGCGTCCAGGGAGCTTGCGGTTCCTTGCCGCATTCTGAGATTGCGGATATCCTAGATTCATTCGGTGATCCGCGACTTTTGTCAGTTCAGATTGCAGGCCATCATCATGGATTGAAACGGCCTGAAGCTCCGTGTGCCGATCATCGGAGGGAGCATTCGAAGTTTGGCTGAGCAGGTTTCTCTTGAGCACGGGACCGACATCGCTCACGGCGCGGCAAAACGCGTGCTGGTCCTGCATTACCATGAGATCTGGCTGAAGGGGGGAAACAAGAGATTCTTCCTCAGCCGGCTGATTGCAGCTATCAAGCGCAGCCTGGAAGACCTGTCGGCCCACCCGCTCGAGATTGTGGCGGACAGGCTGCTGGTGGACGTCCCGAACGAGAGCCTGCTGCCCCTGATGGTGGAGCGGTTGCAGAGGGTCTTCGGCCTTGCCTATATCGGCATCGCGTGGGAGATTGCGGGTGGAATGCCGGAACTTGCTCGCTGCGCCTGCCGCGTGATGGAAGAAATCAATCCTCGCAGCTTTGCCGTGCGCGCCAAAATCGCCGACCGCAGTCTTGGCGCCGGCTCGATGGAAATCGAGCGCGAACTCGGGCGCGAGATCCTGACGGCCTTGCGGGCGAAAGGCAGCGGGGTTCGCGTGGATCTGGACGAGCCCGAAGTGACCTGCCAGGTGGAAGTGATTCCTGGCAGAGTGCTGCTCTATGCTGAGCGCGCCGAGGGGCCCGGCGGACTGCCGGCGGCAACCGGAGGACGGCTGGTGATGCTGCTTTCCGGCGGTTTTGATTCGGGTGTGGCGGCCTACAAGATGATGCGGCGCGGCGCGCACCTTACTTTTGTGCACTTTTACGGGAGCCCCTCGCCTGCAAGCGGGCCATCGAGCGCAGTTGCCGAGCGCATGGTGCGCGTGCTGACGCCTTATCAATTTACCTCCCGCCTTTACGTGATCCCTTTCGATTCGGTGCAACGGCAGATTGTGGCGGGCGCTCCAGAAAAGCTGCGAGTTCTTCTTTACAGGCGCATGATGGCTCGCATCGGCCGCGAGGTTTGCCGGGTAGAGCGCGCGCTGGGACTGGTGACCGGCGACAGCGTTTCGCAAGTGGCGTCACAAACCCTCCATAATCTGGCCGCCGTCGAGCGGGGAGTTGATCTGCCGGTCTATCGCCCGCTGGCCGGAGACGATAAGGAAGAAATCCTCCGGCTGGCGCGCCGCATTGGGACCTACGAGATCTCATGCGAGCCGTTCGAGGATTGCTGCCCGCGCTTTATGCCGCGGTCGCCGGCCATCTTCTCGACACCCGAGCAACTGGACCGGGCCGAGCAAGGCCTCGATATCGGCGCGCTGGTCACAATGGGGCTGGAAGGGGCGCGCGTGGTCGAGTTCAAGTACGAGCGGGGACAGGTTGCCAGGCGGGAGGGATTGCCGCGGCGATTTGAGAAGTTCCTCGATCG
>JAKAWN010000237.1 GCA_021827245.1 Acidobacteriota bacterium | reverse complement strand
GGGGTCGTCATCAGTCTCCTCCCGGCCCTGATTGGGCCACAAGACTGACGATACCCACTTCTCTCAGCTCAAGTCACGCACGCCTACCGAAGGCACACGTCCCACTTCTTGCAGGGCTTTCAATCCACCAGCAATCTCAGCAATGTATTAATCAGACTCCGTCCAGTCAAGGTTGTCGACGGAGAAGGTACCCATTTTTGACCCGACACAACAGGGCGGCTTGGGGTGAGGGGCTTGGTGCGTCGAAATGTGATACCCAAATTCATCCTGGACTACCGGCTCCCGACGTCGGCTCACGCCCCGAGGGCCTGCGGAAGATGGCGTACTCGGCATGGCGCCTCTGCGAGACCTTAAGGGGGGCGCATGTCGAGCATGCCGGCAGTGCCGGGGCGAGGCCTCATGGCCCGGCTCAACCTGGGGAGGCGACGGAAGGGGGGCGAGCATGGCCAGGTTCCGGCGGGGTGACTGTGTCAAGGCTGAGTTCCGTGAAGGGTCGCCGGACGAGAACGACCGGATGTGGGGCGAGGAGGAATCCTGCGACGACAAGGCGGGCATCCTGTTGAGGAAGCTCGACAGTGCGCGGCTGCGGGGCACGGACCTTTATTTTGCTCAACCTCCACGCCTTTTTGCCGAAAGGCATGGGATGGTTTGCGCAAGTGGAGTGTTTTCAGCGCAGGTCCCCCGAAACAGCTCAAATAGTGACTAATTATTTTGAACTGCATCTGGCCATATTCTGGTCGGCATGCATGGCCAGTTGTGGTGCCCGCTATGTGGTCGAAGTGCTGGTCTTCCTTACCTCAAACAACTGCGAATGGTCTAACCACCGAGAGGAGGGTACCATGAGTGCTCCGTTGGTCGGAATGCATTTCCTTTCCTTCCTGATTCTCCTGATTCTAAGTGCGCTTGCTGCCGCCGTACTCCATTGGTTGATCCGCTACCGGCTTCTCACCGGGATCGACGGTTTTTTTGCCAAGTGGATTGCGGCTTGGATCGGCGCGTGGCTCGGCCCTGCCGTGGCGGGCCACTGGTTTGGCTCCGTCATACTTTGGAACATCTATATCATTCCGGCTCTTACTGGGGCCTTTGTCGGCGGTTTCGGCGCCACGGCTGGCTGCCGGGCAACGGCGAAGATCCGGCCGCAAATGGAAGTCTTGGGAAGCATCGAACATCCCACTGCGGCCTGACAGGCTTTGTTAACAATTCAGGTGGTGCGGCCCGATGCATCGAGGGCGCGGCTATTCTTCTTCAGGGGCGGCGCTGTGCTCACGACCGCTCGCTGCCCCATCGCTGGGGCAAGGAGATGAATCGGTGCTCTCGTTCTTATCCCCACCATGCCTCGCCGGGGGCGAGGTGAGCTTTCGCAATGTCGGGGTTTAGTTCAACGCCCAGACCGGGTTTTTCGGTGACTTGGATAAATCCGTTCTGAATGTACGGCCTGTCGAGTTGGAGCAGTTGGTCCATCCAGCCACCCTGACCGGTGATGGTCTCGCAGGTCAAGTAGTCGCGGATAGAGGAAGCCCACTGGCACGTGGCCCACGTATGTAGCTGGCTGCCGGTGTTATGGCTGGCCATGGGAATCGCGAATACGGAAGCCATGTCGGCAATACGCTTGGTTTCGAGGAAGCCGCCGCTGTTGCGCAGATCAGGATGCAGAATGTCGCACCCGTGCTGGATGATGAAGTCCTTGAAAACTTCCCGTCGCGCCAGGTTCTCGCCGGTCAGGATAGGCACGCGCGAACGCTCGCAGAGCTTCGGCCAGGCGTCCGAAAAGTCCACAGGCAGAGGATCTTCCAGCCAGAGCGGCTTGATCGATTCAACTGCTTCGGCAAGCTGGATTGAAGTCCGCAGGTCATATTCCCAGTGGCAGTGGACCATTAGGTCGTGGTCCCAGCCAATCGCTTCCCGGCAGTTCTCATAGCCTTGGCGGATCTGCATCAGTTCCCGGGTGGTCAGTACGCGGTTTGCCGGGTCGCGCGCCAAGTCGCTCTGGGGATTCGTATGCCGGAAGCCGAACTTGTGCGCCGTAAAGCCCGCGGGATCGGCCTTCACTCGCGCCGCCCACTCACGGCACGAGGCTTTGTCCAGCATGTTGCGCGGGCTCGCGTGGTCATACACTCGCACCCGCTCGCGGAACCTGCCTCCCAGCAGCGTGGATGCGGGTACACCCAGCGCCTTGCCCGCCAGGTCCCAAAGGGCCATCTCGATACCGCTGGCGGCGCGCAGCAGGTTGTGCGCGGAACCGTCCGTGCGGGTACCGGCCAGATTCGGCGCGTGCAAATCAAGGAACGTGTATAGGACGTCGATTTCAAGGGGGTCCTTACCCACCAGCCAGGGCTTCATCGCCAGAACCTGCTCCTTGACACCGACCGCCGGCGTTCCGTAAGCTTCCGCCACGCCGTAGACGCCGTCATCAGCCGTGACCTTCACCAAACAGTAGGTGCGTCCCGGCCCTTGAAGAGTCATCGTCTGGATGTCGCGGATCTTGCGCTGCCCCTTTTCCACTTCGGCAAGCTGGTAGTAATGCGGCCAAACCGAAGACAGGGCGCTGGCGCCCAGGAACGATCGGCGGGATATGTCAGTCATGGAAGCCTCCGTAAGAGTCGTATTCTGCTGCTGCAGGCGGGCATTTGTAAGGATTTATGCTCGCAGGTGGCACAATGTCGCCCCCGGCGCATACGGCGCGTGACATCTGCGGGACTTCCCGCCATGCTGATAGAACAACTAGCGGAAAGCTTCCTTATTGACCACGCAAGGAACGTTGGCGGGGCTGTCGCGCGCTTCCAGCACGTCAATCAGCGACTGCACGCAACGACCGGCCATGCCACGACTGGGATCGGTGGAAAGGCGCGTCGTTCGCCCGGCGCTGGCGAAATGATGGAACAGCCTTACGCGATCCTCCAGGTCCGGATCGCGCAGCGGGGATTCCGCCGGCAGCGGCTCCTGTTCGAAAACATCCAGAGCCGCGCCGGCGATCATTCCTTGCTTGAGAGCCCCGACCAGCGCCGCCTCATCCACAACCGGCCCACGCGAAGTGTTGATTAGATACGCGGTGGGCTTCATCAGTCGGAAAGTCTTTTCGTTGATCAGATGGAAAGTGGAGTGCTTGCCCTGGCGCACCAGCGGCACGTGGAGCGACACGAAATCCGATCCTGCAAGGAGTTTCTCCAGGCTTGTCATGCAAATCGTCTGTCGCTGGCGCGAGAAGCCGTTGCGATGCCGCAGATCCATTTCCTCCTGAACTCCGATCAGAAAATCCGTTGGCGTTGAAACCGAGTCATGACAAAGAAAATTCACGTCGAACCCGAGCGCCTTTTTTATGAAGGCCTGTCCGATACGCCCCATGCCAATCACGCCGATCGTCTTGCCGGTAACCTCATCACCCAGGAATGGCAGATAAGGGTGCCAAGCCCCCCATCGGTTTTCGCGCACCAGGCGCTCGCTGGGATAGAGCTTGCGCGCCACCGCACCGAGGATAAGAACAGCAAACTCTGCCGTCGCTTCAGTCAAAACCTGCGGCGTGTTGGTGAAAGGAATCTTGTATTCGTTCGCATCCGCACGATTGATGTTGTCGAAGCCGACTGCATCCTGCGCCACCACCTTCAGGGTTCCTTTGCCCGCTTCGAAGACCTCGCGGTCAATCGGGTCGCGGAGCGTGGTGATCAGCCCGCCGATCCCCGAACGCACTTTCTCAACGATCAGGCTCTTAGGCGGTGGTTCGAGCTGGTCATACACCTCCACCTCATAACCGTGCCGGCGCAGGAGGTCGAGGGCAGCCTTTCCAATGTCGCAGGTTGCGAAAATTCGGAGTTTGTTTCCGGTCTCACTCATAAAGCTCGTCACGTATTCTGTCTGATCCAGCCATTAATGCGTTCGAGAGCTTTCTCAATGTTCTCAACAGAATTGGCAAAGGAAAAGCGGAGATAACCTTCGCCCCGTTCGCCGAAGGCCGTTCCCGCCAGGCATGCCACCCCGGCTTCATTTAATAGGGCGTCCGCGAGATCGCGTGCAACCTTCCTGGTTCCCTTGATGTTTGGAAAAGCATAAAAAGCGCCACGAGGCTTCCGGCATTGAAATCCCGGGATCTGGTTCAATCCTTTCACGATCACTTCGCGCCGCCGGCGGAATTCAGCCAGCATCGCGTCAACTGAACCCTGGTCGCCGCGCAACGCTTCCACGCCGGCCATCTGGGTAAAGCTCGCCGTGCATGAATTCGAATTCGTCATCAGGAGCGCGATTTGCTGCGCCAGGTCCGGGCGCATCACCCCGTAACCCAGCCGCCACCCCGTCATAGCATAGGTCTTGGAAAATCCGTCGAGAATAATAACGCGGTCTCGCAACTCTGGAAAGGCAGCCGGGCTCACCTGGTCACCGTCGTAAATCAGCCGGCTGTAAATCTCGTCTGAAAGAACCGTCACGTCGTGTTCCTTCAAAGCATCTGCCAGTGTTTCCATTTCCGAACGGCTGACGATGCCGCCCGTGGGATTGTTGGGCGAGTTGAGAATCATCAGCCGCGTACGGTCGCTGATCTTACCCACGATCTCTTTAACATCGATATCGAAGTCGCGCTCTTCCACCAGCTTGTAGGGAACCGCCGTGCCACCCACGAAATTGATCATCGACGCGTAAATGGGAAAACCGGGGTCCGGGTAAAGCACCTCGTCGTCGGGCTCGACCAAGGCGAGAATCGTGTAAAACATAATCGGCTTCGCCCCGGGCGTAATGACGACCCCGGAAGGATCAACAGAGATTCCGCGCCGCCGGCCAACGTCTTCTGCCACGGCCTGCCGCAGCTCCGGAAAACCAGCCGGAGGGCCGTAATGGGTCCATCCCTGCTCAAGCGCGCGCTTGGCGGCGTCAACAATGTTGGGAGCAGTCGGGAAATCTGGCTCGCCGATTTCCAGGTGGACGATCTCTTTCCCCTTTGCCTCCAGCGCCCTTGCGCGAACCAGTACATCGAAGGCGCCTTCGTTCCCCAGATGGGTCATACGTTCAGCAAGCTGCAGTTTTCGTTTTTCTTTCAGCATTGAAAACCCCTGAAGAGCCAAGTGTAAACTGTTTGCGTTGCGAACGGAAGAAGCTGGCGAAAATAAGTCCCATATCAACTGGGAAATTCCTCAAGGTGGCGCGGGGGTGTCATCCTGCACTTGCCCAGCCGCAAGATACCGGCAAGCATAGCTTGCCGCAAGCTGCTCACCAGTGTTAACTTTACGAGAGGACTGGATACACTGATCTCTCAGCCAGTCTCCTGCACGCGGTTGGAAAATATGCGTTGGTCATGGAAAATCGGAGAGATTGCAGGGATTGGCCTTTACGTTCACGCGACCTTCTGGCTGCTCATCGCCTTCATTCTTTTCCTGAATTGGTCGAACGGCCACAGCCTTACGGCAGCGCTTTACGGGGCCCTCTTCGTGTTCGTCATCTTTGGATGCATCACCCTTCACGAACTCGGGCACGCCTTAACAGCACACCGCTTTGGAGTCCGAACGCGTGATATTACCCTGCTCCCCATTGGGGGACTGGCGCGGCTTGAACGAATGCCAGACGACCCGATTCAGGAGCTTTGGGTTGCTCTTGCTGGTCCGGCGGTGAACATCGCCATCGCCGGCTTGCTCTATCTCGCGATTGTGTCGTCTGGCGGAATGGTCAGCTTTGACCAGTTGCTGTCATTCGACGGGAATTTCGTCACCAAGTTGATGATCGTGAATCTCTGGCTGGTCGCATTCAACATGATCCCGGCTTTTCCCATGGACGGAGGCCGGGTGTTGCGTTCCCTGCTTGCCACTCGGGTTGAGTACAGCCGGGCCACGCGCATCTCCGCGCGCATCGGCCAGGGAATAGCTTGCGTCTTTGGTCTTGCCGGCCTCTTTACCGATCCGTTCCTGATCTTTATCGCCTTGTTTGTCTGGACGGGCGCTGAACAGGAAGCCTCTATGGCCAAAATGCATCTTTCGGTGGGCGACATACCCGTGCAGCACATCATGTTGCGGGATGTTCACACGCTGCAGCCGGACGAGACGCTGGGAAATGCGGTGGACCACGTATTGGCGGGATGGCGGGAGGATTTTCCTGTGGTGTTCGGTGATCACGTTCTTGGGCTGCTCACCCGGGAAGACATGACGCGAAGCCTTGCGCAGACAGGTCCCGAGACGCGCGTTCGCGACTCCATGCGACGCGATATCGCGACTATCGATCCTCGTGAGAGGCTGGACCATGCTCTTGCTCTGATCCGGGAATGCAATACCCGCTCTCTTCCCGTCGAGCATGAAGGGCGCCTGGTCGGCCTGCTGACCCTGAACAATGTGGGTGAGTTTCTCTCCATTCACTCAGCGCTGCGCCAGGCAGACCGCAAAACGCGTGATCAGCGAGAAAAGAACGCCGTAGGTCCGTCTTCTGACACAATCATCTAAAGTGCTCAGACAGTATTTCCATTACAAGACCTTAGCAGACCTTCGGGGCCACGCCGCGCAGTTGGGTGTTGACCTTTCCCTGATCGAAGATCGCGAAGAAGTCCGCAGTATTCTCTCGCGTCCTGTCGAGATCAGAAGCCAAGGAGGAAAGACCTGGCGGATAGGAAATTCTCTTGCCGTCCATCCGATGGAAGGTTGCGACGGGGACCTCGACGGCAATCCCGGCGCGCTGACTTTTCGTCGCTATCAGCGGTTTGGTGCGGGCGGAGCCAAACTGATCTGGTTTGAAGCTTGTGCAGTGGTTCCCGAAGGACGCGCCAATCCCCGCCAACTCTGGATCCATCCGGGCTCTGCAAAGGGGCTCGCAAAACTGCTTCGCGAGTGCCGTGAAACTCACCAGTGTGAATTCAGCGCCTGCGATGATCTTGTCACAGTCTTGCAACTCACGCATTCCGGTCGGTACTCTTTCGAGAAGCAGAAGGTTGCTACCCGGCATCCCGTTCTTGATCCCTACCCGCTTGTCAGTCGCGCCGATTTGCCGCCGCGAGATATTTTCCCCGAGCTCGCCAGCGACGAATATCTTGCTGCGCTTGAGGACCGTTTCCTCGAAGCCGCGATCCTTGCGCGCGAAATTGGTTTCGATGGCGTCGACCTCAAAATGACGCACGGATATTTGCTCTCGGAACTGATCGGTGCGCGCGCGCGTAGGGGCACCTACGGCGGTTCGCTCGCAAACCGGGCGAGATTTACGCTGAATGTCGTGGACAAGATTCGCAAACAGGTTGGGGACGACTTCCTGCTTGCAGTGCGGTTGGGCGTCTACGACGGCATCCCTTACGCCATGAGCACGGAAAATTCAGCAGGAGTGCCACGTGATTATCCAAAGCCATACAACTTCGGCTTCGGCACAGACCCGAACGATCCTTCGCGCATGGACCTTTCGGAACCATTGCAATTTATCGGCTGGCTGAAGCAGGCAGGAATCAGGCTTGTGAATGTCTCGATGGGAATCCCTTACGCCAACCCGCATATCGGTCGGCCGTTTGACAAGCCCAACGAAGGCTACTATGAAACGCCAGAACACCCGTTGCTGGGTGTGGCCAGGCATTTTTCCGCCACCGCCCAAGTCCAGCAAGCCTATCCCGATCTTGCCGTGGTCGGAACTGGCTATAGCTGGCTGCGTCACTTCCTGATCCATGCCGCAGCCGCCAACCTCAAGCTGCATCGGACAACGCTGGCAGGCCTGGGGCGGGCCATGCTTGCCTACCCAAACTTGCCGCGCGAGGCGCTCGCAAGAGCAGAACTCGATCCTCTGCGCACGTGCAAGACGCTCTCCTACTGCACGTATCTCATGCGGTCGAAGAACAACTCGCTCGGACAATTCCCCACCGGCTGCCCCCCCTTTGATAAAGAAGGCTATGGCGCAATTATGAAAGAGGCACGCGCGGCCGCCCGCATGGCCGCGGCGCAGAAAAAGCTGTAGCAAGTCCCCGAGGGCGACGCATCGCCATTTTGACGAGGTGCGCAGTTGGCGGAAAATACTGGGCGTCACCTGGCGGGACTTGCCAGGGCCAGAGTTCCAAGCCACCACATGGCATCGCGCGCCATGTGTAGCCCACGCCCATACCTCACTCACTGCAGCACGCGGAGCCGCCCTTATTTCTTCCAGGGTGGTGTTTCGGGCAGGAGCTTCTGGAATTCCGCGATTAGCGATGCTTCGTAATCTCCGGCGTAGTTGCCGTTGAGGAAGCGGTCAATCGCCTCATCATGGAAGCGCTGCCACGACTCTTCCTCGTGGCCGGGATTGACGGGATAAAAGAGCGCATTGTTGGCGCGGGCGGCGGCAAGATCGCCCGGAGCATCACCGACCATCAGGACGCAATCTTTCTTATACTTGCCGTTCGCCGTCAACCTGAGATGTTCTTTCTTGCTTCCCATTTCCTGTCCCGCGATGACCGCCGCGTATTTCGCGATGTCGTGCTCGCGCCATTCACGTTCAAGAGCCTCGCCGGGCGTCGCGGAAACGCAAATGATGTCCGTTTGACTCTGGAGCTTTTCCGCACACTCCCGGAAAAAAGGAAAGGGCGGCACACCCTCGACCATATCGGCGATGGCGCGGTTGACGGCTTTGCTCCACTCTAGAGTGTGTTCCAGCACCGGATCGTGCGTTTTGGCAACTTCAGACTCGAGCGTGGGATTGCCAAGCGGCTGGCCGGAATCAATCCAGGCCTGCAGCGTGGGAACCTCGGGAATCTTGACGCCTCGCCGCATCGGCTCCGGCCAGTCACGGAGCAACTCGAAAGTCTTGGTGAGCGCCGGAAAGCGATTGCTTCCCCGCCATTTCGAATAGAGGTTCACAAACTCCGCCGCGGCGCGTGCGTATTTCGAGATGGCCTGGAGCTTCCAGTACTTGATGATGTTGGGAATAAAGCATTCCTTGTGCTTGATCTCCATGGAATCGAACACGCAACCGTCGGAGTCAATGCCGACAAAAAAGGAATGCTGCGGCTTGAAAGCAAGTAGCTTGTCCTTTGGCGAACCCATAGCGCTAGCCATTGTATCGCAATTGAGCCCCCATCTGAACGCAATCGCAACGAGCCGGAAAGAACGCGACCCGGCCGATCATGTATGGGACCATTCGGCTCTTCGTGGCGGCACCCTCCCTGGATATTGAAACGACATCCAGACATAGGTCAGCAAAATGTAAAAGGGAATTGCAGCATCCCCGACGCCGCGTCCACAAGGGGCGACCGCCATCAACCCTGCTGGTCAATGCTCAGGGGAAGGCGGAATGAGAGCGCTATGCTGCATGAGGTCACTCAAGATCAACCTCACTGGCGTGTAAGGGTTGACGTTGCGGACTTGAGTCAGATCATAATCCTTATATTGAATCGTCAGCAGCGAATTTCCCAGGAGACGAACATGCGTTACGGTCCTGTTCAAAGCGGGAAACCAGAATTCACCCACCTTCTTGTATTGATAAACAAAGTTAACTTTGGGCGTCCACCAGGAAAGGGTCTTCGCCGGCTGCCCTTCGATGCGTACCATGGCAAAGTTCCGGGCATCGACCCAGATGCGTCCTTTGAAGAGAAACTTTCTTTTGACTTTGGGCGTGACATCCAAGACATAAAACTTCCCCTGGGCATTTTGCTTGTAACCCGCCAGCTTGAAGTTGTAATTGCGGGGGGTGATAGATACCTGCCTGCGCTCACCCTGGCGGGAGGCATCGTTTTCGGCCTTGATCAGGCGTTTCAAAACATGGTTACACATGAAGGCGGAGCCGCTCTCAGAAAGGATAACAAAATCTTTCTTGCCAGACCTTTGGTAGATCATCTTGACTTCCATGTTGGCGTGTATGTGGATCAGGCCGTGCAGTTCCACGTGATAGGAACGCAAAGACGTGTAATTCTGGATGGCTTCTGACCGGCGATTGTTCATCTCCACCATTCTGCTGACAACCTGGGAAACAGTCAGGGGAGAATCGAGGACGTCTTCATTCGTTTCTGACGCTCTCAAGTCCGGTCGCGGGGGAAGCAGGCAGATGGCCAGCCCGAAACATATTGCCACCAGCCACTTGTGGACTTTGATTGTCCGCGTTTCTGTTCGGCGCTTCAGACTTCGGCACACCTTAGCCTCTCCCCTGCACCTCACATCTTATTTAGACGTTCTGGGCCGCGCGAGGTTGCAACAGGCGCGCCTCTTGGCTTCGGGGCAGGGCCTGCATGTCGCTCCATAAAGGATGGTTCCTGCTAGTGTAGTGTCCACGCATTAAGTGGGCAATCTTTTCCGCCTCTTTCGGCTGCGAGGCAGCGTACAACCGGGTTGAATCTGTTCCAGAGTCTGGCGGCAGCGCGAGAGTTTTTCCTTAATCGACTCGACGGTGGCCGTCCAGACAA
>JAKAWN010000236.1 GCA_021827245.1 Acidobacteriota bacterium | reverse complement strand
GCGGTGGTGGTAGAATGCCACGGTCGTGATTGAGAGGAAGCAGCCACCATGGGACGCGCGGTAGTCGGTCTGAATTCATATAGCAAAGGAATCGACCGTAATCAGCACGACTCTCACACGCCAAGCACGAACTATGGGCGTTGGTTTGGGCAATTCGGGTTTTGCTAAGGAGGAAATCCGTGTCAAGAGATGGAGAAATCAGTCGCCGAGCATTTCTTAAGTCCACGACTAAAACCGGCGTGGGGCTTGCAGCATTCAGCGGAATCAGCCTGAAGCGAGCCTTCAAGGAGATGGAACCCGGCACGTCGTCGTTGAAGTCATCTGTGGAGCCTCCGGGTAGGGCAAGGGGCACTTGGCCCCAGGAATATTCGGTCCATCGCGACGAGGCAAACGGCCTGCTCCTGCTTGCAACACCCTACTATTCCGTGGCGCACGATCTTAAACACGGTGGCGTGATCACCCGCATCAGTTATACCCACGGTGAGGTCGCCAATCTACTCATTCAACCGATCAAGACATCCATCGAACTTGCTGCGAAAAAGACCCCCTTTCACATCACAAAACATGGACAGGGGAAGCCACCTGAGGTCGTTGGCGATATCTATGATCAGGAGCCTTCTGTATCCGTAGCCAAGACCGGCAAGTGGCAGACGGTTACCGTAGAAGCAGCCCTTCGCACTGCCGGCGGACGTGACGAAGGCATTCGAACGAAAACGACCTACAACTACCGCTGGGGCTACATTAAAGTTCATAAAGAAATTCTCTTCCCCGATCCGGGAGTGCAAACCGCAGCGGTGACCGTGCTATCAGCCATGTTCCACCCCTTCCTGACACACTACGGTCATCGGCCTAATGTATTTGAGAATTCAGATGTCAGCCCTTTTGGGATCGAAAAGGTTCGGTGGGGAGAATGCCGGCCGGGGACACATTTCGATATCGGTTTCGGTACTCGCTACGTTCCTCGCTACATTGTGCTCGCCAATCCTGGGATCGAGGGGATTGAATGGTTCGTCTCTGATGACTTGTCACAATGGGATTACCAGTTGACAGGCCAGCCGGGCACCGGTGAGGCAGCAATGCGTCCAAGCGCAACGCCACGCGGCACCGCGCTTTCAATCAGCCCCCTCAGCCTCCCTACCAATCCTGATCTCGCTCGTGGTGGCTTCCAGACTTTGAAAGGGCGGTACTGGTTCGATTATTACCTCGGCTTGCCTATTCTGGAAGGACATGCCCATGGACGATGGCTTGAAAGATCTTATGGTCCGAATCGCGGACAATGGGTCTCAGATGATGAGATTCGCCGCAATGCCCAACACGGTATTGTGACAATGACTCTTCATAACGACGGCGACGTGAACGGGGACGGCCTCTTCTGGCGGGATGGCAGCTATCCGCCTTATCCACCCGACCAGATGAAGAAGATGAAGCACGTTCTTGAGACCTGCCACAAATTCGGGATCAAGAACCTGCCCTATTTTTCCAATCACGAACTGAACCAAAGCACGGAAGTTTTCAAATCACATGGGGAGGAATGGGCCAGGAAACCGGACGACCAGGGGAATCTCAGGCCGAACTTTTACTTTGGCTCCCATATGTGCCTGAAATCCGGCTGGCTCGACTATTTCAAATCCTATGTTGACACGGTGTTGAGTCACAATCCTTTCGACGGCGTCTATTATGACTGGAACGTTGCTCTTTACTGCAACAATCCGTTGCACGTCGGAAAGACCTCCAATGAAGTTTCGGGCGCCAGGGGGTTAGCCACCTACGCATTTTCGCCGACGGGGCACTGGGATATTGACGAATTCATTGAGCTGATGGAATGGACACGGGAACGCGTGGGCCCAGAGGGGCTGGTTACTGTCCATAACACGATGACGCCTATGTTCACCTTGGAGAATTTTGCTGATTATGTGGTGGGCATGGAATGGGGATATGGGGAACTCTTGGATGGGATGCCAAAGCCCGGCCAGCTTCCTCTGGAATGGAACTTTGCGGGTGCCCGGTCACGGGCCGATATCGAGTACGGCACGATAGCCCAGGGTGCGCCACAACGGATTCATCAGCTTTTCTACTTGACTACTCTCATGACCGGCACAGCACCGTGGCCCGCCACCCCCGAGGCTGCGGACCTATTCAAGATTCTGGAACCATTAGGAAACCCAGAGCTGTACCAGTTTGAAGACTGGAGGAATCGTGCCGTAAGGCTCGGCGGTAGTGATTTTCTTTCCGCTATTTACAGTCGTCCGGGTGAAGCCTATGTTCTGTTGGCCAACCTCCGGCCGAAAGCTCGTGAAACTCTCTGCCAGATCAATTCAGGAATTTTCCGGTCGCCTATACACTCTGTGCGATCTGCCATGAATGTCGATAAGGACAAGACAACCCCTTTGGACCCTCAGGCGATCACCGGAGGCGGGGTTAGGATCATGTTGCCCGCGGAGGGAGTGAGACTTCTTCATCTTGAAGGCTGATCGAGTCCCCATTTGATGGCCTTCTGGATGAGGCCCTGAGGAAGCTCTGCAATCGAGATTGGATTCGATGGACTTTAATCTCGTACGGAACTTGTATCTTGGCACTTCGAGTTGGAGCACGGAAAGTTGGGTGGGACCTTTCTACCCACCCGGCACCCCGCCTGCAGAATTCCTTTCCGCTTATGCCAGACATTACAACACGGTTGAGGTTGACTCGACATACTATCGCATCCCGTCCCGCAAAATGGTTCAGGGATGGTTTGACCGCACTCCGCCCGGTTTTACCTTTGCCGTTAAGTTCCCCGGCGAAATTACGCACAAAAGAGTTTTGATCGATTGTGAGCGAGAAACTGAGGAGTTCCTGAGCGTTATGGAACTGCTTGGAAATAAACTCGGCCCGCTCCTGTTGCAATTTCCCTATCTCAATCAGCAGGTCATGCCCAATTCCGAAGAATTTCTATCCCGGCTCAGTCGATACATTGAGCGCCTGCCGCGAACTCACCATTATGCTGTCGAGATTCGCAATAGAAAATGGCTCGGCCAACCGTTGATTGATCTTCTCTGCCAGTACGACGTTGCCCTGGCTTTAGTGGATCAGATCTGGATGCCAACGACCACGCAGCTAAGTGGGAAGCTGGACGTGCTGACCACCGATTTCACTTACATTCGGTGGATTGGTGACAGGAAAGGGATTGAAGGGAAGACAAAGACCTGGGACAAGATTGTCATCGACCGGGAGCCCGAAACCCGGATATGGATTCACTTCATCCGCGAGTTCCTCAAGCAGGGAACGGCGATTTACGCCTATTACAACAATCATTACGCTGGCTACGGCCCGGGTTCCATTGAACTTTTTGACAAAATCTGGAAGGAGACCCTGTAAGCTTGAAATTGGACACGGTTCGCTACAACGAAACTTTCAAGACGATTCTGCAACTCTTAACACGTTTGACGCGGAATCGGCAAGCCGTTCTAACCCGCAGTATCAGCGCTGGAGAGATCGGTTCGGAGGCGGATCGCCGGAGTTTCCGAGCCAGGCGGCATCAACTCTGGATCGCTTTCCACGGCCTTAAGCAGGGCATGCGAGACTCGTTCGTCAATTTCGGCGTCATGCCGCAGGTCTACGGCATAGCAAATCGAAGCCTCGATGGAGGAGGACCGGATACGAAGCTGGATCTTCGGCTGCAAGCCGTCGGCGGGGACAGAGAGGACTGTCCTTTTCATTTCCCGGTACTGACGTTCCAGTTCCGCGCGATAGTCCGCCAGTACGCCGGTGACAGCCTCCAGCAGTTTCTCCTTGACCAAAGCGAAATCCGCGGCGCGCGGTACGGTGACCGTAACCTCATGCCAGATAAAGCTTGTGCCCGGAATCCGTTTGAACAGGCCCGCGGACGGTTGAAACACAATCGAGTTCGAGAACGCGACGACGCGGCCCGTGGGTGTGTCAAATCCGCCGCCCCCCAACTCCATCAGATGCAGCCGCACGAGCCCGATTTCGATGACTTCGCCTGTCACGCCACTGATTTGCACGCGGTCGCCGACGCGAATGCCGAATTTCCCGATGAGAAAGAAGTAGCCCACCACCGAAAGGATTACGCCCTGAAGCGCGATCGCCACGCCAGCAGTAAGCAGGCCGGCAAACGTCAGAACGGAAGTAAGCCGGCCGGCGAAGATGAAGGCAATGATCAGCGCGATCACCAGCCAGAGGACGAATCTGCGCAGGAGCAGAAATTGGTGCCGCTGCCGCGGGTCACGGATGTATCGGTAGACGGCCCGCCGCCACACTTCCGCGGCCCCGATCACAATCAGCAGGATCAGCGCGAAAAACCCTAACCGCATTCCCAGATTTCTCCAATCGGCCGAATAGCGGCTCTCCATTGCCTCGCGCCAGTCGGTGAGGCTTCTTTTGTACAGGTTGAGCAGCACGGTTGTTTTGCTCAAAGGAATGGCGGCCGAGGTGACCTGCTTGAATTGCCCGGCGAGATCATCGAGTTGTTTCTTCTCCTGGGCAAGCTGGGCCGGGCCTGCGGTGTCCGCCTGGGCGGCTAGCTGATCGCCCTTCTGGGACAAGTCCCTGAGCTGAGCGATCATCGGCGCGCGAATATCCTTTACAGATTTTGAGAGCGCATCCGTCTCCGCGACGATGGAATTGACCGTCTGAATTCTTGCCGATTGCGCAAAAATGTCTGTTGTCAGGCCCCAGACGTTGGAAAGATCCGGCCGGCTGGACATGGCAATCGCGTTTGTACTGGGGGCGCGTGTCGAAGAGGCGACAGAGGCCTGGCTGGCATTTGCCGAGTTCAAAACCGTTGCGGGAATCGCAGCCGCCAGGGTTTCAATCTGCGCCCGTAGCCCGGTGGCGCCCATTCCGTTGGCGCTCGTTCCGCTCACAAATTCCACCATGCTGCGAACCGCATCCCGGCGCGCCATGGCAAGCTTCAGTTCGCCTTGTAGTTCCGATACTTGGGATGCAAGTTCCCGGCGTTTGCTTCCCGTGGCCGTCGCCAGCTTTTTCTGGTCTGAATCGAGTTCAGCCTGCGTGTCCTGGAGCAGTTTGTCGAGCTTCGTCTGCATCGCACGAAGCGCCAGATACCGCGTTGAAGCCGCACTCACGTTCGGCGACGGCTTCGAAGCCGCCTTTTTTGCGAGGGCGTCCGCTTGCGCTCGCGCAAAACTGAAGGCGAGCCGAACCACCTGATCAGCGACCTGGCGGTTATTGTCCACCACAATCTGGTCATCGGGTTCGGTGGCGATCCGCTGTTCGGCAGGAAGCTGGCGATACCAAGTGATGGTCTTGTTCAGCAATTGAATCACCAGGGATGCAGACGGAGTCGCGGCTGGAGTGGGAGCAGGGGAAGTCTGCGGAAGGGCAGGGACAGAAACTATTACGCTCAAAACCACTATGGCGAGCAGCAACCAGCCTGGCTTTGCCTTTTTCACAAATCCCTCACTCATATATGCCCGCCCTACTGTAGATTCCTGCGCCTTTTCATGCGGCCTTTCGCAGGCAGCACCACGCCACCGCCGTTGTTGCGGCTGCACACACCACCCTCAAACTCGGATCTTGCGACATCCTTGCAGCCGAGCGCTCGTGGGGGTTCGAAAACGAGGAAGTCCGGGATTTCCATTATCACATCGCGGTCATTTGGAAAAATACCCTGAACCGATTCTCAATGCAAATGCCAGTCTGGTTTTCAGCGTTCGCTGGCTTTTGCATCCAGGGGAAGGCGGCCATCTCGTCACTTCTGAGAATATCATAGCCTGAAATGACCACTCTTTTGACCAATGCTTCCGATACCTTATTCTCCACTATGTCTGCCCTTCGTAAAATCCAGTGCGGTCGAGGATTGCCGGCCGCGCTGAAGAGGCTGGCTCTGGACAGAAGGCAAAGCGGGTGAGCGCGTCCTCGATGATCAACCGAGATCAACGGCTTAGCGTAGAGCAAGGCCGCTCAAGTCCTGTATCGTCGTCCGCTCGGAACCATCCCAGTTGCGTCACGCTTCGTCCGCTAACACGGCTTGTCCCAACTCCGGCTGACTTCCGTGCCTCAGTGTATTTCTACGGATAGCTGCTCATGAAGTTAGCTACCCACCCGCTGGTCAATTACGCGCGCAATCGGCAATTGTCCTTAAGCAACCTGATCCAGAGTACCGGCTGTGGCGTGACTGTTTCACCAGAGATTAAAGCGGCTATCATTATTGCTTAAATTTAGAATACGCAAAAGGACAGCGCATCTCACCACCAGCCAGACTTGGCGACCTGACCTTAGGGAGCTGCCGGAACAGACGTATCGATAATCTTGATCAACCGTACCGAGTGAGGAGGCTGGTCCTGGAGTTCAAGGTTGGCCCCACTCAGTGCAACAGCGCGATCATGATTCAAGGCATCGAAAGCCTTGTACGGGCCCGCTGCCGTCAAGCCCAGGGTAGAGAGACTAAACTTGTGCGAGCGGGGTTGGTCGGTCCAGTTGAAGACCGCGAGCATTGTCTGGCGCTTGTCCTCATGAAGCAAAAACTCACTCGGCTGTTCGTCTTGCGGCGCATAGGTCATGAGGTCGATGGGTATTGCCGCTCGACCGAGGTGTACTATCTTCAGGAGGTCGGGATTCTTTAGTAATGCCAGTCGGTTTGGCTCGGAATTGAACAGGGGCAGGTTATCTCCGATCTCGTACATGCCGCCGCACAAAGCTGCATGAACGATTGAGACTTCAGCTTCATCCAGGGTGAGCGGGGGTGTCTTCTGGTGTGGACGGATTTCCTTGGAGACTTCAAAGGCATCCGGATCGCTGATAAAAAAGGTGCGATTCATGTAGTAACGTGCCGCGAGGCCCGTTGCGCCTTCCTTAATTGTCTGGAAGGAATGGCCAGTGTCCAAAGAGATTCGGCCTTCGTCGAGGATCCCCACCGGATTCAGCATTGGACTTCCATCTTTGTCAAGCAGCACATTCGGCCCCACAGCCTCTCGGATGACTCGAAGGCCAATTCGCTGAGCTTCCAGCGCCGTAGTATCCGGACGATAGTAATAACCTTCGATGGCAGTATCATCCATAAAATCCAGCTTGATGTACTTAACCCCCCAGTCCTGCACCATAGTCCGGTATGTCTGCCGAAGATATTTCTGAGCTCCAGGATTGGTTGAATCGAGCACATAGAGGGGTTCATGGCCGGGCTGCGAAATCCGGATCGGCTGACCTTTCGCATTGTGGACCAGCCAGTCCTTGTGGTGCTGGTAGACCCAGGCTCGGTCAGAGACTTCAAATGGAGCGGTCCAGACGCCAAGCTTAAGGCCGAGGCGGTGCAGCATCTCACCAACCCTCTTCATCCCGTGTGGAAAGTTGGTGGCGTTGGATCTCATGTAATCGCCGCGGGCGTAGCCGTATCCTTCATCGATATGAAAGTAGTCATAGCCCAAGGGCTTCAGGTGTTCGGCGAGCCAATGGGCGTTCACAGAAACATCGTGTTCAGTGATCCTCCTGTAGAAAGCCGTCCAACTCCACCAGCCCATCAAGTTAGGGCTTTCAACACGGGCGTGGTGAAGCAACCGAATCGCTTTCCCATAGGCTTCGAGTTGCTCGTGGTAGTGAGGACCCGCTGCAAACATCAATCGCTCAGAAAATAGTTCTTTACCTGGCTCTACAGGCAGGCTTAACTGGATCTGGTTGTCGGCCGGCGCTCCTTTCAGCGACTCCTTCTTTTCGACTTCAGTCGTGCCCGCTGAGTCGACATTATAAGAACCAATCTGGACTCCTGAGGAGCCACCCCTGGTTACGCCCAAATGCAAGTAGGTCAGCCAGAGGCGAGATGTCAGCGTTGCCAGCAACAGGCTGTTGCCACTCTTGCGGTTGTAAATCAGTTGGCTCCCGACACCGAGATGCTCCGGGCTCAGCTCTTTCCCGAAACTGTCATAACCAAGGTAGACAGGTGCCTGACCCAAGTCATAGATCTCGACAGGGGGTCGGTCTTCACTGAAGCTATCTGATAACACTCTGTCTTCATTCTCCGGGCCGTCCAGGTTCACCAGGGGTTTTCCGACGGCTTCGACACTACGGATCGACTGGACGGTGATTTTCCCGCCCGTTGTATTCCGGACGTTCACCTCGATGTCTCCGTACGGAAGTTGATCGTAGAGCCTGAGAACGTAAATGAGTTCGGGACTACCCTTCAGGCCTGTAAAGGTGACCGTGGCTTCGTGCCCAGCCCCCAGCGTATTGTTGAAGGTAGCTTCAGCCTCGCTATGATGCGGGTAATCACTTGAGGAGATCCACCGACGATTGATCTCAGCCCCAACACGCGAGACGAGCACTGGTTCCGAGAGGTCTTTCGCCTTGATCACGTACGCACCGTCCTCGGACCTCACCGATGCCGAGAGTTGCATGTTTTTTAACGAGATCTGATGTCGGGTACTGCACGCCGTCTCTGCAAATAGCATTGTTAGAACAAGCAGCCCAATCGGGAGGCTGTAGACCGGCTTGATAGAATCCATCGACATAATTCCTCCTCATCAGGGAACAGTTCCCGACTCTCAATCGCAACTCCAGTCTTCGCCAGAGGTTGCCCGGATTGTAAGCGACGATGGTTAGCGACAGTCGAACCTCGTTCAACCAAAAGCGGTGGCAACTCAGCCGAGTTATCTTCACTGCCTGCTTGCCTTCCTTGATCCATTGCACGGCAGTACCGCGTTTGCTGTCAGTTGCTTGTCTTGAAGTACTGCTCTTGTCTGGGCTGAGGCGGCTAAAGATGTACAAAAAATCAAAGTGCTGACAATGTGAATATAGCCTTCATCAAAGGACATGCCTCGTTCCTGAAAACATGGACGGCCAAGGGTTCATGGCCACCCGGTTCCATAAAACCAGGTGGCCATGTGGCAGACCGCTGTTGACCTCAGAGGCAAGTCGTTCTTAGAACAAAAGCTTCAGCGCAAACTGGATAATGCGCGGATCCGTCGAAGTGTAAGTAATCTGCCCGAAGGTGCCCGGTCCTCCCGCCACAGCAGAATCGCTCCAAAAATAATCAGGCTGTCCGAAGTTGACGTTATTGAAAGCGTTGAAAGCCTCGGCGCGGAACTGTAACGTGTAGCGGTCGCCGATCTTCGTGTCCTTGAGCAAAGCGATATCAGTATCGAAAAGCCCCGGCCCCACCAGGATATTCTTCCCGGTGTTGCCATAAGTTCCGAGGGCGTTCTGCGTGAACGCCGCCGGGTTGAAGTACTCCTGAATAAGGGCTGCATGCGAGCGATTGGGGTCCAGCCTGGCCTGAGCGATGGTGAAGCCGGGCACGAAGTCTGCCCGGTCCACATAATCTCCGGACATGGAATTGTCCACTCCGCTCATGATGCTGAAAGGAAATCCGCTTCTCCAAGTTATGAGGGGCGCCACGGCCCATCCGTTCAGAAGCTTGTCACTTGCTCCATGAAAGTTGAAGTGCGGAACCTGCCAGGTACCTGAAAACTTGATGGCCTGAGGAACATTAGTCGTGCCCGGACCATAATTAGCGTTGCGGTTGAACGGATAGGTCTGATAGTAGGCTGCATTGAAGACGGACTGGGAGAAGTCGTTCAGCGCCTTCGACCATGTGTAATTGGCGAGGAACGAAAGCCCGTGGCTCATCCTTTTTTCCAACGTCAGTTGAAGTGAATTGTAGTTGGAATTGTAACCGGAATCCATCATCCCGATGGGCCCAAAGTCAGGATAGGGACGGGCGCCACCCAGAGAGTATAGCCCGGCGTTGATGTCGGGCATAGGCTGCTGGTCGGAAGTTGGGAAAAGATGCGTGCCCTTGTTCCCGAAATAGGCTGCCTTGATCATCATGCTCTTTCCAAGCTGGCGTTCCAGCGTCAAATTCCAGATGGTAATTTCGGGCTCCTTAAAACCGAGGGGGAAGAAGTAAGCCAAGGTGGCCGGGAGTGGAAACACGAAGTTGGAAGAAGGCAGTTTGGGCCCGAAGTCCTGCGGAAACGGATTAGCGATTCCCGCGCTGCCGTAAGGATCGTCAAAGCTTGCATAGAGCTGGGAGGAGGTGGGCAGAGTGATGATGGGCGCGAAAGGCGGTGTCCCGGCGTCATCCTGGTAGGCGAGGGTCTCGGGGGGTTGGAAATAAAATCCCGCGCCACCGCGGAGGCTGGTTTTGCCGTCGTTAGTGAGGCGATAGGCAAACCCGATGCGGGGCGCGAAACTGTCGAGCGTGCTGTGATACGTCCCTCTCGGACAGCCCGGATCGCCCGCAAGCAGCAACCCGAGAGGGGCGTTGGGATAGAGCGTGGATTGCTTGCCCGGCTGGAAGCACGGCAGGCGGTTGTGGCTATCCGTATAGGGCAGCAACGGCTGCCATCTGAGGCCGCCGCTCAGCATCAGGCGCGGCGTGACCCGCCA
>JAKAWN010000235.1 GCA_021827245.1 Acidobacteriota bacterium | reverse complement strand
CCGTTTGCCGTCCGCGCATACCTTTTTCCACGCCGCCGAGATAGGTCTCGTCTACTTCCACGGTTCCGGCCAACCGGTCCCGGCCCGGTCTCACCATCGCCCGACGCAATTTATGCAGCCAGGACCAGGCGGTCTGGTAGCTTCCCAAGCCGAGTACCCGCTGCAACCCCAGAGCGCTGACGCCGTTCTTCTGAGTGGTCACCCACCACATCGCCCGGAACCAAACCGTCAGCGGCATGTGGGTATCTTGGAAAATCGTTTCCGCCGTGACCGACATTTGACGGCCGCAACCCGCGCATTGCCACAGAACCGAGCGCAACGGCCAGGCCTTGCAGGCTCCGCAGCGCGGACAGCGAAATCCCTCGGGCCACCGCAGTTTGAACAGATACTCCCGGCAGGTCTGCTCCGAGCCGAAGCGCATTTCGAATTCCGTCAGCGTCCGTGGGTAGTCCTCCATCAGCGGCCATACTATATGTTGGGGTTACCTGAGTCAAGTGGATACCCATTTTTCGCAAAATACATTTGACTACACACAGCGAACGTCCGGTCCCCACACAACATGTCCGACACTTTCAAACCGTTAGTCATGGATCTTCTTAGAGCGTAAGATCTGCCAGACACGAGCCTTGGTGGCGAATCGGGCGGCTAAGCGGAAGCCCATGGCGGAGTATGCGCCTGTGCACGAAGGGTTGTGGTGTGAAGGGCACGGGGAACTTGCCCCGAAGCAATCCACTGGCGCGGACCTAAACAGGGACAAGGCTACCCTGTTCGTGGAGCGCGAATATGGAGAGGGTCTCTAAGACTTTGTAGTTCCCGGTAATAATAGAGGGCGGTAGGCCGTTTCCCGCTGAATCAAGGTCTCTTCAGGAATTCGACTTTTTCTTCGGTCGCATCGCCGCTAAGGGAAGAGTCGCAAAGAAATTCTTTGAGTCCCGGATCTTCATCAAAAGCTGGTTCCGGTTCCATCTTAATAAACTCAAACCTTTTTGTGTGACCCGCGGCCAGACTCAAATTTAAGGCGATTTCCACGCGAAAAGTCGCCAGACCAGTGTTCCAGGATTCGATCAACGGATCCAAAAAGGAGGCACGGTTTTCAATCGATACGTCGATACGAGCGCATCCAGGAATTCGAGAATGGAAACCCGCATGTCTTCGTACCTCCGGTTGCGCACTCTGGCCATCAGCCGGAGCCAGTCTTCATTTTCCGGTTCTTCTCTGGCAACTTGCCTAACCACGTCGAAGAGCTTCTGGGTAATGAGGCGTTCGACTTCGCCGAAGGGCTGCCTTTCAAGAATCGCCTGCACTTGCGCCTGCTTTTCGGGCTTACATTTGAGGCGCACCAATTCGTGGACCCCTTTAAACAACAGCGCGTGCGGGTCCGCCAATTTTCTTTTCAGCTCTTCCTGGTGCTGCATCTCTGTCGGCTTCGCCAGTTCGCTGTCTGGGAACTTCAAGGGCTTTAACATCATGTCGTAAATACCCATCCGAGCAGGCGCCGGGGACAAACCGCGGATTGTGCAATTATTAACTGAGTCAGATTAACTTATAGAGGAGTGGATAAGGTTTTACTTGACATATTTAGTTAATCGCGTTACGTTATGGATTGCGATCCTTGATTCAGCGAAGAGAAACCCGCAATAGACGTGACGCCTTCGATTTCGCCGTGCCTCACATCATGACCGATGAACACGCTCATGTGCTGGCATGTATGGTTGAGAGCGCTTTGAATCTGTGTAGGACACAGCCCCTAGCAGCGGCAGTATAGGGTGGGGCCGTTACGCCGAACCGCCAATCTGTCAGTGCCCACAGGGATCGGATGGCGACTCCTGTGACCGGCGATCCAAATTTCCGACAGCAAAGGAAGGCTCATATGCAAAGACTCCCGCAAGGACAATTCATCAAGCACGTCCAGTACGGCCTCGGAATGGTAACCCAATCGGATGAGGAAAGGACCTCTATCGACTTCCACCTTCACGGACCAAAGAAATTTGTCACCCAGCTCATGACGGTCGAGTTGACTGACGAAGCCCCGCCGCCTAAGCTCCGCCCCCTCCGTCGCAAGAAAGCAATAACTTAGGCTGCCGTCACGATGCCAATGCTCGGTAAGTGAGTGAGGTCAAGCGGCACCTCCTGTGAGTAGTACTAGCACCGAACCCGTGGGATCAGTTTTCACGCGAGGGTTCGGGGCGTATGGTTCCGATTTCTATTACGACTTCATCCCCAACAGGAATTGCATTCTCGGCGGGAGATTCTTTTTGTTCACGGTGGGCAAGCTTTCTCTGTGCGCGCCGTTCGGCTTTCTGGCGCTGCTTTTCGAGTCTCTTCATTTCTTTCTGGCGTTTCTGGTACGTAGTGGCCATAAGGTCTCCTTCCAAATCTGTGCTGATCGGGTAATATCTTGAGCGCTTTAAATGAATACCATCGGGGTTTAAGTTACATGCGTACGGCTTCGCGGTAATCCTCAAATGAAACCCTGCAGGGTCGCGCCGCTCCCCGCCCTCGCTGCGCGGAGGCCCGCTCGCGCCCTGAGCGCGCTTCGTTCACCTTAAGATTGCAGCCACTGAAGTCTTTTCTACCCAAGCCGGTAACTGCCTTGCATGCTTCTCCATCATTAGGTATTTCGACGAAAGCAGAATAACGGGCTCAACCGGTCTTCGGATTTGTCGCTAAGTGAGTCCGGGTGACCAGTCCGAACCTTTTTGAAGAACAGGGTCAAATCGGTGTCCGTTATTTGGGGCTCATCTGCGACCAAAGAGATTTTCTGTATTTCCCTTGATTGAAACTTGATTATTTGGATGCGCGTCTGATATGGAGAGCAGGTACGGCCTTCCGGCTATTTTGCTAAGAGTTTTGTATAAAGAGCCGGAACTCTCCTGATCGCAATTGTTGGCGGAGTTTTCGCAGCGCCCTGGTTTCAATCTGGCGGATCCGCTCGCTGGAAACGGCAAAATTTAGGCCGACTTCCGCCAGCGTGCGCTCGGTACCATCGCTGAGGCCGAAGCGCATGCGGATAACAGCTTCCTCTCGGGTCGTAAGCGTCTTCAGTATGTCAGCCATCCGTTCCTTCAGGTTGAGCTTGATGGCTGCTTCCGACTGCGAAACAATAGCCTTATCCTCGATGATGCCGCCTAAAGCTGAATCCCCGTCATTCCCGATGGGCGTCTCCAGAGAGACTGCATGGTAAGAAGCCCTCTCCGTGCTTCGCACCTTTTCGACGGTGACCGACAAGCGCCGGGCGATTTCCTCGTCGGTCGGTTCGCGGCCTAGTTCCTGCACCAGCTGTTGGCTGGTTCGATTCTGTTTAATGATGGCGGCGGACATGTGCGCCGGCACTCGGATGGTGCGTCCCTTATCGGCAACAGCCCGTGAAATCGCCTGGCGAATCCACCACGTGGCATAGGTAGAAAACTTATAGCCGCGGCGCCAGTCGAATTTGTCTGTGGCCCTCATCAGGCCAATATTACCTTCCTGGATCAAGTCGAGAAAGTCCAGCCCCCGGTTCGTGTACTTCCTGGCGATAGACACAACGAGACGAAGGTTTGACTTGGTCAACTCCTTCTTCGCCCGCTGGGACTCGCCCTCGCCGCAGAGGATTAAAGCGAGCGAACGTTCCAGATCCTGGAGTTGAATCTCGCTCGATTCCTCCATTACCCTTAGCCGCAAGTGGCGCAAACCTCGCCCGTTGCACAACATGGACGCCTTCACAGGAGTGACGCCGCCATCCCCTCCAAACCGAGCCTCCGCCCGCTTGCCAGAATGTATTCGCTCCACTTCGTTCTTTAACCTGTCAATCAGGCGGCTTTTTTCATGCGCGCGCAGCCCTATCGAGCGAGCCAATCGAGACATCTTAATCCGGGTCCGCGCTAACTGCCGCCACGCCAGCAGATAAGCACGTCGCTTTGTTTTTGGAGTGTTTGTTAGCCGCGTCGCTTGGTGAAGTGCCGCACCGTGGAGCCACTTAATGTCGGAGATAATCTGGAGCGTCTGGTGCACCTTCATTGCGCGTTCTTCCGTAGTCAACTCTCCTTCATCGAAATGGACAACATCCTTAATCGAACGCGCCCCCTGGCGCAACTGTCCTCCTACGGCAATCAGTTCTTTGATGATAACCGGAGAACGGAAGGCAGTCTTGAGCACCAGCGCTTGACCATGTTCGATGCGCTTGGCAATTGACACCTCCTCTTCACGGTTGAGCAATGGCACACTTCCCATTTCGCGAAGATATTGCCGGATCAGATCATCAGTGCTGTCCAGAACTCCCGGCAACTCACGAAGTTCCGTTTCCCCGTCTTCGCCCGGGACGGCATCTGTGCCCATCCTGCTTTCTGCGCGTTCCGCAATCCTGAGTGCGCCCCTTGCAGGCATCGCCCCGGGAGGATCTTCGCAGATGTGGATGTCATCACCCTCGAAGGCGGAGAACATCGTGCCGGCTTGCATACCTGTGCTCATCTCGTCCGGTAGAAAGCCATCGCATTCCTTACCTGAGGTAATGACGCTGCGCCGCCGTGCTTGCTGTCGCTGAAGCATAAGCCGCAGAAGTTCCTCCCGTGACGAACGGGTCGAATCTACCATCCGTCTGTTAAGCTTTTTTACGACTCACTAGATGAAGTCCCGGATGCCTTATCAAATGGTCCGCGCCGCGACACGACCGGAGGTTCGGACCGGGTAGCGTTTTCCGGCAAGGTCGTGGCCTCCCGGCCGCCTGGTCCCCGCTCTCCCACATCTCGAAAATGCAACGGATCGCGGAGGTTTTGCAATTCACGGTAGTAGAAGAGCGGAGTGGGATGTCTTCCGTTAAGTCTTAGAGCCCGTAAGTACTCAATTTCTTCTTCGGTGGCCCCTTTACTGAAAGAAATATCTTGAAGGAATTGTTTTAGCCCCGGGTCATCTTCGCCCAGACTTCCAGACTGTTCAACGAACCCAAACCGCTTAATGTGTCCAGGGACTACCCTCCGGTTCAGAGTAATTTCAAGGTCGAAGTTGGCAAGGTCAATGTCCCAGGACTCAATCAAGGGATCCAGAAAAGAGGTGCAATGCTCAAGTGAGACATTGAGCACGTCTATATCCAGAAATTCCAGAATCGTGACTCGCGTCTCTTCGTAGCTTCGACCGTTGAGACTACCCACTAAGCGGAGCCAATCCTCCCTTTCGAGTTCTTGCATGGCGATGCCTTTGACCACGTCCAGGAGTTTTTGTGTGACCAGGAATTCAAGCTCACCGAAGGGCTGTCGTTCAAAAATCACTCTCACTTGTTTCTGTTTGCCTGGTTTGCACTTGCGGAGAACCAGTTCCCGAACTTCTTTGAACAAAGGTGGCGGTGGATCCACCAGCTTCCGCTTCAACTCTTCCTGGCGCTGCAACTGTACCAACTTGACAATTTCTCCGCGTCGGAATTTCAAGAAATCTTCGATCTTTCCGTAGATATCAGTCCGCGCCGGCTCGGGAGGCGCTTTCTTCCTTCTAAGTAATTGCGAGATATAAGACTCCGTGACTTGGGCGGCGATCGCCAAGTCCTTCTGTTCAAGTCCTAATTGCTCGAGTCGCTGCCGGATGATCGCAGCCAAATCCATAGAAATTGTCCTCAGTTAACTTGTTAAGTTTATTACAATCCTACTTTTGACATCATGCCATATTATTCTTGACAGGTAAAGTGAATTAACTTACCCTCGATAACGAGACAAACCTCTCTCATCCGACCACTTGGCGACCTGAACTGAGTCTGGTTATCTCATTGCTTCAGAGGCCGTTATCGACGGCAGGGCTGGTGCGCGCGGCGTTGACTTCTAAGTCGAGTGTCGCGTGACATGTTTCCTTCGACGTTTGCGCATGCAGGCCTTAAGGGTCACGGCATGTATATTCAGTATGTAGATAGAATTCAGATTGCGGTCAGTCCTCGCATTTATGCGTTTCACGTCGCGAATGCGCCCCATAGTGCAAGCGAATGCATGGTGACAGTCCAAGCGGAAGATTCCCGTGCGGAGCCTCACCTCTTGATCGGAGACCGCAACATCAAGGAGTATTTGGGGCAGCATCATCCCCAGATAGAGCATGGTAAAGAAGGGGTAAGTTTAACCTGAAATAGCAAATATCGGAGCAAGTCTCCCCAAGACGGCTCCAACTTGGAGGAACAGAGAAGTATGGCGACCAAAATTTTTGTAGGCAATCTACCGCATAGCGCCACCGATGCCTCGCTCGGCGAATTTGTGACCAACGCGGGCTTCCAAATAGCCTCCGCAGTTGTGGTGCGAGACAAGATGACCGGAACCCCCCGAGGTTTCGGCTTTGTCGAACTTGGCGATGGAGAAGACATTCAGCGGGCAATTGCCGGGTTGAATGGACAGTCCCTGGAGGGCCGCCCCTTGACCGTCAATGAAGCTCGCCCGCAGCGGACGGACTCCTCCCGATCGCGTACCGGCGGCGGCGACAGAGACAACTTCCGACGGCGGCGAGATTATTAAGGCCTGAGAATCCTCCCCGACGACGTTTCCGATCGCCCTCCGCGTGTGCTTCGGCTAGCATCTACCGCTCACACCTGGACTCAGCCAACGGACTGTGTTGAGCTGCGGAAATACGTTCGGACTGCTCCTGGAGAGGACGATTTTTTCGAGCCAGCAATTGCGAAATGTAGGACTCTGTAACTTGTGCGGCGCTTGCCAGATCTCGTTGATCTAGGCCCGGTTCGTCGAGACGATGCCTGATCACTAAAGAAATATCCACCGCAGTCCTCCTCAGATTAACTTATTTAGGTTAATAATAATCAGATAACACGCGATTTGTCTTGACAAATGAAGTTAATTCGCTCATGCTGGCTATTGAGACAATTCCTCCCACTAAGTCTCCAGACAACCTGAACTAAGTCGGGTTACCTGCAATCGCACCTCTTAGACAACAACCGAGGAGGTTGCTATGTTTGCAAGAAGTGTCTCCATGCATCTGAAGGCTGGCAGCGTCGCGGAATTTACGCGGACGATCAACGACGAAGTCATTCCGTTGCTTCGAAAACACAAAGGATTCCTGGACGAAATTGCCCTCGTCGATGCCGGCGGGACGGAAGCGGTGGGGATCAGCCTCTGGGACCGGAAAGAGACCGCAGAAACTTATAACCGCGACACTTATCCCCAAGTGCAGAAGGCTCTGGCGAAGGTTCTTGAAGGGACTCCTGCAGTTCAGACCTACGAGGTCACTAACTCCACCTTCCACAAAATCGCTGCTCACGTAGCAGCCAGACTATAGGCTTTGTCGTTCGCTGGGGGCGGCAAGTCCGCCCTCTTCCTTATCCGGCAAAGGACAATCCTTCGGTTGCCGGAAGATATGAGGTGTACGATGTTTGCGAATCCCATGTTTACGAAAATAATGAAGTTCGTTTGTGCTGGGGTGTTGCTGTTAACGGCATTCTGGGTGGCCACCCCGGGCGTGAAAATCCTGCTGGACATCGTAGTCTGTGTGGGCGCCTTGATGGTCGCCACGGAGGCAGTCGCCCGGCCGAAGTACCTTTGGGCAGCCGGGTTCGTTGCCATCAGCCTGCTGTTTAATCCCATAGCGCCGGTCGCACTTTCCCGGAATGTGTTTCTCGTTCTGGATGTGGCTTGCCTGCTGGCATTTCTGATCTCGCTTGAGACTCTAAGGAGTCAGCCGGTCCTCTCCATCCCTTCTATTACCAATCGAACGCCGGGAAGCGAATCACTTTAGGGCGGCTGGCGCGGGCACGGGGAGCCCTGTCACAAGGACGGCGAAGATCGCCCGACGACGGGTGAAATCAAAGTGGGAATCGCAAGGAGGCTCGCGTTTGCCGGGACGACCAGTTCCAAGGCGAGCCCCCATGCCCCTTGGCTGGAAGTGTGCAAATGACTAATGGAGGCAGGCTATGCGTATCTTTTGGGAGAAGGTGGGAGTCCTTGGCCCCATTTATCGTCTAGTCGGACGAGGTTTGAGCGATAGCGATATCGCAAACAATCTGCACATTGATGAAACCAGAGTCCAAAGCTGCATTTCCTGGAAGCTGCACTTCCTGCAGTTCACCACTCGGGCAGAATTGGTTTTGCACGCTTGCCCAGCGCCTTCGGGCGCATGGCATACCGACGTTCCCCCTAAGGAACCTAGAAAACTGAGAGTGACAAGTTTTACATTCTCTTAATGGTGCCAACTTCGCCCTCTGCCGTCAGGTGAAGGGAATCGGGTGAAAGTGGAAACGAGGTGTGAAATGCCCACGAAAATGACGAAGTGGGGGTTTATTGCGATGCTGCTCCTGGTGCTTTGGGTGCTGTTATGGCCGTTGTCAGCTGGCTATCTCATGCTTCTGGCATCTGCGGTTTGTTTAGGGGCCATGTTGGGCTTCCAGGCGGGACGAGCGGAGAAGAACTTTCGGGACACCGGGCGCGCGGTGGTTTGGTGCAAGGTGAAATATGAAAACTAAGATTCAGCGAAGCCGTCGCTGCCGGGTTTTCGGCCCAAGCAAGCCTCTAATCATATGTCTGGACAGATCCCGGCGGCACCGCGTGGTCCAAGTTCATCAACGCGACTTGTTGGCGAGGAAGATCCAACCTGAAATTACGGAAGGCCTTTCCGTTTGCGAGGGGCTCATCCAAGCCAACATTCCCTAACTAACTAATGCGCGAAAGGAGACTCAAGATGAATTTCAGGCCTCTGCATGATCGAATCCTGATCAAGCGGGTTGAAGAAAAGGAAGCCGTGAAGGGCGGAATCATCATTCCCGACACAGCCAGGGAGAAACCACAAGAAGGCAAAGTCATCGCCGTTGGGCATGGCAAGAAAACCGAAGACGGAAAAGTGATTGCCTTGGATGTGAAGGCGGGCGACCTGATCCTCTTCGGGAAATATTCCGGCGCTGAAATCAAGATGGAAGACCAGGAGTATCTGATCCTGCGCGAGGAAGAAGTGCTGGGAATCCTTGAAGCTAAGGCAGCCGGCGCGAGTGGGAAGAAGTAGGTCAGGAGTCATTTGGCAGTAGCCGATGACGGTGGCGTTTGGTGAAAACTGACGACTGCCGCACCGCAGCGCCGGCAACAGGAAGCATTTATCGAAACTCGAGGAGGAGCGGAGGAGTTAAAGATGGCAAACTCAAAGCAAATTGTACACGGTGAGCAGAGCCGTCATGCGATTCTGCGCGGAGTGAATCAACTTGCGGACGTCGTGAAGGTTACGTTGGGTCCCAGAGGCCGCAACGTGGTGCTGGATAAGAAATTTGGCCCCCCCACAATCACCAAGGACGGCGTGACGGTGGCGAAGGAAATCGAACTGCCGGATGCGCTGGAGAACATGGGCGCGCAGATGGTGCGCGAAGTGGCGTCGAAGACTTCCGACGTTGCAGGTGACGGCACCACCACAGCGACCGTTCTGGCCCAGGCGATCTTCCGCGAGGGTGCGAAGACGGTGGCCGCCGGCGCCAACCCCATGGGCGTGAAGCGCGGTATCGAGAGCGCGGTGCGCACGATTTGTGGTTACGATGAGACCGGCAAGGACGGCAGCAAAAAGCACATCAAAGGCGAGATCGACAAGATCTCGAAGCCGGTCGAGGGCGCGATGATCGCCCAGGTGGGCGCGATTTCCGCCAACAATGACCCTGCCATCGGCAATATCATCGCCGAGGCCATGAAAAAGGTCGGCAAGGACGGCGTCATCACGGTCGAGGAATCAAAGACCATGGAGACCACTCTCGAAGTAGTGGAGGGGATGCAGTTTGACCGCGGTTATCTCTCTCCTTACTTCGTCACCGACCCAGAGCGGATGGAGTGCGTGCTGGAGAACGCGCTGATCCTGATCCATGAGAAGAAGATCAGCTCGATGAAGGACATCCTGCCTCTACTCGAGCAGATTGCCCAGTCCCGCAAGCCTCTGCTCATTATTGCAGAGGAGGTTGAAGGCGAGGCCCTGGCCACCCTGGTGGTGAACAAACTGCGTGGAACCTTGCAATGCTGTGCAGTGAAGGCGCCCGGCTTTGGAGATCGTCGCAAGGCCATGCTGGAAGACATCGCCATCCTGACGGACGGCAAGGCCATTTCCGAGGATTTGGGCATCAAGCTTGAGAACGTGAAGCTGGAGGATCTGGGCAAGGCCAAAAAGATCACTATTGACAAGGACAACACCACCATCATCGAGGGTGCTGGCAAGAGTGCTGACATCGAGGGCCGGGTGAAGCAGCTCCGGGCGCAAGTCGAGGAGACCACGTCCGATTATGATCGCGAGAAGCTGCAGGAGCGCCTGGCCAAGCTGGTGGGAGGCGTTGCCCAGATTAAAGTGGGTGCGGCGACCGAGACCGAGATGAAGGAAAAGAAGGCTCGTGGCGAGGATGGCATGCACGCTACGAAGGCGGCCGGCGAGGAGGGC
>JAKAWN010000234.1 GCA_021827245.1 Acidobacteriota bacterium | reverse complement strand
GGGGGGAATATCAGGAATCTCACCCGCCATCGTCTGTCCTCCTCGCCCGGCTGGGCATAAGACAGACGTTACCAACTTTCCTCAGCACAAGTCATGCAGCCTTACCGAAGAGACACCAAAGAACAACGAAACCACTCGAAAAGGCGGCAGGAGGTGCCGACTCAAGCCCAATGCCAGCCCCAAGTCGTCTTTCCGATAAATGGAGTTTTTTAGAAAGAAACATTTTTCAGCAACGTGCGAGAGGTTATAGTGTGGTGTAGGTGATGCGTGTGCCCGCCGGGATTATTTACCAAACTTGGAGTTTTACTGCTAAGCGGCGCGCAAACGCAGGGTGAACTTTGTAATCCCGTGCTAACTTAGTGCGGCCGTTCGGGATTACGGTGACGTATCATGCTGCGGCCGAAAACTTCTGGGTTCCGATCTTCTCCATCAGGGCTGTGAGGTCTTGACGTTTGAACATCCACTGGAACGGGGCGGCGATTTGCTGGTAGCGATCCTGGAAGCGGAGCAGGCGGTCTTCGAGTTCGTCCAGCGAGGTGAAATCATTCGACGTCAGGACCTTGCGTTGCACGATGGAGGAGTAAATTTCCACTTGGTTCAGCCAACTCGCATGGACGGGCGTATGCACGGGAACGAGCGTGGGCCATTGGGCGCGGAGGCGATCGGTGGCCTTCTGCCCGCGGTGGCCCGACCGGTTGTCCATGATCCAGAAGACGCGGCGAGCCGAACGATAAGGTGCTTGGCTCATGACTTGGGCGACCAGACGGTCAAAGGGAGTGATGCCGGTTTTCTTCTCGCAACGGCCGAAAACCTTGGCGCGCCGCACGTCCCAGGCCGCCAAATAAGCCCAGGCTCCTTTCCGTTGATACTCATGCTCGACATACTGCGGGTGGTGCGCCATCGGAGGAAAGGAAGCGCGCCGTCGCCGGCGAGCTTGGATGCTGGTCTTCTCGTCGGCGCACAGAACGTAATCGTTCGCCGCGAGCGGAGCGCCCTCCCAGACGCCTTCGTAGAGATCGAGAACCTGTCCGGCCTTTTCGACAAAGGCAGGGTCGCGAGGAAAAATCCAACTGCGGAAGCGCTAGGGACGGAGCGCGTCGCGGCTCAGCCAGCGCCACAGCTTGGCGTCGCTGATTTCAGCCACGATGCCTTCGGCCAACACTTTGCGGCGGATTTCAGCCAACGAAAAACGCGACAGCGGCAGGCCGAGACGCGAAGGAAGCTCGCAGGCCAGCGCCTTAACTTGAACGACGACGCTGGGGGGAAAAGCGGGCTGGACGCCCGCCCCGCGGTTCCCCCTCGAGGCCGGGCAGGCGCGCCAGGCAGAAGCGCTTGCGCCACTTGCTGACGATCTGTCGGGGAGTGTCCAAACGCGCAGCGATAACATCATTCGATAACCCCTGGGCGGCGAGGAGAACAATCTTGGCCCGAATGACATCCCGATACGATGACGTATACCGGCGCGCTCGCGCCTCCAATTCGTCGCGCTCCGACCGGGAGAGCTCGACAACAAACGGGCTGTGCCTCGGCATGAAAGGAACCTCCGCCGAGGCCCAGCCTACCACTACGAGGAAGCCAAAAGCAATAATACTACGTCATCGTATTTGGGAATAGGAGTACGTAGTCACCTCCGAGCGCCGATAATGTAGCCAGCGGGCTGCGTGTCCAGGCGGCTCCAATTGGTTAACGAAGCTCTGTGAGAAGACGCTAGCTCAGGTATTCCGATATTGCCTGGGTCAACCGGTCCATCGGGACATCCACCTGCGGCTTGAATTCGCCGGAATCGCAATACCGGAGCAACCGGTTGCAGAGAAACACCGCTTCCGGATGCGTGTCATCCAGTTGGGGACCTATCCGCAGCGTCGTGACCAGCAACCGTCCTGCGCCGATTTTCGCTTCGAAAACATACCCTGTCCTGGATAGTTCCTTAACCTTGCTCAAAAATCCGGCCTTGGTCCGAATACCGCCGATAATGGGCGTGATTTGGGGAAGCCCATCCATCGGAAACGGCGCAACGCCATGCATCAGATTATGAAATTGAAGATCACAGAAACCTTCGTGCGGAAAACCTTGAATTGCCGGATGGTCGCGTACAATCGTTCCCAGGGCTCCGCCGGCACTGGGAAAGAAGCTCACCTCGGCGGGCTTGTTAAGCGCCAGCCAGACGCGGCCGCCCGATTTCAGAAGATCGATGGCTGCGCGGTCCAGCGAATCTGTAATTTGCAGGCCATCTGTCGTCTGCCTAGAGTGAGCAGTGCGAATGAATGGAAAGTACCTCGTCAGGCCCGGCCACGAGGTCGCCGCGACAATGGGAGCGTTTGCACGGCTCATCAAAGCCTGCCGCGGAAAAGTCCAGAAGTCCCAGTGATTAGTGTGCCCATCTACTTCCACCGTGAGCTCAAATTTGTGAGGTTGATCGTCGCCCAATCGCCCCAGAGTGATTGTCGAGACCGGGCTTATCTTGCCAAGCGGCGCGGTGAAGCTACCGGTTCGCGATTCCGCCACGGCTTTCCCTTGCATGCTGACGCGCCATGACGCTGAGCCTTCGCGGATCTCCCTTTCGCCGTAGTTGGAAACCGTCAGGTTCAGATTCCGAGCCTCGTCCGCCCAAAGAGTACGTTCTCCCGGCCCAGCGTCGATCAGCGGCAGCACGGCGTCGTTGACGGCCCTACCCTCCTCAGGTGCCACATTCTTCGGTCGCCAGAAATAATCGAACCACCCCTCCTCCCACGAATCGCCCTCGCCAGTGCCGCCCGGGTAATCCACGATCAGCCAGTACTCATACCCGGTGATGTCCGCCTCGCGCCGCACGCGCTCAATCTGAAACTGCCGCCCCAGCTGCATCAGTTTCTGCGAGTTCCGCACGTAGGCTGGGTATTCCGATTCCAGCCCGTGCTCCGCCACCCAGCGCTGTTTAGTCTCCAGCCATTCTGGGATGATGACTCCCGTGAATTTCGGAATCAGTGAAGTATCCGGAAGTGAGCAGTAGTAGCCACCGAATTCGTGCCGGATAGTCGGATGTTTTGCCGAACTACCCCGTCCCATACTGACCATATCAGTCGGCTCCATGAGGTAGCCGTCGTTTGACATGATGATCCGGTCGGGCATCAACGACTTTGCCTGCCGGTACAGGTCGGCCACGGCTTTCAGAAACGCGCGCTTCTGGCTCTCATCCTTGAGCCAGTGCAGGTTGAATTCATTCCCCATCGCCAGTGACAGCCACGAAGGATGGTTTCGATGCGCAAGCGCCACGCCGGTCAGTTCGCCGCGCACGAAGTCCAGGAAGGGCAGCAGATACGGGGTGTAAGCCACCGGCAACTCCGCCATCACCAGCATCCCCACTTCATCGGCTGCCTCGAAAAACTCGCTGACCGGCGTCATTGAATGGAAGCGCATGGCGTTGAAGCCGAAACTTTTAGCCAACCGAAGGCGCTCGAGGTAGACCTGCTTGGAGGCAGGCGGCACACCAGTAAGCACCTCCACGTCGTCATCGCCGTAACCACGCAGGTAGAGCGGCTTACCGTTCAGCAGCAACACGCTTCCCTGCGTCCGGATTTCCCGCAGTCCGAAGCGCTGCTCCACCCGGTCGCGCTCGACCGTGTCCTCCACCAGCGAAATACCTGCCGTGTAGAGGTTCGGATGGTCGGGCGACCACAGGTGCGCTCCGGGCATGGGAACGTCTACTTCCACTTCCACCGCTTCTCCCGGTGCAACATGGACCGCCGCTGTGCTGTGATACGGGCCAGCCACGATCCGCAACTGACCGCGGAACATCCGGCTCTCCGCGTTGCGTACGTGGATACCGAACCGCGCGGCGGTTGGTTGGATCACGGAACGTACCCATAGTCGTTCGATCCACACGCGGCCAGTTGTTTCTAGTTCTACTGGACCGTAGACGCCACCCCAATTCCCGATGTAGTTCAGCATGCCCGTGGGACGCGTGGGAATCTGTTTATTGGGCGGTCCTACTGGCGCACTTCCTGGATTCGAGACCTTAAGCGCGATCTTGTTGTTATGGCCCGGTCGAATAGCCTTGGTGATGTCAAATGCGAAGGGTGCGCTCATTCCGTCGTGTCGACCGATTGGCTTCTCATTGACGAAGAGCTCCGTAATGCGCAGCGCACCCCCGATCCGGAGAACCGTCCGCTTCTCTTTCCAGAACTCGGGAATCTGAACCACCCGCTGATACCAGGCCACCCCCTCATAGTCGTGCCGCAGGATGCCCGAGCGCTTCCCCACCCCTTGGGCCTGCCAGCAACCGGGAACCCGGATCGTGCGGCTGAAACCGGCTTCGGTCTCCAGGCGGAATTGCCAGGCACCGTCGAGCTTAATGCGCATCCGCGCCTCGTGTTCGGGGACGGGAGCGTGCCGCTTGGTTGGTATCGGGTTATCTCTGCCGGCCTGCTGTGCCTGCCCTGCCACAGGAGCGGCCAATGCGCCTGCCACGATTCCCCGCAGGAAGTTTCTTCGGCCCAGAGTTTCTCGCTTCATCGTGCACCACCTTCATTCATCACCCAATCCGACGACACCACTTTGTCCTCGGAAGCAGCCCGATTAAGAATACTCCCGGCTGAATCCTGCGGGAATTCTCCAAGCCCAGTTTCACCCGAATTCGTTCAAGACTTTGTACAAACCGATGCCCCCCACGCGAGTCGCGCCTTCCACGGTTGCCCTCGGCGCCAAAGCTGCCTGTCTTGAATCGCAGCGTAAGTTTTCACACCAAACCGTTGAAGGTGATCCACCATTTGTGGCGGGCACACCGTGACACTTGCACGTTGGGTTCGTTGCTCTCCGCCCGTACTGGCGCAACTTCTTGAAATTCGCCGTAATTCTGTGGATCACTGATCCCGGGTATCGCCTGCTCCATGTGCCGATCCTCGGAAGTTGCGCAGAAAGTTGACCGATCAAGTCACGCAATGGCCCCTTTCCCCCTGAGCGCAAGAGACTCCCCCCCGTCTCAACTGCGGTATGATACATTCTCCAACGGTTGTGATTCGCGTTGCTTCATGTTTTGCGCGAGTTCCGACTTGCCGTAGCCCGGCATAAGAGATCACCTGTTGAAACAAAGAGGAGAACCAAATGGAAAGGTTAAGGGGAAAAGTTGCTATCGTCACTGGAGGCAGCAATGGGATTGGCAGGGCCATCAGTGAGGTGTTCGCCGAAGAAGGAGCCCGAGTTGTAATTGCGGACATCGAAACCGAGAGCGGGAACAGGACCGCAGCTGAAATTGTTCGAAAAGGCGGAAATGCCGTCTTTTGCAGAACCGACGTCAGCTCTGTTGCCGATGCGACGGCCGCCGTCAGCTTGGCCGCTGGCGATAGTGGGCGCGTTGATATTCTGTGCAATAACGCTGCCTATCTCACTGAATGGAATGACATTATCAAATCCACAGCGGAAGAATGGGAGCGAGCTTTCCGAGTCAATTTAATGGGAGCGTTTAACCTCACAAAGGAAGTGCTTCCTCTAATGCTTCGGCAGAAGCAGGGATCCATCGTAAACATCGCCTCCATCCAGGCTTTAGTGGGATGCCCGACTTCAGTGGCTTATACCTCGATGAAGTCCGCAATGATAGGCCTCACCCTGAGCACCGCGTACGACTACGGACCGCAAAACATCCGTGCTAATGCAATTTGCCCGGGTCCCATTCAAACAAGGATTTCACCGAAGCCGGGAGACGCAAGTTACCAGTGGCAGTGCGACCAGACCATGCTGGGGCGAGTGGGATACCCGCGGGAGATCGGTTACGCAGCCCTTTTTCTGGCGTCCGATGAAGCGTCCTTCGTTACAGGGGCAGTTATTCCTGTGGATGGCGGATGGACTGCGAAATAATTCCAACAGCCAATCGGCCCTGGAGACTGTGAAGAGGGTCGGGGTTACAAGACGCCGTATTTCTCATAAACATCTCGAAGATAGGCCCCGCGCAGCAATTCTTCCCGGCTATGGTTCTCGCTCGATACTTTCTGATTAGCTCGCTCCAGGACCTCTGGGACCAGGCTGGCGGGAATAGCGACGACGCCATCATAATCCCCGACGATCAGGTCTCCCGGACACACTGTAACCCCGCCACAACTCACGGGGACATTGTAGTCCACAACGATCCCGCGCCCCTTTGAATCCACCGGCTTGATACCCGTTGCAAACACAGAAAAACCAAGCTTCTCGATCTTCTTAACATCGCGAACCAGCCCATCGACAACCGCACCTCGAGCCCCCCGGGCCATCGACGCAGTCGACAGCAGTTCTCCCCAAGGTGCATTTCGAATCGAACCACCTGTTGAAATGACAGCAACCTCGCCGGTCAGAATACTGTCGATAGCTTCGATCTCCATTGCGTAAGGCTCGTCCGGGATTTCATCAACATCGATGCACATAATTGTCCGCGCCCATCCCGCCAGGCGCACATCCGGGAAAAGTGGGCGTAAAGAATGGCTCATCGCTTGATCTCGATAGCCCAACTCATCAAGCGCGTCTGAGACTACCGCCGTATAGAGCTCTCTTTCGATTTTCTCGAACAATACGAGGTCTTGCGACGTTGCTGCCGCTCGAACGATTCGATGGTTATCATTGTTCATGTTTTCATCCATCCCGAAGCACCTGCCAACAATCTGTCTACTGTGTTCTGGCCCAAAGCATCTTGGCTATGTTATTTCTGACAGATTGCCAGATCCAAATTATTTTGATTATCGGTCTATTCGTTTGCAGTCTGCATATGTGCTTCGCCAATTTTGACGGTCAACTTTCGGTATGCAGCTCTCTTTCGGGCCACGGCCTCATTGAAATCCTTCATGGCGACCTCGCTTTCTCTCTTCTGGCCAAGTTTACGATAAGTCAGAGCAAGTGTATAAGAAATGGTCGGATCATCATCTAGTGCAGCAGCTTTCTTGAGAGCAGCAACGGCCTCGTCCCCCCGATTTTCAGCCACGAGGATTTTGCCAAGCAAATAAGACGCCGGCCCATATTGCGAACGAAGGGTCAGCGACTTTCGCACCTCCGATTCGGCGATACTCAACTTGCCACCGTCCGACATCGCGAACTCATAGTCCGCCTGAGCCTGGTAATACCAGCCTACGGCCTCCCGCGGGTCACGGGTGACAATTGTTTGCCCAGTTTTCTTAAGATTTTCCCATTCGCGTGCGGCCCCGTAAGATTCTCCCAGTAGTTGATATGCAGGAAGATAACCCGGGGAGGTCCTAATGACAGATCGTAAGATTGCCTCTGCCTTCGAATACCTTTTCTCCATCATATAGGCTACGGCGAGCGCAGACTGGATTTTGACCGAATGCGGCAGAATCCTGGCCGCTGACTGAAATACCAAAAGGCACGCGTCGTCTGCGTGGTATTGAGTCAGCAAGCTTCCAAATTCAAGGTAATAGTCCTCGTTGCGAGGCTCAAGCCTGATCGCCTCCTGCAAGTGGCTAACAGCGGCTTTGATCTGCCCAAGCTTGTAATAGACATCACCTATCGATTCATTCCAGGGGGCAGAATCCTTGCCCACATCGGAGACAAATTCCAGCATGGCTAACCCCGAATGGTAGTGACCCTGTGCAGTGGCCTGGTTCGCCGCCTCCAGGAACGCCTTGAGTGGTTCAGGAGAGACCTCCTTTGCCTTTCTGAACACTTGCCCAGCGCGAGCAGCGTCGCCGCCTTCTTCCAGGAGAGCCCCCAAGGCGAGCATCAGCCCCGGGTTCTTAGGATCTTGTGCAATCAGCTCGTCGGCTTGCTGCTGAGCAAGGTCCGGCTGTTTTGCTTTTAGAGCTGCATCAACCAAGGCAAGTCGAATTCTTGGATTTCCAGGATCGAGCTGGTTTGCTTTCTTCAGGCTCGCCAAGGCCCCCTCGACATTTCCTGCTCTAATGTCACCGAGACCGAGGTCAAACCAACCCGCAGGCCCCTCGGGATCGATTGTAACTGCCTTCTTGAACTCCACAATCGCTTTTGAGGTATTGCCTCGCGAGAGGTAGTAGAGACCCAGATTAAGGCGGGGATCAGCCGATTCGGGCGATAACTTTACCGCCTGACGCAGGTATTGTTCCGCTTTTTCGAAGCTCCCCAGGCTCTGATAGGCAACACCAAGCATCATGTAAGCCGGATAAAAATCGGGGCATTTTTCCACAACGCCGTTGTAAGACATTACAGCCTGCTCGACTCTGCCTTTACCAAGAAGGTCCGTTGCCCGCCTGTATGCCTGAGTGCACCCATTGTTTCCAGCTGCCAGGAGCGATCCAGCGAGAAGAAGCTCCATTATCACTTGGGGGATGACTTGCAAATTCTTGATTCGCACATGCATTGCTCAACCGACATATTACTCCTAGTCTCCGAGTCCCACCATCATTCGTGCCAAGTTAACAAGCAACGCCGCAGATGAGCCGTTATGCCCACTTCGCTCGGACATGGAGTGCGAAACCGCTACCTCAGATTGGGTGGATTCCGTTGGCCAAGGAGATCAACCTCAACAAGTCGAAAGCCAACTCAACCCGAGCCACCCATAGTGGATTTTTCTATTCGCAGAAACAAAAAGTCAAGGAGTACGGCACGCACGGCAACATTTGCATACAATCTTATGAACAAAACCTTCAAAGGAATGGACGAAGTCTTGACTAGTTTGACTGAACAGTATGAAAATCCCCTCCTTGAACATTGCTCGATCGGTTGAAAACGTCATAAAAGGCTTTCTGCCCGGTGTCGTGAATCGCCCATCGCCGTCGTGCGGAAGCAATGCACCCGGCAATTGTTTGATGCGGTATCCCGCAATTGCGATCGGTTCTACCAAGCAACGTGTTGACAACAACATTCGAAATCCATTGGCCCTAATCAACCATATTCCGATGAATGAAGGAGGTCCCTACGGATGCTAAAACCCGGCTTGACCCGTCGCGAGTTTCTTAAGGATTCAGCCATCGCTGGGACAGGATGGGCCGCTCTAAAGAACCCTTCTTCTGCAACGGTGCCGGCAAAATCCGAGCAAGCAGCGCGCATCGAAAGGCCTCCTGAAGAGCCCTCCTATGACCTTGCAGTCGTGGAATGGCCCGACCAGTTGCGCCCGATCATTTTTATAGGTTGTAAAGATCACCTGGACGAGTTCGGTCTGATGTGGAACGGCAACCTTACTTTGCACACTGAGACTATGATTGATGCGGACAGGCGGCTCGTTAAGGAGCGTCCGGATCCATCACTCCAAGTCAGTTTTGCCGTAGGAGACAAACCAGACTTTGGTAATCGTACGGTTGATGACGGATCGACGGTTCCCTCTTTGGCCGACGGGTTTGTCCCGACCACCAAGATACGAATCCATCGGCAAGGTCTCACCCTTCTTCAGGAAGCGTTTGCCGCCAGCGAGAGCGGAACATGCCATGTGAGCGCATGGAACTCACCAGTCTTCTTGAGGCTGAGGTTTACGCTTGAGGATCCGGGTACGGGCGCATCTCCGGTTCGCTTGTGGGCCCAACTGGCCAGCAACCACATCCATTATTCTATGGAAACCAGACGGAATGTTCGGATCTTGCCTGTTGCCCCCCTGTATCACAGCAAATTGTATGTGGCGGGTAATGAACTGCAGACTGCGGGAAATAAAATCGTCATGGCAGCTAGTCGACCATTCCGATTCTATAGTGTGCTCCCCGATGCTTTTCAGTCGATCGCCCTTCGTTACGCGCAGCTTGATCGAAACCTCGCGATGTTTGAGTTGCCACGGTCCCGAGGGGCAACACTGGATCTCGTTTTCCCTTATCTTCCCGCCGACCGAGCATCGATCGAGACGGTTCAAAATTCCGACTACGAGCGTTCCGCTCAGGTCTTAAATGAATCATGGAAAGCAGAGGCTTCTCGTGGCATGCAGGTCAATGTTCCTGAAGAGCATCTGAACAATCTCTGGCGGTTTACGCCTCCATTAACGTTCATGACCGCAGACCTTTACCCGAATGGCGATCACATTTTGAAGACCTCTTCGCATCACTACGAAGCGTTATGGGTTACTGTTGCAGCCATAAACATTTTTGACCTGATCCAGCGAGGATATTTCCAGGAGGCGGCTGCCTATCTCGAGCCTTTCCTTGACGTGAGCCGAAGGCGCCCTGTTCCAAACACTGGCGACAGCTTTGATTCGTCAAAGGGATTTATTACCGGTCCGAGCGAATATCTCCCACCCACATGGTTGAGCGACAATGGCGCAGTCTTGTGGGTAGCGTCTGAGTATTACCTGATATCGCGCGATCAGGCGTTCCTGGACCGGTGGTTGCCAACCATGATTGCAAGCGTCGAATGGATCGCACGGGAAAGAGCCCTGACGAAGCTGCACGGTGGTCCGAATGCCGGGCTCTTGCCACCTAGTCGGTCCAGTGACATCCCGAC
>JAKAWN010000233.1:2290-10399 GCA_021827245.1 Acidobacteriota bacterium | reverse complement strand
CTCACTTTGCCATTCGCGGCCTCATGCACGAGGCCGCACTCGAGGCGGACGAAGACCCCGACCACCTCTCCTTCCTCCATGCCGTGCGCGTGGTACAACGGCGCATGGCCCGCTATGCTGCTATTCCCCCCTCGGCGGAAAAGAGCCTTTCATGAGGCCATCCTCCAGGAGATTTTACAGGAGCGCGTCAGTTCCAGTCGCCACCGTATCAACCCTCGCGGAGTAAAGCGCAAAATGAGTAACTACCCACTGCGGCTCTGCAAGCGGGGGCTGACGCGCCGCATCGACTTTTCCGCATCCCTAACCCGGCGTAGCCGGAGCCAAACAGGTTGAGTTATTGCGCGGGCTCGGCAGGTTCTCTATGATGTCTTCCTCCCAGGAAAGTGGGAAGGGCCATGGAACTGTTGACCGAGCGACATGCTGCTGAAATGGCGGGCGTGCTTTCGTGTTACGACCGCATCTTGATCCAAGGCACGTTGCCGGGCCTCTGTTATGCCGAGGGCATGACGGCATACCTGAAGGCTCGGCAGATCCGGATTTTTGATTACCCCCGCTTTGCTCAGCCGCTGCGCCACGCCTTGCGCGAGAATGCCGAGCGAGTGGCGGCCGAGCAGGGTTTGGAGATCCTGTTCATCCGCAAAAAGAATTTCCGCAAAGAAGCCCGGGTGAAAGAAATCCTCGCGAAGCGCGGGCGCCATCCCGGCCTGGTATGCATCTTCTCGGCCATGGAACCTTGCGCCAGCTACCAGCCTTGGCACGCCAAGAAAAGCGGGAAGACCTTCTTGCGGCCCGCCGACGGCAAGTGTCTGCACTACTACTTTTATTTCCTCGACGAAGAATTGGGCTTGGGCTACGTCCGCGTTCCGACCTGGTGCCCCTTTCGGCTGCAGGTTTATCTCAACGGCCATCACTGGCTGGCCGCCCAATTGCGCCAACGCCACCTCGACTACACCTTGCTCGACAACGCCTTCACGCAGATCGCCGATTGGGAACAGGCGCAGCGTTTGGCCGAGGGCTGGCGTGTGGAGAAGATTCATCACAAGCTGGACGAGTTCGCCCGGCGCTACTGTCCGGTCATCGCCGGCTTGGGGGTGTCTTACCACTGGAGCCTGAATCAGACCGAGTATGCTACGGACATCGTGTTCCGTCGCCAAGCGGACTTGCAGACCCTCTATGAGAACCTGACGCGCACCGCCATCCACGCCGTCAAGCCCGAGCACGTGGCTACCTTCTTGGGTAAGAAGCTGCACGGGAACTATCAGGACGAAATCGGAAACCGCTTCGACCTTCGCATCCAAGGGACGCGGATTAAACACACCATGGGACCCGTGAGCTTGAAGATGTACGACAAGTTCGGCCTCATCCTGCGCATCGAGACCACCGTCAACGACGTCTCCTTTTTCCCGCACTACCGCGAGGTGGAACAGCGCGATGGAACCCGCATCACCAAATGGACGCACATGAAGAAGACCCTCTACAGCTTGCCCGCCTTGCGCGAGGCCCTGCGCGCCGCCAACCGGCGCTACTTGGAATTTATCTCGGCCCTCGCCGATCCCCGCACCGGGGTCGAGAAGTTGCGCAAGCTGTCGGAAACCGTGATCGAGCATGAGCGGTCCTATCGGGGTTTCAACCTCTTCTCGGAAGAAGATCAGCAACTGATCGAAGCTCTCGCCCGAGGCGAGTTCAATATCCGTGCCTACAGAACCGAACCCTGCGCGACCACCTGCCCCAGAACAGCGGCGGGCAAGTGTCGCGCCTGCTGAAACGCCTGCGGCTCCACGGATTCATCAAAAAAGTGGGCCGCACGTACCGCTATTACCTCACCCACTTCGGCAAAGAAATCATCGCCGCCGCCCTGAAGCTCAAAGAGTTGGTGCTCATTCCCCAACTTGCCTTCAGCGCCGCGTCGTAACTCAACTTTCTGCCCGTTTCGCACAGAATCTTGAAACATAGGTACTAAGGATCATTAACTGAACAGTATTGGAGCTAAAGGGATGCCAGCCACTTCGTCATGGCGTCAACTTTGTCGGCAGGCACGCCTTCGGCCCAGCGAACCTCGTCGCCCATGTCGAGCATGATGACCTCTCCTGAGGAGGCATGGCCGATAAACCGCTCAAGCGTGGAACGGGGATCAGGAGATAGTTCCGGATATTTCTGGGTGAGTATCGTGTGGTAATCGCGGAAAAATGTGAGTGCGGCCTCTGGACTGGCCCAACGAGTCCTGGCAATCAGCGCGTAACTTTGAGCGGCACGATCTTCGTAAACAATATAGCGGTCGCCCATCCAGTTTGAACTGGCGGTCTTTGCCGCGTCTTCGGAAAGGAATTGTCCCAGCAGCGCATCGAAGCCCAGTTCTCCCATAGTATTCTCATCAAGCATTTTGAGGCCGCGTACTGAACTGAGCGGGTTCTTCTGCGGAAGCCGAATTTCAGGCAGCTTTACATGGTTGAAATAGATATCCGGCTGGAAGATGGCCTTGGTCGAAGTGGGCGGAGACGTGAACAGACCGTTTAGACTCTTCCAATCTCCGCGGCGGAGGCCTTTCTCAATAAAGCCTGAGCCCTGGACATAAGGGAAAAGCGCCTGCAGCCGGAAGAAGAAAGGAGCTTTTGAGTAAACAGGGAATTCGGCCATCTTCTCGCGGATGAGTGGCTCGAGGACCGCGTCGAGGTTGGGCAGATCCGAGAGTGGCATCGTGCCGATCATGCTCTGGAACATGGCAGCGGTCGCGTATCCCTCCACGACGGCCTGCCGGGCGGCCTCCGCATCGTCGTCCTTTTGCACCGCTTGCATGTAATGTTCGAGATTGAAATTCTGGTCCTGAAGGGCGTGGGTCAGTTCGTGGGCCAGGACCATCTTCTGCATGTCGGGAGGAATCCAGTCAGCGATGTACATCGTTTTCGTATGTGGATCGTAGAAACCAGCAGCCTGCTCGGTGTAGAAACTGATGAGGAATTTTTGCAGGTCGAAACTCTTGGAAATCAGGCCGAAAGCGCGGAGCGTCGCTTCCTGCACGTGGATCTGCTGCGGCGTGTAATCGGCATGTAGGTTGTGGATCAGCAGTTTTCTCACTTCCGCACGGCTGACTACCTTCTTTTTCACCGGCGCCTTGATAGGAAGGACCGTGATGCGGCTCATCTCCTGCAGAATCTGGTCGGCCTGGTTCAGAAGCGAGGAAGAATCGGCTTTCTGGGCTGTCGCGGCGACAGCCTGTGATGGCTCGCTGGACAGGACCAGGGGAGTTACGATCGAAAAGCAGACGAAGGCAAAGAGCGCAACAAAGATTTTCAGCGCACGCCACCGTCGCTCACGGTCACCCTTAGCATAGGTTCCATGGTTGCAGGCCGGCGATTCGCAGCACGCACGGGGCCGAAAGGCTGTAATTCTCATAAGAGCGCTGAATCCTCCCTGGAGCGGCGCGAGCAGTGATTGTGGCAATCGCCAATGCCGGGCTAAAGAGCGGTTTGACCCTCCCATACAGGCAGATTAACATAGAACTAGCGCGGGCAAGCCAGACGATCGCTGCTCCGCAAATGCGCTTGTGCCAGACTCGTGAGGGTTTGGCCGGGCTAGCAGGAGCGGGGGAGAGGAAAGTCCGAACTCCGCAGGGTAGTGTGCTCGTTAACAGCGAGGGTTGGAGGTGGATCTCTGTTCGGAGCGTACGCCTCCGGCACGGAAAGTGCCACAGAAAATATACCGCCCCGATTTTCGGGGTAAGGGTGAAAAGGTGCGGCCGGTCAGCCGGCTCAATGTAAGAGCGCACCGCCCCGGTAGTGATATCGGGGGCAGGGTAAACCCCACACGGAGCAAGACCAAATAGGAGAGGAGGAGTGGCCCGCTCCGCAAGGCGCTGTAGCGGCGATACGCGATTACCGCATCTCTCGGTTGCATCGAGCAGTGGTCGCTGATCGCCGCTACGGGCTGGTGACTCTCGGGTAGGTCGCTTGACCCCATCAGCAATGGTGGGGCTAGAGGAATGATCGCCGCCCCGGTCCGCCGGGGAACAGAATTCGGCTTACAGGCTTGCTCGCGCCATATCAATAATTTACAGGACTTTTAGTTCGACGTGCCCGGTTTAATCCCATCACCCTTCAGGTGGTAAGCCTTAGCCTCCAAGTGGGGAAGGAGGCAGAGGAGGGATGGGAGAATATCGATTGAAAGGGCATGCAGTGTGGGACATCAAGTACCATCTGGTCTGATCACGAAATATCGGTACAAGATACTGTGCGGGGAAGTAACTGAGCAAGCGCGGGAGGTGAGCATTATCCGAGGGGCGGTCATCGCGGTAGATGAGAAGACAATCATGGAGTACATCGAAAGCCAGAAATGGGATCAAGATGACCAAGGATTCAAGACCACCGCGCCGGAGGAGCCTTAAGCCGGCGCAAGCCGGGAAATCTTCAGGCGGCTTGAGCCGCAAATGCGGCTTTCAGTCGTTGGAAAACCTACCGGCTTTCAGCCGGTAGTCGTTCAGATGTTAAGTACCGTGCTCCCGACACGAGTGAGGCCATTCAGGTTCCCGCGGTACCGGAGGACTTCTTGGAGCAGTTCAAATCTCTTCCTGACGACATTCAATCTTCGATACACAATATCGTCCGGCGCCTCTACCAATGCCAGCCGAAGAGACAATCCCGGATTAGGGATCCCATGCTCTGAGATTTTCATCCAACTTGGGACACAATAACCCCTGACACAGATTGGACTCCATCAGGGGCTCGTGTTGGGCAGTTATGGACGCGCTACTCGCTTCCCTGCTCTGCCCTGCCAATTTTATACACCCCAAAGCCCCCGCCGCAAAACCGGTGCCTGGGCTCCGCGCGTTATCAGACAGCATTTTGATTCAATACAACAAGCGGTATTCACAATCCATCCAAATGTATAAGGTATAGAGTTACCCCAAAATCTGACGACTTCCTTTTTCTTTGGGAGTTTGCCATGGCGATAAAGAGGAGCGATGAACGAAAAGCAAATTTACAAGAACATTATTGCCGGGAAACGTCTGGAATCAGTCAGCGGTAAGACATTTGAAAACATTAACCCGGCTGACACGAATGATGTCGCCGGAAGTTTTCAGCGGTCCAATGCCGAAGACATTGCAAAAGCGGTGGAAGCGGCCAAAGCAGCCTATCGCGGCTGGAAGCACACTCCTCCGCCCAAGCGTGCGGAGATCCTGTTTCGAGCCGGCCATCTGCTCATGGAGCGCAAAGACGCCCTGGCGCGCGACATGTCGCGCGAGATGGGCAAGCCTTTGGAAGAATCTCGGGGCGACGTGCAAGAAGCCATCGACATGGCATTTTATATGGCTGGTGAGGGCCGCCGGCTCTCGGGACAAACAACAACCTCTGAGCTTCCCAACAAATTTTCTATGTCCGTGCGGAGCCCGATTGGCGTCTGCGGCCTGATCACGCCGTGGAATTTCCCGATGGCTATTCCTGCGTGGAAAATCATGCCAGCACTGGTCTGCGGTAATACGCTGGTTATCAAGCCAGCAGAAGACACTCCGCTTTCGACTTTCAACTTGGTCAGCGTGCTTGAGGAAGCGGGGCTACCGCCGGGAGTGGTCAACTGCGTGAGCGGGTTCGGGCCGGAAGCGGGCGCACCATTGGTCCGCCACCCTGATGTACCGCTGGTCTCCTTCACTGGCTCAACGGAAGTTGGCCGGGAAGTTGCGCACGCGGGAGCCGACCAGTTCAAGCGCGTTTGCCTGGAAATGGGCGGGAAGAACGTCATCCTGGTGATGGAAGACGCCAACCTCGACCTGGCGCTGGACGGAGCCATCTGGGGCGGGTTTGGAACAACCGGCCAGCGTTGCACTGCTTCAAGCCGTATTGTGATCCATAAGGATGTCTATGCTGATTTTACAAGCCGATTCGTGCAGCGGGTCGGCGAATTGAAAGTGGGCAGCGGGATGAATCCCGACGTCCAGGTGGGACCGCTTATCAACGAGGCACAGCTCAAAACCGTTGAGAAATATGTGAAAATCGGCGTACAGGAAGGGGCCAGGCTGCTTTGTGGAGCGAAGCGGTTGACGGGAACGGAGTATGATCGTGGGTGGTTCTACGCTCCAACGATCTTTTCCGACTGCACGTCCCGGATGCGGATTTGCCAGGAAGAAATTTTCGGGCCCGTGGTTTCGCTGATTCCATGCGAAAATCTCGACCATGCAATCGAGATCGGAAACGGTGTTGTATATGGCCTTTCGTCATCAATTTACACGCGAAATGTTAACAACGCCTTTAAGGCCATGCAGGAGATGGATACGGGCATCTTTTATGTGAACGCACCCACGATCGGCGCGGAAATCCACTTGCCCTTCGGGGGAACCAAGCAGACAGGCAATGGACACCGCGAAGCGGCCAGCGCTGCGCTGGACGTCTATTCGGAATGGAAGGCCGTCTATGTCGACTACAGCGACAGGCTCCAGCGAGCACAAATTGACACTTAAGAACTAAGGCTGGAATTCCGATTGGAGATTCCAGCTCCCAGTTGTTATATCCTGCGCCTTTAATGGTACCAACACCTGGAGGAACGGTTCTGTTTGAAGTTGGTAGCCGCGGCATCGCCGTCAATGCCGTCGGCTCGTCAGTATTCCGCAGAAATCCTACGGCGCAAAACCGGTGCCGTGGTTACCCGGACGCGGATATTGTCAAGGCATCTGAGGCCACGGCGCGAGTATACCCCTCAATCTGGAGCTGACAGAGCGTGCGCTGCGCCTCCAGCCTCAGCCGAAACGCCTTGCCCGATCCCGCGATAAGGCGGAAGGCAGTAGAAACAGCGGGACAAATCGTGGATAGACCAGTCGCCCGGTGGAGCTATTTGGCCAAGGACCCGTACCTGAACCAGCCGACGCCCTGCATGCGTTCTCAGGGTACACCCTTGGCTGATTTTCTTGAGGGATTGACGAAGTACATGAATTTTGGAAGTCTGCTGGTAAATAGGGGCTACAAAAGGCCGAGGTCCAAGAAGCTCTCCGATATGCAGAAGCCACCTTGCGGGAAGGGAGCCCTCCACCGCTGGATTGAGTCCGCGCCTCTTGTCCTGTGACGTTCCTGACTTTCCGAAAGAGGTTGGGGAGCGGAGGCCGCGGAACAGGTGGGCGGAAACCGCCTTGCTCCCCCTATCCCGATCTGTAGCTAATTCGGCGTGGGCGGCTCGATGTGGTCGATTACAATAAGGGGCACCGGGGCCTTTCTCGATTTTAGTTTCAGCCCGAGCTGTTCCTGGAGCGCCGTATAAATTGAAGGACCGGAGAGTTCAGCAGGAGCGACCTTGTACATGCCGGGATTACCTCCCGTAGCCTCCATGAAGAGGGCCCTCTGTTCCTGGCCGGGTCTATTTGAGGGTGAAATCATACCGACCTTTGAGCCCCGTTTCATCCACAACAAGTCTCTCCAGGTGCTGAGTTAGCACGTTAGCCAGGAGACTCATAGACGCTGCTTGCCGTGATAGATCGCCCCATCCCATAAACCGCAATCCGTGGAACCCATGATTGCGGGGAGGTGGAAGTTTCGATTCGGTCAGCTTCGGACCGTGCTTCGCGACCACCAAAGCATATACGGGAAGTTCTCTCGTCTCGCGACTCACCTTCAACTTGAAACGGTCCGCAAGCATCGATTGGACCATGAGCCGGATTTCGCTGGTCTCGTCTGGAAAAGGATGCCCTTCATGCTTTCGACGGATGAATCAAGCTCCTTCGCTTCGATATCGCATCCTTCGGAATTGATCCAAGCTGGTCCGCCCGTGAGCTGATCATTCGATTGGAGGTCGAAGGCAAACTTGATGACCATACTGACCGGACCCGTCGCGGTGAACGTGCCCGGCGACATCATGAGACGTCTCAGCCCACTTCCGGAACGATCCGGCTTAATCGCTGGAGGTCAACGAAAAATGCATGGAATTTTCGTGGCGCACATACGCCCCGCCCGCCTACGGGTCGTGCACTCGCCCACCCATTCACAAAGCAGGGAGTTCGATCCACAGGATTCATTCGCCCGACCGTCGAGCAAACGTGCGAGCCTATTTGTGGCGGCCTTGGGAATCAGCAGGAACCTTGGGGCTCACCTTCGCTGGTTCAGGGTTCTTGATTCTTTCGGTGTGCGCAACGTTGAA
>JAKAWN010000233.1:0-2280 GCA_021827245.1 Acidobacteriota bacterium | reverse complement strand
AAGTCTGAGTAGTGATGTACATTGCGAAGTGTTTTGCCCTTCCAGCCCACGGTCACGGTAACATCCTTGGGAAGCCAAAGTCCCTGAGCACTGTGCTTGAAATGGATGTCCTGATAGTCAATTTGAGTGCACTCTTTCGTCAGCCGAATTTCGGGTAACGGTTTCAAGAGATCTGTGCGGAGGTGGACGATCTTGTCATTTTGAACATCAATCCAAGCCAGGCCCTGTTCGAAAGTGGGCGCTGACTTACCGCTATCGCCGAACCTGAACATTCCGACCAGCTCTGTCTTCTGGGGAAGCTGGGCGAAGGCTATCACGTAAGTCTCGCGGCCGTCCATCATCTGGCGGCCCAGATGACGGAACGTTGACTGAGACTGATAAGCCGGGTGGAAGATCAGCGCGGCTGACACGAAACCGGAAGTCAGCATGTAGCCACTTTCCAAGGAGCCCGGCTTTCTATCATCCGGATCGATATTCTTTCGGTATTCGATAAGCAGGGGGACGCGAGGGTCGGAAGTCATCAGGCAAAGATAACGAAATTTCTCGTTCATTGATTCCGCCGTCTTGCCATTGTGAAGAAGTTTTTCCAGGTGAACCTTCTCCAGAGAGGTTGTGTTCTGGAAATCCAGGAATAGCGCGGCGACATTCTTTCCGACTGCGGTCAGGATGCGTTCCAGTTCACTCTGGTCTTTCGCGGCCTCAAGGCCCTTGAGCTGTCGGGCGGAGTAATGAAGATAGTCAACGGTTGCGATGTCGCTCGTTCTCATCTTTCCCTTATCAGACCCGGCGTAAAGGACATTAATCTTCTTGCGAGATCGGACCTCTGCCCAAATCTGGCGAACCCAGAGCGGCATCATTTTCACTTCTCTTCCGTTGAGATAGCGATTCATTTCCGTATTGGCCTCACCGACCTTGTTTTCCCCGAGTAAAGCCTTAACCCGCAGGAGGCGCGCTTCCGGGCCGGCGCCGGCTACGAGGGCTCGTGAAAGGTAGGAGTCGGCTATCTCATACTTGTGAAGGTGCAACTGCGCCCGGCCGATCTCTTGTAGAACGAGCGCATCCTTCGGATCAAGGTAGTTCGCCCTGACCAGGAAATTTGTCGCAGCCTGGGGATTGTGCATCCAGCTTTCCATCACTCCCGCAAGCAGCATCGCCTCTGGGCTTCCGGTCCGTGGATCCTTAAAGGTCAACGCAAGGGCCGAATCGGCGTCCCGGGCGGCACCGTCCCAATTTCCCGAATCGAGTTCGGCAAGCGCCAGCATGGTCCGGCACTTTGCGCACGCGGCATTGTGCTTCACCACGTCAGAAAAATACCGCAGCGAATGATCGGGCCGCCCCTTGCCCACAAACTCCTGGACACCCTTCGCGTACGCCTTTTCGCTCTTGGACGAGATGCGGTCGCCGGAGCCGAGCGATTGCAGTTCAGGCAGAAGGTGAGAATTCAAGTCCTGCCGCGAAAGCAGGCTGGGATCCTGCTCCTCCGGCAAGAGCGTTATGGGGAGCCGAACCGCTTCTGGGAAATCTCCTAAATCAATCAATTGGTGCGCCGTCTGGAAACCCTTTTTCGAAACGGTCAACTCCACCTTAAAGTCCGTGGCCATCTCATACATCGGTGAATAGAAAGTCTGGAAATCACCGGAAGCATCCGTGTTGAAAATCCTTAAGTCCTCGGCCTTAAGTGGACTTACTTGTACACGAGCGCCCCGGATCACATCCCCTTCCAGCGTCATCACTCTTCCCGCAAGCACCCACACATTCCCGGGCTGCCCCATAATTTGCATTCTGCGTGTACTTAATGACATCGAATCGGGAAGTGGCGGGTTGACATCGGGAGGGCCCTGAGCAACCACGGGCATGACTGCCAAACACACCACCAATATTACTGACGAGAGCGCAACTGAAGGCAAGCGATAGTTACGCGTGAGGATGAACATCAGAGAGGCCCTTCTCTGCCTTTCGAGAATTGCCCCACATACAACAATAGAATATCACGGTCCTCTACGTCTTTCCAGACGAATGGGTAATTGGGGTGCGCAACATGACTGCGAGGCGTAATATGTTTAACTTTGGTTTGTCTATGCTGGGTGCATATACTGCGCTCGGCATGAAGAGGCTTCCATGCCCAATATTTTGTCGGCCATACCCGGGAGCACTTAACCTGACTTCCGCGCTCGGAAGCGAGATTTTGATTTTTTTAGCCAGCAAACGGTTTGTTTTCAGTGGGGGCTTTCCGAAAGGCCATAATAGTGACGAATATATTTAACATTTATCTTGACATGG
>JAKAWN010000232.1 GCA_021827245.1 Acidobacteriota bacterium | reverse complement strand
CCCACGAAGAAATCAGAAACAACAAAACCAAAGAAAGAGAGAAAAAACAGAAAAACAGGAACGACAAAGAGGGGACACTTCTAATGAGTTAACCAAGGGGACATTTCTAAAGAGCTTTGACATAACCCGACCGACAGTTGCATTCAGTGGCCGCCGGATGTATGCTGCGGAGCGTCACCGGAGTTGAAAATGGACATCCCCCCTAATTTGCAACTGAGTTCCGGAGAGGCCCTCTTGGGCTCCTACCCCGTCGGATCGACACTCAATCCGTCGATCACAGGATCGTTATATTTGACGACGCAACGCCTTCTTCTGGAGTGGGTACCTCAGGCACAAAGAAGAATGGCGAACCGCTCCTGTTCAATTCCACTTGACCAGATCACCCAAGCCGAGACCAACGGCAGGAGCGGAGATTGCCCGACCCTGAGTTTAGTGGCTAAAGCGATACTTGCCGGTACGCACCATGGCCAAGCGGTCGGTGATCATGACTTACGAACAGATCTAGGAGAACGAGCACTCACCTTTCTAGCGGAAGGTCTTCAGAGCGCCAGCGACTCGATGCGCGCTCGGCACGGCATCCGGACGGGCCCACGACCGGGCCCACGCTATAATGCCGAAACCCAAGAGCTAAGAAAAAAATTACGACGGGATGCCTTCTTCGATCCCTCGGGACACTCGATGGGGCTTTGCTTTAGACAAGACGGTGCGAGCGAGGTCCGCGATCTTCTTTGCCGCCTTGCTATCCTCCGACAGGGCGGCGATCCCCAGACGCCCATGGTTAATCACCCTGACGCGTCGGCTCGACTAGCTCAAGGCGAAGATCTCATTTGGGCGTACAGATCTCCTGCATTGCAAGGATTATCGAGATTCCTTAAACGCCCTCCTTCAACTCTGTACCTCACGAACCTTCGTCTTCTAGAGGAATGCGAGACTAAGCATGGAGTGCGGGTACGGCAGGTATTCCCGGAGGCGATTCGGGCAATCCGGTGGCACGCATCATCCTCCCAATCAGGCGCCCTTTCAGTGGAACCCGAGGGGACAGCACTCTTCCGTTTCGATGATGCGAGGAATGTGTACGCGAATAGCTTAGCGGCCACCTACGACTATTTCGTCGATGTTGATTGGCAGAGCGTAACTTCCCAACTCGAAGGACTCGGTGCCAGGCTTGTCGCATTACAGCAAGGGTTCGGTTCTAATGTTAACTTTGGCCAGCTATCCGGTGCACCTGTGCGTCTGGCCGAAGAAGAGAACCTGCGGTATTCGGACAGTTTACGAGCCAGTCAAGGTATGCACCTCGAGGTGTGGCTCACAAGTTTCCGCCTGATTGTTCGGTGTACTGGGCATAATATGTGGGCGATGTGCGAGATCATGATTGATCCTTCGGTTAGGGTCACGTGCATCCCGGCTGGACCCGGCGAGGGTAGCCTTGTCGTGGCTTGGGGAGAGGAAGCTTTGCGACGAGACCAGCTAAAATTCGTCTCCCCGACACTCTCAGGTTGGAACCCGTATGAAGCCCTTTACCGCAACCTCGGTGTGGTTCCTTCTCGCCAGTTGATCGCGTTCGGCCGGCCCGGTCCTCTCATCATCCCAGCCCCGCTCTCTGAGGCTAGCTCGTTATGTGAGCGCCTTACTCAAGAACTTCATGGGGCAAGGGCTGGCACGCATCAGGCAGAGGGGTCGCAAGTGGGTTGGGACCTGCAACCGCCGGTCACCACTTCTCAACCTCCCGTGCAGGAAACAGAGCGGTACGATTTCCACGCAAGGGTCAAACCCGAGGAAGCGGTTCGATCCTATCCCGTCAGGTTGGGCGATGTGGGAGGACCTGCGGGAGAGCTTCAGATTACCCGGTCTCGGGTGAACATATTCAACGGGGCAGGAGGTAAAGCTGAGAACTTGATGTGGCAAGCGTCTCTTCCAGAGATTCGACAGCTCCTGCGGATGGGATCAGGAGATAGGGTTTCCACGGTTTTCGTCACCGCCAACCCAGTACTGATCAGTGGAGGCCGCCGGGAGAAGAAGACGCTTGGTCCTCTGTTTGATTACACTGGACGCTATCCGGTGGTTGGTATGTCAGCTCAAGCCGGTCGTGAGTTAGGGGCTCTCTGGCTGGAATTGCTTGAGCGGGGCGAAGTTGGGACTGCCTCCAGGACGGCTGCGGAAGGCTGCCCATGCTTGCTCGCGGAGCAAGAGACACTGTGCCAACATTATGACTTTGCTCCAGACGGCGCAGTTTGGTTGACCACGCGCCGCCTCATTCTGAGCAAGCCCCAGAACGGAGGCATGATTTGGGAAATTGCCTTGAGCGATTTAGAAGGAATAGAACAGTGGAGAGTGAACGGTCGGGCGGTGGATATACCCCACGCCGCAAGTGTGGCTGCGGTTTCCCTTCCCCTCGTTTTCTCATTTCCGTCGCTTGGCTCCGTAGTCGGTGCCGGTCTGATGGCAATGGAGATCTATTCCGTGTTCAAACCGAGACATTTCTCCTACCTGGTTCCTGTTACGGGTTCGTCCTGGCTTGACCGAACCGAAGACTCTCGGGGGGACATAACCGTTGGCCCTCCGAGACCGAACGTAACAAATGCGCGTGATACCGAACCATTCCTTTGGCAGATGACAATTCCGGTGTCAGGTGCTGGTGGCGAACGAATGTGGCGTGAACTAGGAGCCAGGGTGGCGGCTGTTCGTACACTTGGCGAACATGCGGTTCACGACTCAAATGGGCCTCATTCAGAGAAAGCAAACCTGGTCGATGATCTAGCCTGCATGAGCGGCGAAGAAATCCTGGGTAACTGGGCCCTGTCTGGTCCTCGTAAGGCACCGGGATATGTGGGACGCGTGGCTGTGACCGACCGCCGCTTGGTGGTGCAGCGACGAATATCAGCCGGGGGTTGGAGCACTGAAACAACCTGGCAAAACTTCATCTCCGCTCAGACTCGGCTAGAAACCCTTGGAGTGCACACCTTGTATGGGACCCGCAAAGGACCTTTCCGGCGCCTCGGACAGGCCCTCGGAGTCATGTTGGGGCTGGGTGTTTTCTTCTTTCCGCTCTTGATCGTCAGTGCTATCGGTGCGCTCATCGGTTACTGGCTCGCGTCCCCCCATTCGGCGGGCGGGCCGCTGGGGGTGACCGCTGTCTTTCTTGGCATTTTCGCGTTCCTTGCCCGTGTGTTTTCTCGGGCCGCGCTGAGGTCTTCGGAAAGGTCTCTGGAAATTCCGGCGCTAACCGTTCTTCCGCGGCCATGGAACCGAGTTCGAGTTCTCAAAGGACACCTGCATGGCCCCGAGGTGCGAGTTCGGTTCGGCCGCGGCAACTTTTCATCCGATCGGCGAATCGCTGAGGATTCGCTTCGGCCTTTTAAGTTCCGCTGGGGAATCCAAAAGCCCTACCCCCCAGTCCCTGCAGCTCCCTTGGTGCCGGTAGCCGAAGATGTCGGCGCAAGAGTTTCCGTGGAAGTCAATCAAGTTTTGGATCGCATACGAACAGGTTCAGCTTAGTTGCGCGGTGAGGTAACCAGAACGGAATGTCGCTCGCAGACAAATCGGTTGCTCCGGGGCTTCCGGTAGTTGATGGGCTTTCGTTGGCTCATCAAGTGCCAGCACTTGACCAGTCACCAATTCGGATTCCTACGGAAAGCAACAGTGACATTTTCTTTCCAGATCGCCTGCTGGGAGGACACGTCTTGGTCGTAGGTGGAATCGGACAAGGCAAAACAAACGCTATTTATCACCTCCTGCACGGGGTGCGGCAGAACTTACAACCTAAAGACATCATCGTCATCTTTGATCCCAAGGGGGACTATCTCCGCCACTTCGGCCGACACGGAGACATTGTCGTAAACGATCCGCGGCAGAACGAAGACGCACAGCCGTGGAACTTACTCTCGGAACTAGAAACCAGCCAGAGCAACGGTGACGATCAGGAAGAAACCGCTAACGAGATTGCACACACGCTTTTTGATGACGACATTAAAGGAAACGCTCAGCCGTTCTTTCCGCTTGCGGCAATGCAACTGTTCGCAAGTTCACTCGCCTATAGCGAGCTGTTGTCTGAAGACGGCCCCGGCACTCGTCTGAGCAATGCGTCGCTCTGTCGCTATTGGGGAAATTCGCGGGACAAGATCGTCGATGATCTCAGAAAAAACGCCTACACGCGCGGTCTCATCAACTACATCGGTGATCAGGGCCAGCAGGCTGGAGGCGTGCTTGCATCCTTAACGCAGGTTCTAAGGGATGTGTTTGTCGGGCGGTTCCGATGCCCCGGTGATCTCTCGATCCGCAGGGCCGTCAGGGAGCGTGGTGGAAGGTCTCTATTTATCGAGTATAGGATCAAAGCGGGCAAGGCGCTTGCTCGCTTGTTTAGGCTTCTGGTAGATTTGGCCATCAAGGAGGCTTTGAGCGCTTCCCCGGGACAGCCAGGCCGTGTATTTTTCTTCCTGGATGAATTCCGTCTCCTGCCGCGCCTGATGCACTTAGATCATGGGCTGAATTTTGGGCGGGAATTCGGACTGCGCTTCATTGTCGGGATGCAAAGCCATGCACAAGTGAAGGCGGCTTATGGTGAAGAAGCGGACAGCATTCTTTCTGGCTTCAATACGGTGTTGGCTTTCCGCACCACGAACCCGGAAACACGAGCGTTTATTCAGGGAATTGCCGGCTCTAATCAAAAACTTGTAACGATCTCGAAAATTCCCGGTCACCCGTTTCAGCAAGTTATAACAGGCCACGTCGTGGAAGACCATGACATTTGGAATCTCCTGCCGGGCCAGGGGATCGTATTCTTGCCGGGTTTTTCGCCTTTCGTCACCCAGACCAAGCTCTATGACTCAACCATCCTCACATGACGGTGCCGATACACCGCGCCAGGCTGTCCCCCTTGCGAAGGACCTCCGCGCCGTCCTTCCTATTGGAATTCCCTTAGGCTGCCAGCCGCAGCCGCCCGGTGATGCAAGGCGTTTCGCCGTCCGTCGGGGTGGACGTTTTTGCTCACTCGACGTGGAAGGCCAGGATCTCTGGATATCCGCATGGCGAGGACTTCCACGGCAAGAACTTGCTCATCTCATGGCGGATAAATGGAAGCGAGATGTTCCGGAGGTCCTAAAAGACATAGATCATTTTATCGCAGGGCGCTTACTTCTCCAGTTGGGGGGTGACTGGCGTGAGGACTGGGAACGCATCACGACCATCAGGCCAGTACCACGCGCGTTCATTAAAGATTACGATGGAAAATTTCGGTTCAGATTGGTGACGCCAGGAGGGCGATGGGAGATTTGGCTTTCGCCAGACCATTACGCGGTTTGGAGTGCATGGGATGGGGCGGTGACGCTGGGTGAGGCCGTCAGAAGCGCGGCTGAGGCAAGCGGGTGGTGCGAGAACGTGCTCCAGCAGCGTGCCCACTCACTCCTTGTGGTGTCTGTCAGAGCCGCAGCAATATTCATGGACGAACTCGCACTGGGAGGAAACAGACATTAATGGCAGAGTATTTCGAGTATTTGGACCATGACGCGCGCGAATTCTTTAAAGGACTCAGCGAACATGTGGCGGTCGAGCTCGTGGCTTACGAAGTGGCGGGGACCTTGGGGAGAGAAATTGGAGGAACAGCCCTGGGGATGCTGAGTGCCGTGAAGATGGGCCATGACATCGTTCTTGGCGCCCAACTCCTTGGATTGGAGTATGACCAGAGTAAACTGACGCACGAGCACACTGCTGATCAGAGCCGGTTAGACCATGAGCATCTAGAGGAATGGACAGATCTTGCCGCGCGGCACGAGACCGAGCGAATGGGATTGGAGAACACACACGCTGCTGAGAGGCAAGCTCTACTTGCCCGTGGTGCTAGCTCTGAGGAGCTGAACGCGCTTGAGTCCAAACAGAGCTCGGAGAGGAACTCCGTGATGGAAACGCAACTGCAGGAGCATCGCACCCTAAACGAACAGCAGCAGAAAGAGTCGCAGGCTCTGATCGAAAAACAGCAGCACGAGCAAGAAGTGGAGGCACAGCGCCAACAGGAGGCACTTCAGAAAGCGCAGTCGTGGACGCTCCGGCCTTAGGTCTCGGTCAAGAGCCATCTATATTGATCTCATCTCGAATGCGGGGACTAATAACCGGGAGGCTACATGTCCATTTGGAAGCGTGCAAAGGACGCTGTCATAACCGGGTTTTTCGGCGGTGCTGGAGTTGGATTTGGTATAGCCCTTCTAAGCGCAGTCAGCAAGAAGTTGCACCGAGAAGGGCAGAAGGTAGCGGGCACAGTCGCAGGAGGTGCAGAATTATTAGAAGAATTCCGGACGATGCCGGGTTCTGAGATGATTAGTCTCCGAAGGAGGTACCGAGAAGCTCTGGAACGTAACGACGGAACTCGGTTCACAGCTCTGCTCCTAAGAATTCCGCGGGATCCCGTCACGGATCGTCGCCTCACTCTTAAATACCTCAATGACGTTCCAGACGAGGAATTCGAGCAACTTTTGCAAATGCTCCAATACCCTAAAACAGCATCGGACCGCCTTGCTGAGCGCTTGCGGACGCTTGCGAACCGAATAGAAGGATCGAAATGAGGTATCGCTATGCCTGATCTTCTGGACGAATCATTCCGATTCATAGGAGTATTGTGGGCGAAGGGAAATTATCTCGCACGAGCCGTGATAGCCATCGTCTTGATCTGGCCGCTTGTTCTGCTCGGAGTTGCCCTGATTCTGCCGCCCCAAACGGCTATCAGCGTCGTACCCATCATCACCATCGGCTGTCTGCTCTTGATCTTGCTAGGACCATCAAAGTTGGCAATCGTTGAACTTGGATTTTACAGGTACATTGCTCGTATCGTTGTACCGTTTTTGCTCATAGGGCTTTATTCCGCTTTCGTTCCTCTAGGGAACGCTCAAAGGCTTGTTCCAATTATCGCGTTGATCTGGTACTTAATTCTTTTCCTGTTCTGGGGCGGTCGCCAGAGATGGGGCACTGTATCCGCGATTATATTAATAGCCTTCAGTCTCGCTTATATTCCCGGAACGCTCCAGAGGATACGAAATCTGTCGCACACTGGGGATGCTCCTTCAGTGGGTGCCAGCGTATTTCTCTCTCAGCCGAGCGACCAGACAATCGTGACTAATGTCTATGCCGCATTCTGGCGAGACTCGGCACTAAAGCTCACTGCCATCCGTGTTAGCTCGCAAAATGGCGTGGTGGTCCTCACCGGCATCGTGAGCTTGCCGTTTCAGAGGACCATGGCGGACCGAATCGCCAGAGCACAGGAGGGGGTAAGGGTGCTCATAGACAGGCTTCGTGTAAGGCCCTGACCGAACGAATGCCCAATTTTCGAAGGCACTGGGCCGAGAATGATTTTCAGAGCCTTCGCCGAGCGGTTTATCCCGTGCTCCCGCGCCAGTTCTCTCGCCGCCAGCAATGAATCCGGAAGCGGTAGACGGCGGCGGTGCGAACTGCGCGATCGCCGCAGACGCCGAAAAACCTTCCGCATGTCAGGGGGAATGTCACGAATCTCGTTGGTCATCGTCTGCCCTCCTCGCCCTCGCTGGGCAATAGCAGATGACAGACGCTACCAGGATCGGTCAGGCAAAGTCATGCAGGGTTGCCGAAACCTCACGAAGCAGGCGAACCAGTTTGGCAGTCTGCTTCCCAAATCGTTGCGACAAATGCGATGAATCAGGGGAAAACTGAAATTGTGATATTGCCAACTGGGCAGATAAAAGGAGATATGACAGGGCTAGTCGTGTACATATCATCCTCGCCTAGCCCAGGAACAGCACAGGAAATAGTTTACGCTGGGAAGATGACGAGGGAAAAAGATCGTCTCGATCTAACAATGAGCGTAAGAATTGAGAACGGTAAGCCGTTTAAGGACGAAAAACTTCGCAAATGGTTTGCATGCTCGGCTGGTAGTTGTATTACTTCGGGTATTGCATGCGTTCTGACAACAGTTGGTTGGCCCTCCTGTCTCGCAATCGGGTGCGGGGGAGCCGCGCTGAACTGCGGAATACAGACTCTTCTAGCGCCCTAGAAATCTTGAAGTAGAGAACTTGGTGTAAATGAGTCAAGTTTTACGCTGCGAGTTGCGCAGCAATGACACATGCGTCGACCTCCCGCTGGAGTTGGTTGAAGCACCGGCGAAGCGAGCCCGTCATGGCCGGCAAGGAGGGTAGCACTTGGGCCAAACCAGGGCGGAGAACGCGATTGTACGTGCGAGTAAAGAACAACGCGGCTCGCAGGCCGTATTCGGTGAGCCGGTAGCGATGCGTTTCGGGAATGCGCTCAATCATGCCGTGCAGGCGAAGTCGTCGCAACTGGTAAGTCATCCGCCCTGGGGTGAGTTGCTCGGGACGCTGACCGAGCAGCGGAGCCAGATGTTCGCGCAGCTCCCGGTTGGAGAAGCCTGCGGGCAACAAGGGGAATAGCAGCAGGGCGTTCCACAGCGATTGGACTTTCGGGTCCGCGAAGTGCAGGGCGGAAGCCCGTTGGGTGGCGACTTGCTGGGGGCGATTAATTTGCTGAAAGGCCTCTTCGGCCAGGATGCAGTCGTGGCTGATCTTTTCGACCTCGAGTAATCGCCGGTTGGCTTGGAAGCCGATCTGTCGCAGGCGGGGCAGGTTGTGAAGCCGCTTACCGATATAGAAGTCGCGAGCGTTATTGATGGTGGTTTCGGTTCGCAGGGCTCGGCCTTGTTTGTGGTACTGCTTGATGCGCGTCCCTTTGTAGTCCACATGCAGGGAGGGAACCACGCCGTCGGTGATGACTCGGGTGCGAAACAAGCCGGGGGTGCTTTTGGTGACCCAACGGTCAAAAATAAGTTGCACTTGTTTAGGGCGGCCAATGTCCAGATTCTCTCGAATCACTTCTTCAAAGAAGATGCGGCCCGTCACCGGTCGATCCAGAACCTGAGTGAGGGAGAGTTCAATCTGCAGGATGGAAAGCTCATAGCGATATCCGGCCTGACGATCGCGGGCAGAAAAGGGATGAGGCAGGAGGCGGAGCCACTTGCGCAACAGGGCATCGATCTTGGCGGCGGATAGCCGGTCACAGAGAGCTTGCAGCCGCCGTGGGTCCTGGCAAGAAAGAATGCCATTGTCGAGGGCTTGGTAGGCGATACCTCGCTGTTCGAGCTGGCACTTCACGTACTCGTGCCCGTTCAAGCAGAGCTTGGCGTTGTAAGGAAAGTAGGAACAGAACTTGAGAAAGAAGGGGCCGAAGTCGCGGTCCACACAATAGAAATAGTAATGATTGACCATGGCGGTGGACTTCACGATCCAGGCGTAGCTCTTCCCGGTGCGGGAATTATGGCGCCGCTCGGTCCGATAGACCATGCACCGCTCCTGCGCCTTGCCGATGAAGACTACACCTTCCGGTTTCGAGAAGCCCACCCGGAATCGGGCCGCCACGTCTTCCTTACGCTGCCCCTTGTCGAACGAGATCAGGGGAAGGGTGTGGTCACGGGCAAACTTTTCAATGGCCGCCACGAACCGACGGGTGATGGGTTCGACCATCCGGGTAGAAGGTACAGGATGACCGCGGTGTCGGCGGATGAACCCCAGCACCCCTTCAACAACTTGCAGCCGGGGAACGTAGACGTTCAAATACATCCGGTCAATCCCTTCGACTTCCAGGCTGACGTGCTGCTTGAGAATCTCGGCTACGCTGTGTGGTATCGTCATCATCGGCTCCGTTTGTTGGCTGGCCCTTGCGGCCCACCGACCGCTTCGGCGGTCTCATCAACGGAGGTAAATACCACTTCCGTCTCACGCCTTCAAGCGGAGCCATCACGTTCTTATATGCTCGTCGGGCTGGGGCAAAGCCCCGTTAGTGATAAAGAGTTGGAATACGACCATCGAGCAGCAATGAGTCAAGTACACATACGGCAGCGAGTATGTGATTGCGCCTCATGGTTTATCTGTTCGTTTTTCTCTTTGTTTTCGTGCCATCGTCCGGGATTTCTCGGCAAGCAAAGCTAACAAGTTCTGCACTCGTTTATCATCCACAGAATTGAAAGACAAGAACGTTATGGCGTAGGACGCCACCGGTTTAGCACCGCACCTTCTACTAATCCGAAGACAATTCCAACATCTAGGCGGACTCAACCGGGCCTTTAAAGCGCTGAATACTTCCTGTCGCAACGGCTTTTTACCTTGACAGAGTTCTTGAATTATTCGGCCCACAACATACTCGAACGCAAGTGTTCCCCACCAAGGTAAACCCTGCCCAATAAAAGGGCACTGCCTGACCCTTGAACTTCTTAAGCAAATCGAGCTTGGCATGGCGCAACGCTTCGCCCTCAGCCTGGCCGGCTCGTAGGTTGCGGTTGGGCTAACTACCAGATCGTGAGCGGAAATTCCTGAGGAAAAGGGGTAACACTCCAAAGCAAAGGTTCCCAGGAGGAACCGGAAGGAGTGTTACCGATGGAAGGTACAAAGGAAGTACAAAGGAA